>CAZPWD010000183.1:0-5329 GCA_964590025.1 uncultured Nitrospira sp.
GAGACTCGTGGCAACCCCGTATCGGGGTGCGCGTCAACCAGTACCTGACAGCCATAGACCTCGGTCAAGACCCGCGGATGAATCACCTCCTGTGGAGGACCGATGCACACCACGGCTCCCTGTTTCATGACCAGAATACGATCACAGTATTGACTTGCCAGATTGATGTCGTGTGAGACGAGTAGCACTGTCATCTGCAATTGCGCATGAACACGCTGGAGAATACGGCACACATCGAGCTGATGATTGAGGTCGAGATGCGCGGTCGGCTCATCAAGCATCAGCACGCGAGGCACCTGGGCTAAGGCGCGCGCGAGCAGCACTCGTTGTCGCTCCCCGGCTGAAAGCGTAGCGATCATCCGGTTGGCTAGGTGCCTCACATCCGTCTGGGCCATGGCCTCTTCTGCAACGGCAAGATCTTCTTGCTGCTCCCACCCCACGAGGTTCCACAGCCCACCGCGGCGATAGGGAAACCGCCCCATCAACACCATGTCCAATACGGAAAACGGGAAGTCGTACGAGAGATCCTGTGGCATATACGCCACCTGTCTGGAGATTGATTCACGCGACAATGCTCCAAGCTCCGCCCCAAACAGGCGTATCGTCCCTTCTTGAGGTCGAACCAGTTTCGTCAACAGCTTCAGCAACGAACTTTTTCCTGACCCGTTGGGCCCAATCACACCGACGATCTCCCCCTGGCGGACGATGAACTCCATTTCATTGATGACCCAGGCTGAGCGGTCGCCAGAAGGACGGCTGTGCACAGAGTCATACCGGAACGACAGCTGACGTACTTCGAAGGCCGGGAGAGGAGAAACAACAGCATTGACCGATGCCTGTTGGCTCATGCGAAGAACCTATACTTCCGAGTCATCAGGAGATAGATGAAGAACGGTCCACCGATCAACGCGGTAATCACGCCGACCGGAATTTCTGCCGGTGCCACGACCGTACGCGCGACGGTATCAGCCACCATCAGCAGGATACCTCCGCCCAACGCGGAAACCGGTAACAGCAGCCTGTGATCCGCCCCGCACAGTATCCGTACGAGATGTGGAACCACCATGCCGACGAATCCGATCATGCCGCTGACCGACACGACGGCCCCCGTCAGCACAGCCGAAACAAGGAATACGGTACGTTGTACTCGATCCGAGTCGACCCCTAAGGAGCGAGCCGTGTCCTCGCCCACAGCAAGGAGATTCAACGCCTGGCTTTCCCGAAGGAGCAGGACAATGGCGATCAACAAGCAGGCTCCAATCCCGATCAGCGCTGGAATGCTCGGGACACTCAGCGTTCCCATCAGCCACAAGACAACCCGATAGAGCGAGGCTGGATTCAAGATCGATGTCGCAAACATCATGAGTGCCGAACAGACGGCGTTCACAATCACTCCCGCCAGCAACAGCTGGTGCATCGGTAACTGTCCTTGCGAGGCCGCGATCCCATACACAAGGACGATCGAGAGGCCACCTCCGATGAAGGCACACAACGGCAACCCGAGCCCGCCCACTATCGCGCCAAGCCCGAGGGCGAGCCCAATCGTCGCACCCAACGCGGCCCCGCTCGAGATTCCGAGCACGTAGGGATCGGCCAGCGGGTTGCGGACGAGGGCTTGCAGCGCGGCGCCTGTAATTGCCAACGATGCCCCCACAAATAAACCCATCAGAATCCGCGGGAACCGAATGTCCCAGATAATGACGCGAGACACATCCTCACTCCCAGTCGTCGAGAATGTCAGGGCAGACCACAGCTCCGCCATGGTCAGCGCATGCGCCCCGAACTGGAGACAGAATACAATGGCACCGCATGTCAGAAGCGTCATGGCCCCCATCACCGCATACCACCGACGAGCACGCAGGGCCTGCCACGATGCCAACCCTTCGTAGATCCGCAACGGAACGGGTGGAGTCGTCAGTGGTGGATCGGACAGGCTGGTTTGAGATGCAGATGGAGCCGGATGGACAATCATGGCTTCTCTTTTTGGGACTCTCCCGCAAACACCTCGGGATGAATGGCCTTCGCAAGGAGTTCAAGTCCTTCCACGATTCGCGGCCCCGGTCGGTCGACCAGCACACTGGGCACAAGGACCAGGCGATTGTGTTTGACGGCTGACAGACTCGACCACCGCCGCCACTGCTGTTGTTCCTCCTCGGGAATACCTTCCGCCGTGCCGACTGGGAAGACAATGAGTTCCGGGTCGCGGGCAAGCACTTCCTCCAGCGCAAGCCTTGGGTAGGCTTGCGACGTGCCCGCTGCGATGTTGGCACCGCCCGCCGCTTCGATCAGTTGATGAATAAAACTCCCAGGCCCTACCGTTTGCAGCGGGTCTGTGTTCAACACATAGAGGACACGCGGATGGGCCAGTGATTGCGTGCGCTCCTTGACGACCGCGATACGCTGTCGAATTGTTGCTGCCAGTTCGTCCCCGGCCTTGCTCCGATCAAACATCCGTGCAACCGTTTGAATCTGTGCGAGCACATCCTCAAGCTGCGCAGCTTGCAACACGAAGATGGGAACTTTAACGCGATCGAGCTTTTGAAGAAGGTCTGGTTGGATAATGTCCTGCGGGGCCAAGACCAGGTCCGGCTTGAGGGCAAGAATTTGCTCGATGCTCGGATTCGTCCCTCCCAAGTGTGTCTTGCTCTGTGCTTCCGGAGGGTAGTCACAGAATGGCGTCACCGCGACGACCTTCTCCTCAAGGCCGAGCGCAAAGAGCATCTCCGTGACGTTCGGCGCCATTGACACCACGCGGCTGGGTGCCTTCGCAAGAAAGAGTTTTCTCCCCAACGCGTCCACGAAGGTCCGTGGCGTAATGTTTGCCATAAACGGCATGCCGGTCAAAATGCCCTGTTGTCGTCGCTTCATATTCGACATCTCATCGTCAGGAGCGGCCGGCGCCGACCACATCGCAAGCAGCACGCCTGCTCCGAGCAAGAATCCAACCCACCGACTTGTACGCAATACGCCGGAGCCCAAATAAAAAATCCCCAAGGCCTTACAAAGACCCTGAGGATTGCACCCGCAACTCATCCTCGCCAATTCCCCAGCCCACGAGGGAACGTCGGTCAACTCTCCCGGCAGGTCTTCTGGCTCATGGTTCACCCTACTCCCCGCGCCTTCCCATCTGAAGACGTGAATCGTGAAGCGTTATACGTTACTCGTGAAGAATTTCTCCCCACGTTTAACGCTTAACGGACAACGTTTAACGTCTCAAAGACAGTGGCTTCCACGGGTTTCGTCCCCATTTACAGCGGCGGGACCGCGAGGGACTTGCACCCTCTTCCCTTACCCAGGAGTCACAATGTGGAGGGCACTTTAGGAGACCGGGAAGAAGGTTGTCAAGTTCATTAATGTCCGTCGGCCCCCCCCTGCTCATGCTCTGACAGGTGCGCGTTCATACCCATCGGCAAACAGAGCGAAAGACCGAGGCTTTTCAGGTCACCTCCCGGCATAGGCTTTGCTCACCTTTATGGTAGATGACTCTCGCGAATAGGATAGGATTTCACATGAATTGCGGGCCTACCATGTTGCGTTTACTTACGTATCTATGAAGCACCTGATCATTAGCATCGCCATTCTCTGGGTCTTCTTCCAGATATCGAGCCTCATCTGGTCCTCAAAGGGACAACCTCCCAGCGCTACATTCACCCGACTCCTGGAGCCGCCGCAGCACCGTCTCACCAACCCCTATGAGAATGGCTACTACTATCTCCTCGGCTTTGCTGCAGATGCTTCTCTCGATCCAGCCAAGGTGGGTCATGAAATGTGGCTGGAAACCACCGCAGCTCCAGGCGCTCGTGAATTCAATTACGACAAGCTGGGTCGCTCGGAACTACAGATTCAGCTCCCCATGGAACAGATCCTTCCTTCCTGGAACTCTGAGAACCCGTTGAGTGAGTTCCGGAATATACACGCTCAGCTTCAGACTGTGGCCGGTCGCGACCACACCTTATTGGCACGGTACGAGCGCTGGCTCACGATGCCGTTCGAAGATATGGGATTCGGACACCAAGGCACGCCCCGTTTTCTGGAAATATTTGTTGCACACCGCCTCTATATTGCTGGCGGATTTTCTCGCCAGACAGCCCTGGGCATGCAACGACTGAAGAAGGATATTGGCACGTGGCGGTGCGTACTTCGAGACGCGACGACCATCGCCACCAAAGTCATGGCGCAAATCTTGATCACCGACGATCTCCGCCTGCTCTCGACTTTGTTGTCGAAGCCCGCCGTCAACAAGACCGTGTTGGCGATGACCCCCAACATTGCCCCTCCACTCACTGCAGCAGAATCATCGCTCCGCTGGCCGCTCCAACATCAATTCACACTCGGCGCCCATGGCGATCACACAAGTGAACTCACCACGGAGGAACAGACTGAGTCCCTCAATACACACAAACAATGGTTGGCGAACACTGCCCGTCTTCCCGAACAGGCCTTTCGCCAGATCGCACATCCTCACGGACGCTCGTTCCTTGGAATCCCACTACAGACGCGAGAGACCTGGGAAATGTACGCCACCTACTACGACGCAATGATCCATGTGGCAGAAGCAGGACAGAGCCGCTTGCCAAAGCTTCACGAGCTTGCAGGTGTCACAGGCCGAGGCATCGTGGAGAATCTCGTCATCCCAAACCCCTTCGAACCGGACTGGGATCCCTTCCACTATCAACTGAGGGAAACCGATGCCAGGTTGCGACTCGCCTCGCTGCAGGTCGTCTTGCGGCGGCCGAGCGCAGAGACCACCGTGCCAAATCGACTCGCTCAAGTCGGCTCGTCCTATTACGATCCCTTTAGTGGATTACCAATGTTGTGGAGCCCTACGCAACAGAAGATCTATAGCGTGGGGAAAGACCGGTACGACGATGGGGGCGACGCGGGTTTCGATATCAGCGTGCCCGCTATTGTCTCCCTCGCACCCGGGCCTAAATACTTGCCGACAGCTGCTCCAACCCACCGAACTAACCGCCGCTAACTCATCTCCGTAGCAGGATGTTAAAAAGGGCCCGCCCCGTCGTTCGTGAAACGTGAAGCGTAAAACGTCCTAATCCGGAAACGAACGACGCTGCACGAGGAACGCGCTTTCGGACGCTCTCGCGACGAACCGTCATGAATAATGCGGGTTAGCTAGCCGACCCCGTCAAACCTGCTTGTCAACTCAAATGGCCCTGTGCTACATTTCAACCGTTGCGATCTTGCATCGATTCGACTAGATAAAGGAGTTAACCCGTGGCATTTACATGCGATCTCTGTAGCAAACGTCGCCAATCTGGCCATAACGTCAGTCACGCCAATAACAAGACCAAGCGGGTCTTCAAGCCCAACC
>CAZPWD010000184.1:0-5320 GCA_964590025.1 uncultured Nitrospira sp.
TCATACTCCACGTAGGCCGTCTGATGCGCAGGCTCAAGGAGCGCCCGTGCCACCTTCAACGCCTCGCCCAACTCGTAGGGCTCCGGCGCCATCGGGGGCACGATGGTAAAGGTACCATCGGTGCACACCAGCACGGCGGCTCCCTGTTTCCCTTTGAGCGGAATGACGGCCTTGATGGTTTTGCCCGCCAAGGAATCCCAGTTTCCAAGCAACCCCGGAAACTGCTTCATGAAGGCCACCTTTTCCAGGTTGGCTATCCACTTTTCTTCGACGGCCATAACGATCCTTTTGGTGCGACGCTACGATTTGAGCGGGGGGAGTGTCGTGGGAACTGGGTGATCGGGCATGATGAGACGGGTCACGACCTCGCCCTTGATGACGTGGCGCTCCATGATTTCCGTCACGTCGGCTTCGTTGGCGACCCAGTACCAGACTCCTTCCGGGTAGATGACGACGCTGGGTCCCATCGAACAATGGTCGAGGCAACCGGCTTTATTTGCCCGTACCAGCCCTTTGAGATTCAGACGTTTCGTTTCGCTCTTGAAATGCGCGTGGAGTTTTTCCGATCCACGGTCGGCGCAGCAGCCGCGCGGATCGTCCTTGGGCCGTTGATTGATGCAGACGAAAATGTGACGCTGGAATGGAGGCACGAATCACCTTGTTTGGTCAGGCTTGCATGGTGGTGGTCTGAAAGCGATCCATCAGTTGTTTCACGTCGGACTCTGTGAGGAGAGGTGAGGAGCCTTGCGTGTCATCGAGCAGCGCGGCGATCTCTCGCAGCCGTAACGAGGCTCGTTGAAATTCTTCCGGGGTAGACAGGGTGGAGCCTTGGCCGGCCGTGAGTTTGTCGAATTCCCCCAGGATGTCTCGGTAGTCTCGCTGGAGGTTTTTCCGCATCGAACAGCCTTCGCAGTACCATTTAGGGCTTTGATCGGTCGAGGGGGACAGTCGATCGTAGGTGCGACCGAAAAAATCCTTCCCGAGCGATAACTTCATGAGCGCGGTGCCGGTGGCGCCGCAAGCATTGCAGGACCCAGCTGCGGAATCCATAGAGCCTCCCTCTGTCGATCGTGAGCTAGCCCGCATTATTCATGAGCGCTTCTGCTGCAATCGCCGATCCGCTGCTACGACGAGCCTGCGGCCGGCGGGCTCGCCCCTCGGACCCTCCACGTACTGCACGAGTACGCATCGGATCCTCACGGCTCCGCGCGCAGGTCTCACGACGCGGCTCATCGATTTCGCGACGAACCGTCATGAATTATGCGGGCAATGAGCGGGCGAATCTTACACCAGGCCTGCGCGCACTGTCCACCTGGTGGGAACGTCCCCGGGAGTCAGCTCGTGCATTATCGCAGGCATTGCGTAGCAGCCTGCGGAAAAACCATTTCGGTATAGCAGAGCATCGATGGCCTGCACGCCTGGGACTAGAGAAGAACGCCTGCGCAGGATGCTCAAAAAGACCGCCCAGCAAGGCCGCAGCAAGCGAAGGGGCGAGGCGTACGCTTCGGTACGTTGAGCCTCTGAGCGCGGCGAGAACGAAGCTGGCGGACTTTTTCAGCATCCTGCTATAGAATGAATTCAACGTTGCATGAGTGGATTTCTCGAGGAGGGAGAGGCCATGGTTATCGGGGTGCCGAAAGAGATCAAGGATCATGAGTATCGTGTCAGTGTCACGCCCGATGGGGTGCGGGCTTTGCGTCAGGCCGGCCACGACATCTGGATCGAACCATCGGCTGGAGTCGGCAGCGGATACTCAGATGAGGACTACCGGAGTGCCGGTGCTACCATGGCAGAATCAAAAGAGCAGCTGTTTCACCAGGCGACGCTCATTGTGAAGGTCAAGGAACCGCTGCTTTCCGAGTGCCAGTTCTTCCGTCCGGGCCAGACCCTGTTTACCTATCTGCATTTGGCCTCCTGGCCGGATCTCACGAAGGCCCTCCTGGATACTACGATCACGGCAATTGCCTACGAAACGATCGAGGCGAAAGACGGCACGCGGCCGATGCTCAAGCCGATGAGCGAAATCGCGGGGCGGATGTCGGTGCAGATCGGCGCGCGCTATCTTGAAAAGTCCCAAGGAGGGCGCGGGCTTCTCTTGGCCGGTGTGCCCGGCGTGGAGCCCGGGAGGGTCGTGGTGCTTGGGGCTGGGGTGGTGGGTAGCGCAGCGACTCGGATTGCTGTCGGGATGGGGGCGCAGGTGACGGTGATCAATCTCGACCTTGAACGGCTCCGGGCACTCGACGAATTGTATCGTGGTCGAATTGTGACGCGTGCCTCCACGCAAGCTGCGATTGACGAGTCAGTGATGGCCGCAGATCTTGTTATCGGGGCGGTCCTCGTTCCTGGGGCTCGAGCGCCCAAGTTGGTCTCGCGTGGACTGGTGGCGCGCATGAAGCCAGGAGCCGTGGTGGTGGACGTCGCGGTTGATCAAGGCGGCTGCTTCGAGACCACGAAACCCACGACCCATTCGGACCCGGTCTATGTGGTGGACGGGGTGCTCCATTACTGTGTTGCCAATATGCCGGGGATTGTTCCACGTACGTCGACTGTCGCATTGACGAATGCCACGCTTCCGTATCTTCTGCGTCTGGCCTCGCAGGGGGTGGAGGGGGCCGTGCGGGCAGACGCTGGACTGGCGAAAGGGGTGAACCTGTCTGGCGGCAAGATTACCTGTCGAGGGGTGGCCGATGCCCATGGCTTGCGTTTCGACCCCCTGATGTAAGACAATTCCCTTTCGCTTCGTGGTTCTGTTGATTTTGTCGGGGCGTAGCGCAGCCCGGTAGCGCACTGCGTTCGGGACGCAGGGGTCGGAGGTTCAAATCCTCTCGCCCCGACCAAACAGAGCTTGCTCGACCCGGAGCCTATTCGTATATTGAGGCGACGGGATAAACCCCTCTGTGTTTCGTTCCTCCCCAAACAGAGCCTGTTCGTGCCGCCCGCCTCAGTTCAAGGCCACCGGGCAATCACCTCAAGAGTGTCGTCTCTCATTCCGCGGCGCTCATGCCAAGGATCGGAGTAATCTCACCAGCAATTAGTCGTGAAGTTCCCGCGCACGAGCGTTGGACGTTGGAGCTGTTGCGCCATGCTGCCGTGCATCGAATCTCCTCCAGGGTTTCCATTTTTCTCTCCAGAACCGTTGTGTGAAATGCTCTCGCGCGGAATCGCAAAACGCGTGACGCCTCTGCGGAGGTGTGAGAGTATCCGTTCGTTGGATAGGCATCGTTGTAATGCGCGGTCTGTCTAACCCGGATTATTCATGAATGCCGTCGCGAGGCGTTCGAGACCGAAGCCCGCCGGGGCTTCTCGCAAGTAAGGCCGACGCAGGCGTACTTGCAGTCCGTCGAGGAGGCCGAACGAGAAAAGCCCCGCCGGGCGAGAGGATCGGACGACGTAGCAGGTATTCATGAATAGTCCGGGTTAAGTCTATGGCCGAACCGATTGAACCGGCAGCTCTCCGAGCGAGGCTGTTTGTGAAGGGAAAGGTCCAAGGAGTCGGGTATCGAGCGTTTGCGGCTCGCGTCGCATCGCAACGAGGACTCTGCGGAGGTGTCAGGAATCTCGATGATGGCCGAGTCGAACTTGAAGTTGAAGGCCCCAAAGACCAGATTTTGATCCTGATCGAAAACGTAAAGATTGGGCCGCCGGCGTCGCGAGTGGCAGCCGTTGAAGTGGAGTGGAGTCCGGCGACAGGGCGATTTTCAGATTTTCAAGTGTGGTACTGAGAGAACCGGTCAGGAGCGACGGAACGTATGGCGCGAGGAGGCGAGGAGTATTACGATCTGGGCGAAGCGCGCCGACACGTCGTCGACCATGACGACGAGGACACTGCCGCGTCGTCGGGTGTGAGCGAGTCGCCCGTCGACGAGGAAAAACCGAGTCGCCGCTCCGAAGGATTGGATACCCTCAAGTGCTACCTGCGCGAGATCCGTCACTCGACCTTGCTGACGTTTAAGCAGGAGCAGCAGCTGGGCAAGCGGGTCATGGCGGGGGACGAGCAGGCGCGTCAAGAGATGATCGAATCGAATCTCCGTCTGGTGATCAGTATCGGTAAGCGGTATATGCATCGAGGGTTCCCCTTCTCCGATGTCATCGAAGAGGGCAATCTTGGGCTTATCAAGGCCGTCGAAAAGTTCAACTATAAGCGCGGGTTTCGTTTCAGTACGTATGCGTCCTGGTGGATCCGGCAGTACATCGAACGAGCGATTATCAATCAGGGAAAGCTCGTGCGGTTGCCGGTGCATGTGGTGGAGCGGCTGAATCGTTATCTCGCCAAGGTGGAGCAGCTCGTTCAGGAACTCGGACGAGAACCGACTGCGTCGGAAGTAGCGGCACGGATGAAGACGACGGACGAAACAATCCTGGATCTCAAGCAAGTGGTCCGTACGACCTGTTCGTTGGACAGTCCGATCAATGAGGGCGGGGATACGTTCTTGCGCGATGTAATTGAGGACCCTTCGTGTGTCTCACCTGCTGATACGGCCGAGGGGGTGATGCGTCGGGCGGCGATGATGGAGTGGGTGCAGGAGTTGCCTGAGAAGGAGCAAACTGTTATTATGTCACGGTTCGGGCTCGATGGGAGTGAGGCCAAGACGCTGGAAGAAATCGGCCGGGAGATGGGGTTGACCCGTGAGCGGGTCCGGCAGATTGAAATGGCCGCCTTGGCGCGTTTGCGCCATACCATTGAACGCAGAACCATGACACAAGCCGACTTGCTCTGATCGATGCCCCCCGTCAATTATCGCGCCCTCATTCGCGAGGTCCCCGATTTCCCCAAGCCCGGTATTCTCTTCTACGATATCACCACGCTGCTCAAAGACGCCCGCGCCCTGTCGTCGATCGCCGATGAATTGACCACCTACTATCAGGGACAGCGAATCGCCAAAGTCATCGGCATTGAATCGCGCGGGTTCATTTTCGGTGGGCTACTGGCGAATCGGTTGAACGCCGGGTTCGTTCCAGTCCGGAAGCCCGGCAAGTTGCCCGCCGACAGTTTTGAAGTCAAATACAGCCTCGAATACGGTTCGAACTCCCTTGCCATCCACCGCGATGCGATTGGTGTGGGAGAACGGGTGCTGATCGTGGATGACTTGCTGGCCACAGGGGGCACGGCGGCCGCGACGGTGTCTCTCGTTCGGCAGTTGGGAGGCGAGATCGCCGGACTCGACTTTCTCGTGGAACTCCAGGGCCTTAAGGGTCGAGATAAACTGGTCGGCCATCCTATCCATTCGACAATCCTCTATCCTTAGCAGGATGCTGAAAAAGGGGGCGGGGTGGCTGGGACGATCCCCGTGCTCGCGCAACGCGCGGTCGCGGACTCCCC
>CAZPWD010000185.1:0-791 GCA_964590025.1 uncultured Nitrospira sp.
ACTGCACGAGTACGCATCGGGTCCTCACGGCTCCGCGCGCTGGTCTCGCGACGCGACTCAGCGATTTCGCGACGAACCGTCATGAATAATGCGGGCTAGGAGGCTATGAAACTACACGATATTCTTATCATCGGAGCCGGTCTGGCAGGGATGAGGGCGGCGGTTGCCGCACCGCCGGATCTCGATGTCGCCGTGATATCCAAGGTCCATCCGGTTCGCAGCCACTCTGTGGCTGCGCAAGGGGGCATCAATGCGGCACTGGGAGAGCACGACTCCTGGGAAGCCCATGCCTTCGACACCACGAAGGGCGGGCTCTATCTCGGCGATCAGGATGCCATCGAGGCCATGTGTCGCGAAGCTCCTGACGACATTCTCGAACTGGAACGCCTGGGAGTCATCTTCAGTCGCGACGAACAGGGACGTATCGCCCAACGTCCGTTCGGCGGAGCGGGTTTCCCACGCACCTGCTACGCCGCTGATCGTACCGGCCATGCCATCCTCCACGCCATGTACGAACAGCTGCTCAAACGGCGCATCGCCGTGTATGAAGAGTGGTATGTCACAACGTTGATCGTGGAAGACGGCGCCTGCCGGGGAGTCGTAGCGTGGGACCTGATCCATGGAGGGTTGCGCGCGATCGGGGCCAAAGCCGTCATCTTGGCCACAGGAGGCAGCGGGCGCGTTTTCCTGACGAGCACGAACGCCGTGATCAACACTGGTGACGGCATGGCGCTCGCCTATCGTGCCGGTGCTCCGCTGGCAGACATGGAATTTGTCCAGTTCCATCCCAC
>CAZPWD010000185.1:801-5302 GCA_964590025.1 uncultured Nitrospira sp.
TCAAGGGCACGGGTATCCTCATCACCGAAGGGGCTCGCGGAGAAGGAGCCTACCTCCTGAATACGCTAGGTGAACGGTTTATGAAGACCTATGCTCCGCAGCAGATGGAACTGGCCACCCGCTCCACTGTCTCATTGGCCATCGGGCAAGAAATCCTCGAAGGCCGCGGGGTCGATGGGTGCGTGTTGCTGGACTTGCGGCACCTTGGACGCCAGCGCATTCTCGAACGACTCCCTCAGATCAGAGAACTCGCTATTGAGTTTGCCGGCCTCGATCCCATCGAGACTCCCATTCCTGTCCGCCCCGGCGCGCACTATCAGATGGGTGGCGTCCGGACCAATCAATGGACTGAAACAGGCATCACCGGCCTCTACGCGGCCGGTGAATGTGCCTGCGTCAGTGTGCACGGCGCCAATCGGCTCGGAGGCAATTCACTCCTTGAGACGATTGTGTTTGGTCGGCGCGCCGGAATTCGAGCCGGAGAGTACGCTCGAACCGTCGCGCCACAGGCACTCACAACAGACCAGCTCACAACCGAGCAGCGTCGCGTCCAGCGTCTGCTGGCAGAGGAGGGATCGGTCCGAGCCTGGCAGATTCGGGAAGAACTCGGCCAGTTGATGAGCCTCAATCTCGGCCTCGTTCGGACTCGCGAATCCATGTCTGCTGCGATCTCGGCACTCACTGCACTGACCCATCGCGCCGCCTCCGTCACGGTGCAGGACAAAGGGCGGGTGTTTAATACGGATCTCGTGCAAGCATTCGAGCTCCAGTCCCTGCTCGATGTCGCGGAGACCATCGTCGCCAGCGCCCTCGCCAGGACGGAAAGCCGCGGGGCCCATTACCGGTCGGACTTCCCGAAGCGCGATAATCAGCATTGGTTGACACACAGCCTCATCCGACGGACTCCCGAGGGAACGGCCTTGACCTATGAGCCTGTGACCATCACGCGCTTTCCGCCGGCATAAAAAGACCGTTGTCTGGTCTATCTGGTCTATCTGGTTTGTTTGGTCTATTTGGTTTGTCTGGTTTGTTGGTTGAACGAAACTAACCAGATGAACCAAATCAACCAGATGGACCAGACAAACCAATTGTAGGCACAGGTTTGGTATAATCCTCCATCGACATCTATGCGTATTCTAGTCATTGAAGACGAAACCAAAGTCGGTTGTTTCATCAAGCGCGCGCTTGAAGAGGAGAGCTACGCCGTCGATCTGTGTGAAGACGGTGCGAAGGGCCTTGAGATGGCCCTCAACACCAACTACGATTTACTGATCGTCGACTTGATGCTGCCGTCATTGCCCGGATTGGAAATTCTCAGGGGTGTCCGCCAGGCACGGATTCAAACCCCCATCCTGATTCTGACCGCCCAATCGCAAGTAGACCAGCGCGTCAAGGGCCTTGACGCAGGAGCGGACGATTACCTCACTAAGCCCTTCGCCATCGACGAACTGCTCGCCAGGATTCGCGCCCTGCTTCGCCGCGGCTCCACCGAAAGTCCCGGCGTGCTCCAGATCGACGATCTTGGATTGAACCCAGCCACGCGCGAAGTGACCAGAGGCGGCCAGCGGATCGACCTCACCTTGAAGGAATATGCCCTGCTCGAATATCTGATGCGCCATACGGGACGCGTGTTGACCCGTCCAATGATTTCAGAACATGTGTGGAACCAAGACTTCGATACGTTCACCAATGTCATCGATGTCTACGTGAATTATCTCCGCAACAAGATCGACCGGGGACACTCAAAGAAGCTGATTCATACGATTCGCGGAAGCGGTTATATGCTGAAGGTCGACTGATGCCGCTTCGCGTCCGGCTCACTCTCTGGTACGGCACAGCTCTCGCACTCATCCTCATCATCTTTTCAACCATCCTGTACGTGGTTACCGCTCGAAGCCTCCGCGATGCGGTCGATCAATCGCTGGAGGAAACCGCCGCGGCGGCCGTTCGGTCGCTGGAAGAACGCGGATTCCTCCCTCTCATCGACGAAGACGAACTCATGTCGCAGTTCCCCGAACTGGCGCGCATCGATAAGTTCTTCCAGATCTTCAGCCCCTCCGGCACCATCACCATTCGTTCGCCGAACATGAAACAACATGAGATGCCCCTGAGTCGCCAGGCCTTGGAAATCGCTTACACAGGCCGCTCGCTCCTCGAATTTGCAAGATACCCCAAGGAACCGCCGTTACGCCTCATTTCGGTTCCCATCATCTATCGGGGCAGCCTGCTCTATATCATCCAGGTCGGCACCTCGATGGACTCCGTCGAAGAGACCCTGAACCGTCTCCTGTTAGTGCTTCTGGTAAGTATGCCCATCGCGCTGGCCGTGTCGCTCGCCGGCGGCTGGTTCATGGCCGGCCGAGCCCTTCGCCCGGTCGACGCGATCACGCTGGCTGCCCAACGCATTGCAGGAGGCGATCTCACCCAACGACTGACTGTCCCGGCCTCGGCCGACGAAATCGGCCGTCTGACCAATACGTTTAACGACATGATCGACCGGCTTGAAACCTCCTTTCGACAGATCCGCCAGTTCAGCAGCGATGCCTCGCACGAACTGCGTACGCCGTTGACGGTCATGAAAGGGGAAACCGAACTCGCGCTTCGACGCCCTCGCGAAACCGACGACTACAAAGTCGTCCTGGAGAGCAATCTTGAAGAAATCGACCGGATGACGCGCATTGTGGATGAGCTGCTCTTCCTCTCCCGGGCCGACATGGGCGAGGTGAAGATGGAACGTCTGCCGGTCCCACTGGACACGCTTCTCGAGGACCTCCACCGGCAAGCCTCGCTGTTGGGGCAGGAACGGGACATCCAGGTCGTGCTACGAACCACCGTACCGGCAGTGGTATTGGGAGATGAACTACGCTTGCGCGAACTGTTCCTGAATCTTCTCGATAACGCAGTCAAATACTCCCGCCCCGGCGGCACAGTCGACATCGCGCTGACGATCGATCAGACTCACGCACGGGTGTCCGTGACCGATCACGGCATTGGGATCGCGCAAGAGGATCAGTCTCGGATCTTCGACCGGTTCTACCGCACCGATAACGCGCGGGCCCATACCAAGAAGGGCACGGGCCTTGGGCTGTCCATCTGCGCCTGGATTGTCGAATCCCATCGCGGGCGTATCGAGGTCCAGAGCAAGATTGGCGAAGGTTCGACCTTTACGGCGATGCTGCCTTTGGCCCCCACATCGGCTAAACAACCTCTCATCCCCTCCTAACAGGCTGCAGGGAAACTATTTTGGCCTGCTAGAGCTTCAATGGCCTGCATGTGTGGTGCAACAGGAGTACACCCCGCAGGACGCTCAAAAAGTTCGTCAGCAAGGCCGCAGCGAGTGAACATATCCTCATAAGGGGTGGCTGGGATGATCTCTGACTGCGCCCATCGAGCGAGCACAGTCTTATCGTGCGCGCTCTGGGAGCATGGAGATCGTCCCAGCTACCCCATCCCCCTTTTTCAGCGTCCTGCTAATCAAACACCACGGTTTTTCTGCCATACACCAACACCCGTCGTTCAACATGGCGGCGCACGGCGCGGGCCAGCACAATCTCCTCCAGATCCCGTCCCTTCCTCACCAGATCATCGACGGTATCCCGGTGGCCCACACGCATGACGTCCTGCTCGATGATGGGACCTTCATCCAAATCGTCCGTGGCATAGTGCGCCGTGGCCCCGATGATTTTTACACCCCTGTCATAGGCCTGCCGATAGGGATTGGCACCGATGAAAGCCGGCAGGAAGGAGTGATGGATATTGATGACCGGACAGCCGACCTGTGAAAGAAAGCTGGCGCTGAGGATTTGCATGTACCGAGCCATGACCACGAGTTCGACACGATGTTCCTTCAGCAAGGAGAGAACTTGCTGTTCCTGCTGCGGCTTGGTCTCCTTGGTCACGGGACAAACGGAGAAGGGGATCTTGAACAGTTCGGCCCAGCCGGCGCAGGTATCGTGATTGGAAATAATCACGGGGATATCGATGTGCAACTCGTCGCGTTTGTGCCGTTGGAGCAGATCCGCCAGGCAGTGATCCTGTTTCGAGACCAACATCGCGACCCTCGTTCGGCAGCTTGAAGGGCGAACTTCATAGCGCATCTCGAAGGTCTTCGCGACTGGAGCGAAGGCGGTTGCGATCTCATCGGGCGGAATCTGCAAACCCTCGGCGGCAAACTCCATGCGCATAAGAAACTCGTTCGTCTCTTCATCTGTATGATGATCCGAATCGAGAATGTTCCCGCCGAAGTCGTGAATGAAGCCCGAAACACGGGCCACAATACCCCTGCGATCCTTACAATGGATCAGGAGGACGACAGATTCTTTTCGGTGTGTCATCGTGGGCCTGTCTTCCCGATGAGAGTGATTAGCCTAAGTGTAGCAGGCGAGCAACGATATCGGTGGGAAATGGCGCTAGGAGACGATGTGGCCCACAAGATCGTACAGTGCTGCATCGGTGATCTCGACCTTGACGAGTTCCCCTGCTGTGGCTGATCCATCATTGA
>CAZPWD010000186.1:0-5213 GCA_964590025.1 uncultured Nitrospira sp.
ATCATGCGCGGCTGGACCGCAAGATCCGGATGACGCGACCGCACCGGCTCTTTGGCCGTGACCGGGAAACCATTGAGGAGGCCTACCCGGGCGATGTCGTCGGGCTCGTGAACCCCGGCCTCTTTGCTATCGGAGACACGCTCTGCTCCGGCAGTCCCCTCGCCTTCGATGCGATTCCGCAATTTCCCCCGGAGTGCTTCGGCGTGCTTCGAAGCCAGGACCTCACGAAACAGAAGCAGTTTCAGAAGGGACTCCAGCAGCTCGAAGAAGAAGGGGTCATGCAGGTGTTCTATTCACCCGATCATGTGCGCCGGGAGCCGGTCTTGGCTGCCGTGGGAGAGCTCCAATTCGATGTCGTCGCCTCGCGCCTCGAGACCGAGTATGGGGTCAAGACCCTCGTCGAGCGGATGCCCTTTGTCCTGGCCCGTTGGGTGAGCGGCGATCCCGACGTGATCGCCCGCATCTACTGGCCGCAGGACACGCGCCGACTGGTGGACCGGGTTGGCCGGATGGTGATGCTCTTCGGCTCCGAACGGCTGCTCGCCTACTGCATGAAAGAATATACCTCCCTCAAGTTTCAGTTGCGGGAGGAAATCGGAAAAACAGAAAGCTAACTGGCCAATAACTCTGTAGTGAGCGGATCGTTCTTCAACCAGCCAAATGACCACCCAGCCTGCAGGCGAGACGGGCGGGATGGGTTCATCTGGTCTGTATGTTCATTCATCTGGTTTGTCTCGTTCAACCAAACAAACCAAATAGACTAGATAAACAAGAGAAACCAGCTGGCTACGCCCTTCCCCCCCTTGGCTGTTCCAGAAACAACCTCACTGCCACCTTCTGTCCTTTGATCCTGGTCCGGCTGAGAGTCTCGATGATCTCCCGGGCCAACACTTCCGGTACTTCCACCAGCGAGAATCGATCCATCACCTCGACGGCGCCGATCACATTCGAATTGAGTCCGGCCTCGTTGGCAATCGCCCCGACGAGGTCGCCTGGCCGGATCCCTGCCTCCCGGCCTGCGCCGATATACACCTTGGCCATGCCCGCCGTTCGTCCGCCACGACCAGGAGCGTTAAACGGTCGGCCCTGTCCCTCTCTCGGCATCATGCCACCGGCCCGCCCTCGTGGATCTCCCATGGGGCCCCGCGCCATCGATGGTCGCTCCGGCGGCCTGCTCGACATTGTCGGAATATCGTATTCCTTCCGCTCCCCACCCTGCATGCGAAAGACGAGTTTGATGGCTGCCGCCGCCACCTCCAGTGGGTCTCCCTGTTCGGCGAGCGACGCGACAACGGCCCGGAATAGGTCCAGGTCGCCGGCCGCGAGCACTTCTTCAATCGCGCTCTTGGTTCGTACAAGCCGTTTCGTGCGAAGGTCGGCGACGGTCGGCACTGGAGTCACGACAATTTTGGCTTTCGTGAGCTGCTCGATGTTCCAGAGTAACCGCTGCTCGCGTGGGTCGATAACGGTGATCGCCGCGCCTTCCCTCCCTGCCCGCGCGGTCCGTCCGATCCGATGGACATAGCCTTCCGGAGACGTGGGCAGATCGTAGTTCACCACATGCGACACAGACGGAATATCCAACCCCCGCGCCGCCACATCGGTGGCGACGAGGAGTTCGGTCTGCCCGGACCGGAACGAACTCATCACACGATCACGCTGGGGCTGATTCATGCCGCCATGGATCGCTTCGGCCTTGTGCCCACGGCCTGTCAGCATGGCGGTGAGTTCATCGACTTCGATACGCGTGCGGCAGAACACGAGGGCCGACTTCGGAGCCTCCATATCCAGAATACGAACCAGTGCCATCTCTTTATGTTGTCTGGCGACGATGTAGGCCGTTTGGTGCACGCGCGGAGCAGCCCCAGCCTTGAGCGGCTCCTTGGCAATCCTGATCTCGACCGGCTCCTTGAGATGGCGCTTGGCAATGGATGCGATCCGGGGCGGCATGGTCGCGGAGAACAGCGCCGTCTGCCGCTCTTTGGGTGTCTGTTCCAGAATGGCGTCCAGATCCTCGGCAAATCCCATGTCGAGCATCTCATCGGCCTCGTCCAGTATGACCGTCTGAATCGTCTTGAGTTGCAGCGTTTTTCGGCGGATGTGATCCAGCGCCCGCCCAGGCGTCGCCACGATGACATCGACACCGCGCTTGAGCGCATAGAGCTGTTGACCGATTGCCTGTCCTCCATAGACCGGGAGCACGGAGATCTTTAATTCTTTGCCATAGCGTGTGACTGCTTCGGCAACCTGCATGGCCAACTCTCTGGTCGGTACCAGGATGAGCACGGAGGGGCAGCGCCGCGCCGAATGTGCAATACGCTGGAGCAGCGGCAGCGTGAAAGCTGCCGTCTTGCCGGTCCCGGTTGCCGCTTGGCCCAAGAGATCGCGGCCTGCCAACAACGGGGGAATTGCCTCCCGTTGGATCGGCGTGGGCTCTTCATATCCCAGCGTGTCGAGCGTGGTGAGCAGGGCGGCTTCCAGGCCCAGCGCCGCGAAGCCGGGAGAAAATCCCTTCGCCGGCGTTTCCGTTGGTGGATGTGTGGTCTCGTGTTTCATAGAAGGTATCGACTGCCTGTCGCGCGGTGTTATCCTGTTATCCCGCTCGACTGAGCTCGTCGCAGGCAGACGTGCAGGCCATCGAAGTGCTACTGTGCCGCAATGGTTTTTCCTCAGCTTGCTTGTTCTCGTGGACACCGAACCTATCATGTCCAGACTCCCAATAGAAGATGTGCTACCGACCCTTCGTCGCGCGCTGACGGAGGGATGCAACGCGTTGCTGACGGCCGCGCCTGGCGCCGGAAAAACGACGCGGGTGCCGCTGGCCTTGCTCGATGCCCCGTGGCTCGATGGAAAGACGCTGCTCATGTTGGAACCGCGGCGGCTTGCCGCCCGTGCCGCAGCCCATCGCATGGCCTACACGCTGGGTGAATCGGTCGGTGGAACGGTCGGCTATCGCATGAGGCTCGACACGAAGGTGGGGCCCAAGACCAGAATCGAAGTGGTCACGGAAGGCATCCTCAGTCGCCTGCTCCAGCACGATCCTGCGCTCAGCGCTTACGCGATCGTCCTCTTCGATGAATTCCACGAACGGAGCCTGCAGGGCGATACAGGCCTGGCCCTCTGTCTCGAATCGCAACGGCTCTTTCGCCCGGATCTCCGCCTGCTCGTGATGTCGGCCACGTTGGACTGTGGACCAGTCGCGGATCTCTTGGGCCAGGCGCCGGTGATCGTCTGCGACGGCCGGCTCTTCCCTGTGGAGACACGGTATCTGGACCAGCCGCTCTCCGGCCATCTCGATGTGGCAGTCGTACAATCGATCCGACGCTCGCTCGTGCAGGACCTAGGCAGTCTCTTGGTCTTTCTGCCAGGCATGGCAGAGATTCGCCGCGTCGAACGAAAGCTTCTTGATCTGAATTTGGGTTCGAACATCCTCGTCGCGCCGCTCCATGGCGACCTGCCCCAAGAGGCCCAGGACCGCGCGATCGCTCCCGCTCAACCAGGCACGAGAAAGATCGTGCTGGCCACCTCGATTGCTGAGACCAGTTTGACGATCGACGGGGTACGCGTCGTGATCGATGCCGGCTTGCTGCGCGTGCCTCGCTTCGATCCGCGATCGGGACTCACGAGACTGGAGACCATCCGCGTCACCCAGGATTCCTCCGAGCAACGCCGTGGTCGGGCCGGTCGTCTGGAATCGGGCGTCTGTGCTCGCCTCTGGACCTCTGCGGAGCACCAGTCGTTGACCCCTCGTCGCCCGCCGGAAATGCTCGACGCTGACCTGGCGCCGCTGCTCCTCGAATTGGCCCTCTGGGGCACGGCCAATCCAGCCGAATTGTCCTGGCTCACTCCCCCACCGCCCGGGGCTGTGGCCCAGGCGCGAGAGTTGCTCACCGGCCTCGAGGCACTCAATCCAGAGGGACAGATCACCACTCATGGACGACAGATGGCCGAACTGCCACTGCATCCACGTCTCGCGCACATGCTGCTCAAATCTGTGCCATTAAAACTCACCAGCTTGGCCTGTGAGCTGGCCGCCCTGCTCAGCGAGCGTGATATTCTGCGAGGCCCTTCCGGCTGGCGCAACGCCGATCTGCGACTCCGCTTGGATGTCTTGCATGGACAGTACGATCACGCGGCCGGTGCGACCGTCGACCGTGCCGCCTGTCAGCGAGTGACACGCACCGCCGACTTGTGGCAACGACAACTTCCGCGATCTGCTCGTGTGGATCGGCAGGACCGCCTCGATGAGATCGGTCTGTTGCTCGCACTCGCCTATCCGGACCGCATCGCCCAACGCCAACATGGAAATGATGCGCGCTATCTCATGGCCAATGGCCGGGGCGCCCTCTTTGCGAACCCTGATCCGCTCGGCTCAGAAGACTATCTCGTCATTGCCGACCTGGACGGCGGCGCGCAATGGGCCAGGATCGATCTGGCAGCGCCGGTAAAGCTCCGCGAGCTTGAGACCCTCTATGCAGACCAGATTCAAGTGGTGGATGAGGTATCGTGGGATGATTCAGTACAGGTGGTTCGTGCGACGAGACAGCGCCGACTGGGTTCACTCATTCTGTTTGAGCAGGGACTATCGAAGCCGGATCCTTCGATGATTTCGACAGCCTTGATACAGGGCATTCGTCGTGCTGGACTCGACAGGCTGGCCTGGAACCCGGAGCTACGTCAGTGGCGGGCGCGAGTGGCATTTCTACGGAGGATCGAAGGACAAGAGTCACGATGGCCCGATCTCTCGGACGAGGCCCTATTGCGGACGCTTGACGACTGGTTTGCTCCCTATCTATCCGGACTGACGACGCTCGACCGAGTCACGCGGCTCGATCTCACCCAGCCGTTGCACGCAATCCTCTCATGGGAACAACAACGACAACTCGAACGATGGGCCCCCACCCATCTGACGGTCCCGAGCGGCTCGACCGTCCGCGTGGAGTATGAGACACCCGATCTGCCCGTCCTGGCTGTGCGGCTGCAAGAAATGTTCGGCTGCAAGGACACACCGCGTCTCGTCGACGGGAAAATTCCTGTGATGTTGCATCTCCTGTCACCGGCACGCAGGCCCGTCCAGATCACGAAGGATCTCTCCAGCTTCTGGAAATCGGCATATCTTGAGGTAAAAAAAGAACTCCGTGGCCGCTATCCCAAACACTCCTGGCCCGACAATCCCCTCACGGCCCTGCCGACTGCCAAAGCCAAACGCCGGC
>CAZPWD010000187.1:0-5139 GCA_964590025.1 uncultured Nitrospira sp.
ACCGTCATCTGTTTCGTGGACGATGTGCCGACCTTGTTTCGGGAGCTTAGGCGGGTGTTGAAGACAGACGGACAACTCATCATCGGTTTCATCAACCGGAACAGTGAGCTCGGCCGGATGTACGAGCGGCGCAAGGAGGCGAGTATGTTTTACCGAGATGCGCGGTTCTATTCGGTAGCGGAAGTGGGTGACTGGGTGGAAGAAGCTGGCTTTGGTTCGCTGCGATTTTGCGAGACTCTCTTTGGTGGCCCAACCGAGTTCTCAGCGAGAGGCTTGGAGGTTCGTGAGGGCTATAGCGATGGCGCATTTGTCGTGCTCTGTACCCGAAACACCTGAAAGGCTTTGAGCGCTGGTTGCTGCGCCGCTGGTTTTAGGAGGATGGTCCATGATGGACAATGACATAACGGGCGGTTGGATGGGAATCTCGATGCTTTTCGGCATAGTGTTCTGGATTCTGGTAATCGTAGGGATCGTGTTTTTGGTGGTCTGGGTTGTGCAGAAGGCTATGGGCGGTGGGGGAGGTGGAACTGAGGGGTCAGCCCTGGAGATCCTGAAGAAACGGTATGCCAGTGGAGAGATCTCAAAAGAGGAGTTTGAGGAAAAGAAACGGGATCTTTTATAGAGGAGTGCTCCTATGGCCAGGGATCGCTTACTTGGCCTTGTGCGTGTTTAAACTCCATCGGACTGCAATACTTATAGGGCACTGTGATGGCGATGCCAGTTATAAAACAGTTCAATGTACTCAAACATCGTCCGCCGCGCGTCTTCCCGCGTGGCAAAAATTGGAGAGATAAGCCATGAAAATCCTGTTCATCCTCAATGATGCGCCGTATGGTTCAGAGAAGGTCTACAACGCGCTCCGGCTGGCCATGAAATTGCCGCAGGAGCATGCCGCCGTTGAGATCCGCGTCTTTCTGATGGCGGATGCCGTCACTGCGGCGTTGCCGAATCAGACCACACCCCAGGGCTACTACAACGTCGAACGGATGCTCAAAGCCATCTTCAGCAAAGGCGGGCAGGTCAAGGCCTGCGGAACCTGCGTGGAGGCGCGCGGGCTGGAAAAGCTTGCGCTGGTAGAAGGCGTCGAAGTCAGCACGATGAGCCAGTTGGCCAAGTGGGTGGTTGAGTCGGAAAAAGTGCTCACTTTCTGAAAAACAGCGTGCAGTAAATGGCGAATAGCAAGGAGCCAACAGCTTAGAGCTATTGGCTGTTAGCCATTCGCTGCATGCGTGGAGGATTCATGCCGGGCAAAACCATTCTGATTCTCGGCGGAGGGATTGGGGGCCAGGTGGCGGCAAACCGCTTGCGCCGGCTACTGGGCAGAGAACATCGCATTGTCTTGGTGGACCGGGAGCGGACCTTTACCTTTAGCCCCTCCCTGCTTTGGATGATCGTCGGGGCCCGGAAGCCCGCTCAGTTCAGTCGCGATCTGAGTAGGCTCTCGCTGAAGGGGATTGAGGTCATTGAGGCCGAAATCACCACAATTGATCCTGCGGCACGTCGCGTGAGCACGTCTGCCGGCGAGCTGACCGGCGATTATCTCATCATCGCGATGGGAGCCGAGCTGGCTCATGATGCGGTGCCGGGCTGGAAGCCCAGCGCGATTAACTTTTACTGCCTGAAAGGCGCCGAGCTCACCCGGGCCGCGCTTGCCTCGTTTCAAGGCGGACGGCTGTGCCTAGTGGTGGCAGCCACGCCGTACAAATGTCCGGCCGCTCCCTACGAGGCGGCCATGCTGATCGCGGATTTCTTTGTCCGTCGCGGCATCCGCGAGAACGCGGACCTGCACATCTATACGCCGGAGCCGCTTCCGATGCCGGTGGCTGGGCCGGTGCTGGGCAATGCGGTTCGACAGATGCTTGAAGAGCGCGGCATTGCGTTTCATCCCAACTTGAAGCTCGAACGGGTGGACAGTGAGGCGCGGGCATTGGTGTTTGCCGGTGGAGAACGAGCTGAATTTGATCTCCTGCTCGGTGTCCCGCCCCACCGGGCTCCGGCAGCTGTGCGTGACTCAAGCCTTCTGGGAGATGCCGGGTGGATCCCGGTGGACGCCAGGACGCTACAGACCCGCTACGAGCGCGTCTATGCCATCGGTGATGTAACTACGATCATGCTCCCGGTCGGAAAGCCGCTTCCCAAGGCTGGAGTCTTTGCCCATTATGAAGCGGAGACGGTGGCCGAGAATATTGCAGCGGAGATCGAAGGTAAGAAACCTGCGCACACGTTTGACGGTCAAGGGTCCTGCTTTCTGGAACTGGGTGCCGGCCGGGCCGGGTTTGCCGGCGGGAACTTCTACGCGACCCCGGAGCCTCGGGTCACGATGAGAAGGCCCGGCTATCACTGGCACTGGGCAAAAATCCTGTTTGAGCGCTGGTGGCTATTCCACTGGTTCTGAAGCCACCCTGCTCACTGGTTATCGCCGTGGCGGCGCGGAAGAGATCATCGTCTACGGTCTGACCCCGGAGGAGAAGGCTGCGTTGCAGCGTTCAGCCAAGGCCATCCGGGAGCTCTGCGATCAGGCAGACCGGCTTCTCAATCAAACCAAGTGAGCGACGCTGTGGCGATACTTACGGGCATGGTTCTCGTGCCTTCTGTGGCATTAAGCTTCAGGCTTGTTTTCGCGCCTGCCCCCTTTCACCACAAGTAGCCTGTGAAAGGGCATGGCCTTTTCACGTTCCCCCTGGCAAAGAGAGACAGACCTTTCTCAAGCCTCCCCAGCGTCGTCAATCAGTTCGAAGCAGTTGCGCCGAGCCGCCAGCCTGCTGGCATCCTTCGTGCGAATACTGCGATAGCGAGAGCCCACGTGCTTCAAAGCGTGCTGCGGCCTCGCCCGGGAGATCTTTTCACCGATGTAGGCATCCGTCCTCATTGTTGTTGGTTTGCTCCTAGCGACCGGTCTTGCGCAGGCGGAATCTGATCAGGCCCTGATCGCCAAAGGTGAGAAGATCTATGCGGACAAGAAATGCGCGGTCTGTCACATGATCAAAGGGAAGGGCGGCAAGGTCGGCCCTGACCTGAGTGACGTCGGTACCAAGCGAGACGCGGTGTGGCCTCAGCGATGCCGTTGACGCTGATCCTCATTCCCGCGATCTATGTCATCTGGCGCTGGCAGCCACAGGTGAAGAAAGTGGATTTCCAAGGAAGAATTCAAAATGGGGACCATTTAGCGTAGACACCAACAACCAAACGGGAGGAAGACTGCCATGAAAACACGAATGAATGCGGTGACAATGACCCTCGTCATGTTCTTGCTTGCACCTATGCTGTCCTGGGCAGACATGAAGGACAAGGGGATGATGGGCTCTGGCATGATGGAAGAAGGGCAGATGCCGATGATGCAAGGGAAGGAAATGGAATGCCAGGACATGCAGATGATGCACGAGATGATGGGCATGATGCATGGGATGATGGGGATGATGAAAGGGATGACGCAAGATCCTACGATGCAAGACAAGATGGAGAAACGGATGGAACGGATGCAGGAGATGATGAAGCAGCATGAACACATGATGGGGGAGCACCAGCGGACGATGAAGCGAGAAAAAGAATAAGGAAGGTAGCGCAACGTAGGGTCGTTGTTGAAGGATACCTATATAAGACAACAAGGAGCGCATGAACTGGGAATACTACCAACGAACAAGCGAGGTACACCATAGGCAAAAAAGGAAGCAGTAAAGGGTCTGACCCGTTAAAGGGTCACTTGCTGGCCCACCCCACCGGGGTGCAGCAGATCAAGATTGATGTACAAATACTCGAAGGGGCACAGGCACGGGTGCTGTCCCACTGTCTCTTTCCCTTCGCGAAGGCGGCGGAACATCGCATGCAGGCCGTTATGGAAATCGGACCAGGCGCGTCGCTGACCTACACAGAAGGCCACTACCATGGCCCCCATGGCGGCATGCAAGTCCTGCCCCACGCGACGATCAAGATCGGCAAAGGCGCCCGCTATTTTTCAGACTTCTCGTTACTCTCCGGCTCCGTGGGGAACCTCGACATCGACTATCTCGTCGAAGTGGAGGAAGCGGGCATCGCCGAACTCAGCGCGAAGATTTTCGCGCACAAGACCGACCACATCACGCTCAAAGAAGCGGTGATGCTCCGAGGGGAGCGGTCACGCGGCCTCATCAAGACCCGTGTCGTGCTGGAGGATCAGGCGCAAGCCGAAATCATCGGCATCACCGAAGCCTATGCCAAAGGCGCTCGCGGCCATGTCGATTGCATGGAGATCGTGCAGGGCCAGGCAAAGGCCAGCGCGATTCCCATCGTGAGGGTCTTTCATCCGGAGGCGAAGGTCACACACGAAGCGGCGATCGGGAGCGTGGATAAGAAAGAATTGGAGACCCTGATGGCGAGAGGGCTTAGCCCTGAGCAAGCGGTCGAGATGATCGTGAGCGGGATTCTACGATAACGTCAGCCTTAGGCGAACTGCTTGAGCAGCACCGGCCACCGCCGTGCGCCCCAGCGGCCTGGCGCGGCTTCGAAGACTCCGGCACAAGGCGTGCCGCAGAAACGACACTTCCCATCCGTCGTCAAGTTCCACTCGCTCAGTTCATACCAGTCTCGTCCGATGAGCTTCTGCCCGCAATCATGACAGTAGGTGCTCCCGCCCTCCCG
The DNA here is from genome assembly GCA_964590025.1 of uncultured Nitrospira sp. Classification (GTDB taxonomy): domain Bacteria; phylum Nitrospirota; class Nitrospiria; order Nitrospirales; family Nitrospiraceae; genus Palsa-1315. Next base: position 4,615 of record CAZPWD010000187.1, read on the forward strand.
GTCAGAGACGTTGCCGGTATAGGCATAGCGGACGCCATTCTTCATCGCGATACGGCGGGCCATGGTCAGGGTGGCAGGCGCGGTGTGCGGAATCTCGCGCATCTTCCAATCCGGATGAAAGGCTGTGAAGTGGATCGGAACGTCAGGCCCGAGATGCTCGACCACCCACTGCGTCAGAGCCTCGATTTCCTGCTCGGAATCGTTTTCTCCTGGGATGAGCAGAGTCGTGATCTCGAACCAGACCTTGGTCTGGTGTTTGAGATAGATGAGCGTCTCCAGCACCGGTTGGAGATGGGACCCGGTGACCTGGTGATAGAACCGCTCGGTGAAGGCCTTGAGATCCACATTGGCGGCATCCATGTGCCGGTAGAACTCGGCCCGGGGTTCGTCGCAGACATACCCGGCCGTCACCGCGACGGACTTGATGCCTCGTTCACGACAGGCTTGCGCCACATCAATTGCGTATTCGTGGAAGATGACCGGATCATTATAGGTGTAGGCCACGCTCCGGCAACCGAGTTCCGA
>CAZPWD010000188.1:0-5130 GCA_964590025.1 uncultured Nitrospira sp.
CCACTGGGCCCAGGGTCAACAGGATGACGCCTAACTCCCCACGTGACACTGCCTCCCTGCCGCAAAACGCTACGTTTCATCGCGCCCTGTGGCCCAAAATCAGCAGTAACCAGAGGCACATCTAATGCATTTCGAACTATTCGTGATCGGGGAACAACTCGAAGAAAAGGAACGGCTCGCGAAGCGACTGAAAAGACGGTGACTTTTTTGACTAGTAGTTGCAGAGTTGCGAGTCCAGTTGACTTGTTGGACATGATGAGAGTGGGCCATCGATGAACGGGCCGGCAATACTGTCTCCCACGTGGTCGGCACGCGTGGTGGACGCGACCCTCCGGCTGTGCGTGGACTTCCCGCGGCTGACGATCGGCGTGATCCTTCTCCTCACCTTCTGGGCCATCTTCCAGTTACCCAAGATCACCACCGACACGGACCCCGAAAACATGCTGGAGCCGGACTCGCCCGTGCGGGTGTCCCACGAAGCCACGAAGCGGACCTTCGGGATTCATGAGCTCATCGTCGTGGGTTTCGAGAGTGAGCGGGATCTCTTCAACGTCGAAGACCTCACCAAGCTCTTCCGGATCAACCGCGAGATACTGAACATCAAGGGGGTCATCATTCCCGATGTCTTGAGCCTCGTGACCACCGACACGATGCGGAAGAGTGGGGACACCCTGGAGATCAGAAAGCTCTTGGAACACCCACCGCAGACGCAAGAGGACGTTCGGCAGCTCAAAGACACCCTGCTTGGCAATCCGCTGTTCCGGGAAAAGCTCATCTCCCAGGATGGCCGGCGGGTAGCCTTCTATATCCCGATTGAGCGGAAAGAGATCGCGGCGCGGGTCACCAGGGAGATTCAGACGCTGGTCGATACGGAGCCTGGAATCACGACCAAGATCGCCGGCCTGCCCATGGCAGAGATGGTGTTCGGCGAGCAGATGTTCATCCTCATGGGCATGCTGTCTCCGTTGGTGATGCTGGTCATCGCCGTCGGACTGTGGCTGCTCTTCAAGGACTGGCGGCTCATCGTGGCCCCGTTGCTCGTCTCGATGCTGAGCGTGCTCTGGACCATGGGGCTGTTGATCGGCCTCGGCTATCCGGTCCACATCATGAGCTCCATGATCCCGATCTTTCTGATGGTCACCGGCTTGGCCGACGGGATTCACATTCTCAGCCAGTTCTACGATGTCTATCCCCGCTATGGAGACAAACGAACGGCCATCCTCGAAACGATGAAGGAACTCTACTCGCCGGTGCTGTACACATCCTATACCGTGATGGCCGGGTTCGGGTCGCTGATGCTCGTCAACATTCCACCGGTCCGGATTTTCGGCCTGTTTGTGGCCATCGGAGTCTTTGCTGCCTGGATCCTGACCGTGACGTTTCTTCCCGCCTTCATGATGTTGCTCAATGAAGAAACACTCAAGCGGCAATGGAAGGGCGAGGTGGCCACTGGCGGCCTGCTGGTCAGAGTGGCTGACTGGCTTGGGCGTCTGGGTATGGCCAGGAGTTGGGGGGTGCTTATCGCCGGCATCGTGGTGCTGGCGCTGGCAGCCTACGGAATGGAGCAAAACCGTGTGAATGACGATCCGGTCAAATGGTTCAAAGCCTCGAGTCCCATCCGGCAGGCCAGCCGGCTCATGAACCAGCAATTCGGCGGTACCTACATGGCCTACCTCGTGGCGGAGGCGGATGAGCCGGACGCCGCGACCCGACCGGAGGTGCTCCGCTATCTCGACGAGCTCCAACGGGAGATCGGCCAGGACCCCAGGGTCGGCAAGACCACCTCACTCGCTGACATCCTCCGTTGGATCAACCGAGTCCTGACCGGCAAGGATGAGCTTCCGCGCAGCCAGGAGCTGGCCGCGCAGTATCTCTTCCTCTATCTGTCCTCCGGCGGCTCGCCGGACACCTTGGACAATTTTGTGGACTACGGGTACCAGCGTCTCAATATCTGGCTGCAACTCAAGACTGGGGACAACCAGGACATGATCGAAGTCATGGCGCGAGTCACCCGCTATGTGACGGCGCACCCGCTCCCGGGGGTCCGTGTTGAGATGACCGGCCCGACGTACGTCAACGTGGTGTGGCAGCAGGTGATGGTCACCGGCATGCTCGGCTCCTTTGCGGGCTCGGTCTTAACGGTCCTGCTGATCATGGCGATCGAGTTTCGCTCGCTGCTCTGGGCGGTGATCGGGGTGGTTCCACTGCTAAGCACCATCTTCGTCTCGTACGGGCTGCTGTTTTTCATCGGCAAAGAAATCGATATGCCGATCGCTGTCTGCTCCTCGTTGGCCCTCGGGATCGGCGTGGACTTTGCCATCCACTTTATCTTCCGATTCCGGGAACGCTACCGGCAGGAACGGGATCTCCAGAAAAGCTTGCAATGGACCTTCGGCGAGCCGGCGGTAGGGATTCTCCGGAACGCGCTCATTCTCTTCCTGGGGTTCGCCGTGATGCTCGCGGCGCCGCTGGGCCCCTACGTGACGGTGGGCGCCTTCGCCGCCATTGACATGCTGGTGGGGGCCCTTGCAACGCTACTGGTGCTGCCCGCCCTGATCGTGCTGCTCCAACGAGTGATCCTGAAGAAGGAGGTGTGACGTGAATGAGAAGCTTCTGCTTGCGAGATGTGCAATGGCGTTGTTCCTGAGTCTCATCCCGGGCGCCGCGCTGGCCGAGGATGCGGCCTCGCTTGTTCGGCAATCCCAAGCAGCCTTCCACTATGCCGGCACAGACCTCAAAGCCCGCGTGAAGATGACACTGCTCACAAAAGAGGGCCAGCAGCGTCTCAGGGACCTGATGATGCTCCGGAAGAACGAAGCAGGCGGCAACCAGCGGTACTTTCTGTACTTTCACGGTCCGGCGGATGTGCGGGGCACCATATTTATGGTCTACAAGTACCCCAACCAGGAGGATGACCGCTGGCTATTCCTTCCGGCGCTCAACCTGGTCCAGCGCATCGCCGCACGTGACAGCCGCTCCAGCTTCGTGGGCTCCGACTTCTCCTATGAGGATATCTCGGGGCGTGATGTGGAAGCCGATACCCACAAGGTGCTCCGAAATGAGGCGCTTGGAAGCCGGCAGACCGTAGTGATTGAGAGCGTGCCGACGCGAGAAGCCGACAACGCTAAAAAGTTGAGCTGGATTGACCAGGTCACCTTTCTTCCACTGAAGGAAGAGTACTACGACGTGCAAGGCGCGCTATTCAAGGTGTTCACGGCAGATGAAATTCAAGAGGTGCAGGGATTACCGACCGTCACCAAGCGCACGATGACGAATGTGAAGACCGGGCACAAGACGGAAGTGGTGTTTGAGAACGTGGCCTACAACGTCGGCCTTGGCGACGAGGTTTTCACCGAACGGGCGCTCCGACGGCCGCCCGAGAAATGGCTCAAGTGAGGAGACAGGCTCCGGCTATAGGTCGGTGCCTGTCCCCCTCGGAGGGCGGAGACGAGAGGACAGGGCTAAAGCGTGAGGGCATGCTTGGACGAGTCATCTTCCTGAGTTTCGCGTTCTTCATTGTTCACGCCTTACCCCTTACGCCTTACCCCTTACGCGCCTTGGCGGATGATTTGTCCCTTCATGGGTTTCTACAGGCCAACTACTCGGCGCGTCTCACAGGGCTGCAACCTCCGACTTCTGAAGGCGGGGATTTCCTGTTCGGGGAGGAACGGTTTCAACTGCGGCTGGATAAATCCGGCGAGAAAGGGCGGCTGTTTATTCGAACCGATTTCTTCCACGATGCCGTCGCCAATCGACCCGATCTCGAAGTGCGGGAAGCGTACGTGGATACCAGCATTGGGGTCTCCGATGTCCGGGTGGGACGCCAGCTCCTGATCTGGGGCACCGGTGACTACCTATTCATCAATGACCTCTTCGCCAAGGACTGGGGCGCCTTCTTTTCCGGAAGACCCGTCGAGTATCTCCGCGTGCCACAGGACGCGGCGAAGTTGGATTTGAGTGCGGGAGGGATATCCGCCGAGATCGTCGCGATGCCGTTCTTTCAAGCCGACAAGCTCCCCTCACGCGACCGGTTTTATCAGTTTGATCCATTTCCTGGCGTGGCGAGGACCACGCAAGAGCCTGTGATGAGGTATGGAAATACGGAGTGGGCCGCCAGGATTTACGGGAGCGCGGGGGGATTTGATACGGCGCTGTACCTCTACCACGGATTTTTTCGCATGCCGGCGCTCCAGCCGAACAGCATGACGACCCCGACCCTCGTGACCGAGACATTCCCTCGGTTGGCGGTCTATGGCGCGAGCACGAGGGGCAACGCACTGGGAGGAGTCGTGAGTGTGGAGGTCGGCTACTACGACTCGCTCAATGATCAATCCGGTCACTATCCGGCCATCCCGAACAGTTCGTTCCGGTATCTCGTGGGGTATCAACAGCAGCCCTGGGAGGATTTCACCGTCGGTCTGCAGTATTACGGTGAACAGATGTTCCACTATGACGCATACCGGGCCACGTTGCCGTCCGAGTTCCCGGATCAGGACCGGCACCGGCAGCTCATGACCCTCAGGCTCACGCAACTCTTCTGGAACCAGACCCTGCGGGTGGGCCTCTTCGCCTTCTACAGCCCCACGGATCAGGACTACTACTTGATTCCCGAAGTCCGGTACAGCATCAGCGACAACCTGTGGGTGTCAGCGACCGGGAATATTTTCGGAGGACGTCGCCCCACGACCTTCTTTGGGCAATTGGACGCGAACGACAATCTGGCTGTGACAGTGCGGTATGAGTTCTGACACAGATTTTGTGCGAGGCAGCCGCAGATGCCGGTCGTGACGGTTTTTGAGCAGCATGCGCAGCAATATGACGAATGGTTCGATGGGCACGAGTCGGTCTATCAGGCTGAAGTCGCGGCGCTTCGGAAGTTCGTGCCCATCACTGGAATGAGCATTGAAGTGGGAGTGGGGACCGGACGCTTTGCCGTGCCGCTCGGTGTCGAGTTTGGGCTTGACCCGAGCCGCACCATGCTCCAGGTCGCTCGAAGGCGTGGGCTTCGAGTTTGTCAGGCTGTGGGGGAACAGATGCCCTTTCGCGATCGGCAGTTCGACCTGGTTCTGCTGGTTACCGTCATCTGTTTCGTGGACGATGTGCCGACCTTGTTTCGGGAGCTTAGGCGGG
>CAZPWD010000189.1:0-5043 GCA_964590025.1 uncultured Nitrospira sp.
TTAACTGTTTTGCTGTGCCTCTGTGTCGTCGTCTCCCTCCAACGAGTCGGGAAGCGAGGTGTCCATCGTGAGGGTGGGGCCTGGTACGCGATAACGGTCCGTTGCCCAAGCACCGAGGTCGGTCACTTGACATCGTTCAGAGCAGAAGGGGCGCCAGGGGTTACCTTCCCAGGTGATGGGTTGGTGGCAGAGGGGACAGGTCATGCCCGGCATTGTACCACGCTGAATCCAAGGATCGGTCAGCGGTCAACTCTGGCGGATCTGATGCGTGGTGGCGACTTGCAGCAATCGGTGTAGGCGGCGCTCATCGATCTCCGAGAGGCCGAGGAATTCGACTCCAAACTCCCCACCTTCACTCCAACGGACCGCAGCGGACTCGATCGTAATGGGCGAACCCAGATCGGACGCCCTGATGAGGATTCTCACCGCTGAACCGAGCTGAACCGACGACATGCTTGTGACGGCGCATCCTCTGGCAGACAGATCGAACATTGTGCCTTCGCGGATGTCTGTCTTGTTGGTGCTGGAGAAGAAGACCTGCATGTCAACGGGGATTCGTGGATATTCTCGGCACTCAATCATGCGGTCCTCCATCCGGCTCGAGGTTCCTCGTCATGCCGGTACCTCATGCTCCAGCCAGTCTAGCAAACCCAGAACTACGGTAAAGTAAAACATGGAAACTGTATGACGGATGGCCAGAGGGAGGGTTACGGCGCCGGAGATTTTTCGAAGACCTTTACGGCAATCGCCTTCTGTTTCATCTTCTTGACCAGCCCGACATACGAGACGTCACGAATAATACTGGTGAATTGTGAGCGGTAATTGCTCACGATGCTGGCTCCATCGATGACCACGTCATAGACCCGCCATTCGTGCGCACGGTGAATCAGCCGAAAGTCGACCGGCGTGTCGATCTTCCGCCCCTTCATTTGCGTTTTGACTTCGGCAAAGGCATCCTCCCGAAGTTCCCCCAGGAATACCACCTCTTCGTCGGAATGTTCGGTGATGCGGCCCACAAATGTGTCTCGAAGGAGTTGCACGAAGAGGTTGACGAACTCGTGCTGGTTCCGATGGGAAAGCGTGGACCAGGGGGCTCCCAGTGCACGTCTCGCCATTTCCTCGTAATCCACGCGATGTTTGATGATTATTTCGATTTCATGCCGCCGTTCTTCGGCCTGTTCCGGTTGCTTCAAGGTTTCGTCATCGAGGACTTCGAGCAGGTCGTTGATCGTACCCTTCACCGCTTCGGTCGCGCTCGATTCAATCCCGTTTGGTGTGGTGGTGGCCAGCGAAGGAGATGCCATGGCCAGTCCAACCACCAGTCCCGAGAGGAACAATAGATATGCGAGCCTTATGATCTTCACGTGGATGATGGTAGTCACTGTAAAATGGCTCCTCTCATTGGTTTTCGCCAGTTAGCCCAAGCATAGCAGGGATGCTATATCTGTAAAGTGGTTCCAACAGGGCGGAAAGAGAGTGAAGTTCTGGGAGAGTCCTAGCGAACGGTGGAAGATTGCCGGTTTGTTACCGGGCCAGCTGAGTTTTTTCGATCTTGGCCCAGGCGTCTTTGAGTGACACGGTGCGGTTGAATATCAGTGTGCCGGAGGCAGAATCTGGGTCGGTACAGAAGTACCCCAGGCGCTCGAATTGGTACCGTGCGCCGGGCACCGTCTGCTGTAAGCTGGGCTCAACCAGGCAGCTCGTGATTCGCTCCAATGAGTTGGGGTTGAGATAGGTCGTCCAATCGTGGTCTGGTGGTACCTTCGCCAGGTCCGTCACCAAGAGGGGGTTGTAGAGTCGGACTTCGGCTTTCACAGCATGGGCCCCGGAGACCCAATGGATGGTAGCCTTGACCTTGCGCTGTTCCTGGGAGGCGCCGCTCTTTGTCGTGGGGTCGTAGGTGCAATGGAGTTCGGTGATTTCGCCGGTCTGCGGATCTCTCGTCACTCCGACACATTTGATGATGTAGGCGTACCGGAGCCGCACTTCGCGTCCTGGGGCGAGCCGGAAAAATTGTTTGGGCGGATCTTCACGGAAATCGTCTTGCTCAATATAGAGGACGCGTGAGAAGGGGACGTTCCTCGTCCCAGCAGACGGATCCTCTGGATTGTTGATGGCTTCCAATTCTTCAGACTGGTCCTCGGGATAGTTGTCGAGGATGATTTTGAGCGGCCGCAACACGGCCATCACTCGGGGCGCTCGCTTGTTCAGGTCTTCGCGAATAAAGTGTTCGAGCAGCTGCATCTCGACGATGGCGTCGCGCTTGGCTACGCCGATATGGTCGCAGAAGGCTCGAATCGCTTCTGGGGTATACCCACGGCGACAAAGTCCTTTGATCGTCGGCAGTCGTGGGTCATCCCATCCGCTCACCAGTTTCTTTTCGACCAACTCGAGCAGTTTCCTTTTGCTCATGACGGTATAGGTCAGGTTCAAGCGAGCAAACTCGATCTGCTGTGGTCGGTGTGGCGCTTCAGCCTGCTCGACGACCCAATCGTAGAGAGGCCGGTGATCTTCAAATTCCAAGGTGCAGATTGAGTGCGTGACTCCCTCAAGTGCGTCCGAGAGGGGATGCGCATAGTCGTAGGCCGGGTACAGGCACCAGGTGCTCCCTGTTCGATAATGCGTCGCATGCCTGATGCGATAGAGGACTGGGTCGCGTAGGTTGATATTGGCTGATGCCATGTCGATCTTGGCTCGGAGGACGTGGGTTCCGTCGGCGAATTCCCCAGCTCGCATGCCTCGAAAGAGGTCAAGATTTTCATCGATTGAACGGTCGCGGAAGGGGCTGTTCTTCCCCGGCTGAGTCAGTGTGCCGCGATAGGCACGTATCTCCTCGGCCGTTAAGTTATCGACATAGGCTTTACCCTTACGGATCAGCCGGACGGCAAAGTTGTACAACTGCTCGAAGTAGTCCGAGGCAAAAAACATCTTGTCCTTCCAGTCGAACCCCAGCCATCGGATGTCGGCCTGGATCGCACGGACATATTCATGATCTTCGGTGGTCGGATTGGTATCGTCGAATCGCAGGTAGCAAATGCCGCCTGGGATGTCATTCGCTATGCCGAAATTCAGGCAGATAGATTTCGCGTGCCCGATATGGAGATAGCCGTTCGGCTCAGGTGGAAAACGCGTGACCACTTGGCCACCATGCTTGCCGGCTGAGTGATCGGCGGCTACGATATCGCGGATAAAGTTTGAAGCGCCAGTCGGTTCAGACACGATTGCAATGACTCCTCTGTGGACGAGAAATGTGCGAGCCGGGTCGTCGCGGGCTGTTCTATCACAAGAGTGGTATACGGGAGAAGAGCTTATCCGAAAAGGGGGGACATCGGAGCGAACTGGCCACTATGCGGTTTGGTGAGTCGGCATCTGCATCACACTGAAGTCTTTCTGCGCGATAAGATGCCCTTCCATGCGAAGGCGAAACTCGTAGCGTCCCGGAGCGGGGAAGACCAGTGAGGGGATATTGATTCCGAAATCGGAAATTTGAAGGCGGTCGCCGATGGCAATATTCGGAAGGGTGGCTTGGCAGACGAGCTGTTCGTTGTTGAGATAGATCAAATCGATGTCGAAGTGATAAGTGCCTTCGGCATCGGTGAGGCAGAAATACAGCCCCATTTGTGAGTGTTGGAAGGGGAAGCTCACGGCTTGCAGGTGGGTGAAGAGGCCGATGAGGCTTTTCTTCTTGGTGACGCTGTCCTCGATGACCTGGTCGCAGACCAAGAAGGCTTGCACGCTCGGCTTCACAACCTCTGACATACTGTCATTGTACGGGAGTCCCGCGCCTTGTCAAAAAGGATGTGTTTTTCAACAAGGAGCCAGGATGGCCGCCGGTTGTCGCTCTTGATTGTGGGGAGCGGACACACGTGAATCGAGGCTGGGTCTATTGGAAGCCAATTATCCGATTGTTGCCGCGCTGCCGCGGCTTTCCGCTACATCGCCGAACAGGGTGAGACCCGTGCCGATGCGGCAGTAGTGTGGGCTGACGGTGACTAATTCGCCTTTATGGGTATAGAGGTGCCCCACGGTTATGCGAATTTTTCTGCTCTGCATGAGGCAGGCTTCGAACACCGTGTGTCCAGTTATTCGGTCTGCTACGGTGACCGAAGGAGGGTCGTCCGGGGTTGCCTCGCCGCCGGTCTTTGCTTTGATGGTGAAGCGGCCTGTGCTATGTGCCGAGAGCGCATTTCGTCTGATATGGCCGACGCGAGTTCCCTGTTCATCGTACAAGTCCATCGTCAGGAGCAACGCCAATGGCTGGGGTTGCGTTTCCAACACCAACTGCTCCTTGCCTTGAAGCTTGACGACGCCGTTCGTGTTTCGAAACACATTCGAGCCGACGTGTAGCTCAAGGCCCTGTTCGGGTTTCTCGATGTCGATCAGTTCCGGAGAATCTGTGATGCCGATAGTTTTGATTTGGAGCGGGTTGTTCATGTTCCACCATGAGTCTGCCGATGGGAAGAGGGGACCGACGACCGAAGATTCCCCTCTCCTAGCGGCTGCGGAAAAACTATATGGGCACGCCAGAACGTCAATGGTCCGCACGGATGGCACAACACAAGAATATTTCCGCAGGATGCTCAAAAAGGCGGCCTTCTCACCCACCCAACCCTGGCGATTACTTCACCCGCCCGCCCTGAGTCTGCCAAGGCAGCCTCTTCACCCAGGGACGCGCCTTGCCCCAACCAAGGCCGCAGCTCCGCGGCTGACCCTCGTTTCACGTTTCACGCCTCACGTTTCACGGTTCCTTGGAGTGATGCGAGAACGATGCTGGCGGACTTTTTCAGCATCCTGCTAGAGGCCCGCCGCGTGTGTTTTCCGCAAGGTAGGCTATACCACCGTCTCTGTCAAGTCGTGGGTGAACCAGCGTGCAGAGGCCTGAATACCGCTCAGAATCGTTAGGAATTGAAAAGTGAAAAGCCCCTGTGCTAGTGTGCCCGGTCGATCCCTCATCATTGCTATCTGGTCCCATCGTCTAGCCTGGCCTAGGACGGAGCCCTCTCAAGGCTTAAACACGGGTTCAAATCCCGTTGGGACCACCAC
>CAZPWD010000190.1:0-5012 GCA_964590025.1 uncultured Nitrospira sp.
AGCGGCGACCGCACAAGGTCGGCGCCTAAACAGCAGCCACGCGAGACAGGCGGGATGAGCAGGACGAGCGAGACGGGTGAAACGAAACGGGAAACCACTCTGTTCACGTCGCGCTTTTCTCGCCCGTCTCGCGCTTCACGCGCCAGGGTCTTAGGTCGGTGAGTAGGCGAGTCACAAGCAAGGCGGCACCATCTCCCGATCAGTGGTTGCAACTGGCGGTGCGCGCTTTGGCTCGTAGTGATCGCACGACGGCGCAGATCGAAAGATTGCTCGCGGCGAAGGGGGCGTCTCCCTCGCAGGTTCGCGCTGCGATTCGACGGTTGACATCGTTGAGATACCTCGACGATGTGGCCTTCGCTGCGCGGTGGGCCGATCGGCGACTCGCACGCATGCCGATGGGGCGTGCGCGCCTGCAAGAAGAGCTGCTCGCCACCGGTTGCCCTGAACACATCGTGCGTGCGACGCTGCGGGCCACTTACCGCAAGGTGAATGAACAGGACCTGGCCATGCAGGTGGTCATGACGGCTGGACGGGCCACCTCGGCGCTGACGTTTGGCCGAGTCGCGAGACTTTTGAACCAACGAGGATTTGACGAAGACACTATCGAGACAGTGATGGGGCCGCTGATGCCGGAAGGGGTGCGCGACAAGCGCGAGGAGCGAGACTCGCGTGACGTGTGAGCCAGAAGACGGTTCGAGGTTCGAAGTTCGAGGTTCCCGGAACTTCGAACCCAGAACTTCGAACTTCGTGTCGCGCTTTTCCCGCCAGTCTCGCCCGTCTCGCTTGGGTCAGGGGCCGGCGGTTGCAGCAGAAGCGTTCATGAGTAATGCGGGCTGAGGGTAGCATGAAGAACAGCACTCCAGAATTGCGCCAAGCCTTCATTCGATATTTTGAACAGCATGGCCATCAGGCCGTGCCGAGTTCCGCCTTGATTCCTCAGGCCGATCCCACGCTGCTCTTCACCAATGCCGGGATGAACCAGTTTAAGCGGGTGTTCCTCGGCGAGGAAACGCGCGTCTACAAGCGAGCGGTCACCGTGCAGAAGTGTCTCCGTGCGGGGGGCAAGCACAACGACCTGGAGAATGTCGGCTATACCGGACGCCACCATACGTTCTTTGAAATGTTGGGGAACTTTTCCTTCGGCGACTACTTTAAGGATGACGCCATCACGTTCGGCTGGGAGTTTCTGACTCAGACGGTCGGCTTGGCGAAGGATCGGATGTGGGTGACGATCTTCCGCGACGACGACGAAGCGGACCAGCTGTGGAAGAAGGTCGGGGTCCCGGCCTCGCGGATCATGCGGTGCGACGAGAAGGACAACTTCTGGCAGATGGGGGATACCGGACCCTGTGGGCCCTGCTCGGAACTTCATTTCGACCAGGGACCGTCGGTGCCGGGCGACGATCGGCCGAACGGCGCGGGCGATCGCGTCATCGAGATCTGGAATCTCGTCTTCATGCAGTTCAATCGGGATGCTGCGGGGAAGCTGCATCCCTTACCCAGGCCCAGCATCGATACGGGTATGGGATTGGAACGGCTGGCGGCAGTGGCACAAGGCGTCTACAGCAACTATGACAGCGATGTGTTTACGCCGTTGCTCAGCGCCGTGGCCACCAGGGCCGGGGTCCGGTATGGGGAGCAAGACACGACCGATCGGTCGATGCGCGTGGTGGCCGACCATCTTCGCGCGATCACGTTCTTGATGGCTGATGGTGTGCTGCCGTCGAACGAGGGGCGCGGCTATGTGCTGCGCCGGATTCTGCGTCGGGCTGCGCGCCATGGACGGCTGCTGGGCATCGTCGAGCCCTTCCTCTATGAATTGACGACGGCGGTCGTGAACCAGATGGCCGGGGCCTATTCAGAAATCCGAGGCGCTGCCGCGACGATTGCCGAGGCGACGAGAGGCGAAGAGGAGCGGTTCATCGCCACGCTCGATCAAGGCTTGCCGATTCTCAACGAGATGATTGCGAAATCGCGCTTGGCCGGGAGTAAGGTCCTCACGGGGCCTGACGTGTTCAAGCTCTACGACACCTATGGGTTCCCGATGGACTTGATGGGAGAGGCCTGCCGTGAGCAGGGGATGACGCTCGATGAGGCGGGGTTCGACCAGGCCATTGAGGAACAGAGGACTCGCGCGCGCAAAACCGGCGGGTTTGAACAGGAAACGGCTCGGCCTGCGGTTGCGCAACTAGCCGGGCAGGTCGGCGCCACGAAGTTTGTCGGCTATGACCGTTTGGAGACCGACAGTGTGCTGAAGGCGATTCTCAAGGGCGAACGGATGGTAAAGGAAGCGGTTGAGGGGGATGAAGTCGAAGTCGCGCTCGATGTGACGCCCTTCTATGCCGAAGGGGGCGGCCAGGTCGGCGATCAAGGTCTGCTGGTCGGCGTTGACGGGCGGGTTGACATCAAAGAAACCACCAGGCCGGTCCCGACGCTGATTCTCCATAAAGGTGTGGTGAGTAAGGGACGCATTCGCGAGGGCGAGCAGCTGCGCATGACCGTCAATGCCACGACGCGGCAGGACACTCAGCGAAACCATACCGCCACTCACTTGCTCCATGCCGCGTTGCGCGACTTGCTGGGGCCGCACGTGAAACAATATGGGTCGCTCGTCGGGCCGAATCGCTTGCGATTCGACTTTGCCCATTTCAGACCGCTGTCCTCCCGCGATGCCGATGAGATTGAAACAGTCGTGAACAACGAGGTACGGAAGAACGAGCGGGTCGCGACCGAGGTGATGAGCATTCAGGATGCAGTGGCCAAGGGCGCGCTGGCCTTCTTCGGAGATAAATATGGCGAGCAGGTGCGGGTGGTGACCGTCGAATCCTTCAGCAAAGAGCTCTGCGGCGGAACGCACTGTCAGCATACGGGGGACATCGGCCTGTTCAGGATTGTGTCGGAGACCGGCGTCGCGGCTGGTGTGCGCCGTATCGAAGCCCAGACCGGTAGCGGGGCGCTCGCGCACATGAAGAAGCTGGAAACGGACATTCGGGAACTCTCGGACTTGCTTAAGGTCGGCCAATCCGAGTTAGTCGCCAAAACACGCAAGGTCATGACGCAGCTGAAAGACAAAGAACGCGAGCTGGAAGAGCTGAAATTGAAAATGGCCGGCAGCTCAGCGGTCGAGGCCACGGCGAAAACAATAGCCGGTATCCAGGTGCATGTGCAGCGGACGGACGGCCTGGATGTGAGCGGCATGCGGGCGCTGGCCGATCAGTTGAGGGACAAGTTGAAGAGTGGTGTCGTGGCACTCGGCGCCGCGACCGAAGATGGGAAAGTGTCTCTGTTGGTTGTCGTGACGAAGGATCTGATCGGCAAGCTCAATGCCGGCGATCTGATTAAGGTGATGGCGGCCGAGGTGGGCGGCACGGGCGGCGGCCGGCCCGAGATGGCGCAGGCCGGTGGGAAGAACCCAGCCAGGCTGGATGGTGCGTTGGAAAAGGTCTTTGGGCTGGTCGAACGCATGTTGCAGCGGTACACTGATGCAGGGTAAACGAATTCTCGCGCTCGATTACGGGACCAAGCGGATCGGGGTGGCCCTGAGTGATGAGCTGGGATGGACTGCCCAACCGCTTGAGACGCTCAATCGGCGCACGTTGGACCGAGACATTGCCCATATTGCGTCCCTCGTCGGGACGCATGAGGTCGGTCAGGTCCTGTTGGGCTTCCCGCTTCAATTGGATGGCCGCGAGGGTCCGGCGATCCAGGCGATGCGCGAGTTCCAGGCCCGGTTGGAACAGGGAGTGCCGGTTCCGGTTATTCTGTGGGACGAACGGTTGACGACGAAGGCGGCGGAAGACCTCTTGATCGCGGCCGATGTCAGCCGGAAAAAGCGGAAGGGTGTGGTGGATCGCATCGCCGCTTCGATTCTGCTCCAGAGTTATCTGGCAAGCCTTGAACCGGCGCTAAAGACGGAGCCGGAATCATGGGCGGATGAGTACTCAGACAGGGAAACGATAGAGCCACCTCATGAGCCTACGGATCATTCTCGGACTTCTGCTGGTCGCGGTCGTCGCACTCGGCGTCGCCGCATATCAGACGATTCGCTGGGCTGAAGGCCCGGTCATTCCCACGGAAGCGCACCCTCCCTCGAAAGTCGTCGTGATCCCGGACGGCTCGACGTTTCAATTCGTCGCCGCGCTGCTTGAGCGCGAAGAATTGATCAAGAGCCGTTCCGTCTTTGTCCTTATTGGTAAATCCCAATCTGCCGACCGGAAAGTTCAAGCGGGTGAGTATGAGCTCAATCCCGGCATGACTCCGGCGGAGATTCTCTCGAAGCTGCTCAACGGCGAAGTGCTGCTCCATCCGCTGACTATTCCCGAAGGGCTCACCATCACCCAAATCGCCGATGTGGTCTCGCAACAGGGCCTCACGGATCGCGTGGAGTTTCTCCGGCTTGCGAAGGATCGGGTGTTCGTTGCGTCGCTTGGGATCAAGGCGGAGACGCTGGAAGGGTATCTCTATCCCGACACGTATAGGTTTCCTCGTCCCATCGAGGCGCGAGAGGTGTTGGTGGCTATGGTTGAGCAGCTCAGGCAGGTGGTCGGTCCGGATCTCCTCGCTCGGATGCAGGAACTCAAGATGACGATACACGAGGTGCTGACCCTCGCCTCCGTTATCGAAAAGGAAACCGGGGCGGGGGGCGAGCGGCCGGAGATCTCCGCGGTGTTTCACAACCGGCTCAAGAAGCACATTCCGTTACAGAGCGATCCAACCGTCATTTATGGCTTGCCGGCATTCGACGGAAATTTGCACAAGAAAGACCTGTCGAGTCCCAGTCCCTACAATACCTATCGGGTGCAGGGACTGCCGCCTGGACCGATCGCCAACCCAGGCATTCAGGCGATTCGCGCGACACTCTATCCTTCTGATTCGCGCTCCTTGTATTTTGTCTCCCGGAACGATGGAACGCATCAGTTTTCTGCGACGCTGATCGAGCACAACAAGGCGGTGGAGAAATATCAGAAGCGGCCCTTTCGTCGTGGGACCCATTCCCAGACGTCAATCGTCCC
>CAZPWD010000191.1:0-5002 GCA_964590025.1 uncultured Nitrospira sp.
CGAACGGAAAAGCCCCTCCAGTGATTCCGAGATCCGAGAGGCTCTGTCGGTACGTGAAGCCTCTGAGCGACGCGAGAACGCCGCATGGGAACAGCCGCGTCTCGGCGCGCCAGGGTCGGGCGGGTGAGAAGAGCGACTTTTTCAACAGCCTGCTAGGGAGGCTTACTCAGTTCCCTCAGGAGGAGTACAGATTGGAAGAAAAGTGCACACGATGACACCCAACGTTGTGGGGCGGTTAGCGTTTATTCTGTGTCAGTTGCTTGCCCTGGTGTTGTCAGCCGGAGATGGGCTCGCGCAGACCGGATCCCTCAAGCACTCACCTTCTGACGTGGTGAAACGGTATCTGGCGCTTGATTCTAAGGGGGCGCGCCTCGATTCCATGTCGGTCGAGACGGTCGCGTCCTACACGAGTTGGCATGAGGAGCCGGCGTGGGGGCATGTCGTTGTGACGCGTGGCTTTGTGGTGGCGGAGCAGTATCGCCAATGGGAGGTGATCGATCGGCTGGAAGTCGTGATTCCAGTCACCTTTCAGGTCATAGGCTTGGTGTATCTGGAAACCGCCGGTTTCGTCCAGGAGGTTGAGACAGAAGAGGTACGGTTTCGCGTGAAAGCCGTCAATAATCGATGGAGGATTGTCGAGCCGATGCTTCCCCCTCACGTGGGACTGAAGCGGATGGTGAATCTCGTGCGCGAAGCCTGGATGAAGGAAACCGACCCGGCGAAGCGAGACCGTCTTGGGGCGTTGCAGGACGAGTTACGAAAGGCACAATAATGATGGGCAAGACCTCGGTCGAGCTGTTGATCTTCGATCTGGATGGGACACTCATCGAGTCCAAATGGGACATTGCTGCGTCGGTGAACATGACGTTGGCCGAGCTGGGGCTGCCGCAGCGGCCAATTGAGGAAATCTTTGGGTTTGTGGGGGATGGGGTGAAACAATTGTTGCGCTTGTCGGTCGGCGAGGGCAGTCGGGTCACCTTCGATGAGGCGTTGCGGGTGTTCAGGGGCCAGTACTTGGCCCATTGCCTCGATCGCACCACGTTCTATCCCGGCGTCGGAGAGATGCTAACGCATTTCGCAGGCAAGCGAAAGGCTGTGGCCACCAACAAGTCGATCGAGTACACAAACGTGATTCTCCAAGGGCTGGGGGCGAATCATTTTCAGTACGTAGTCGGCGGGGACAACGGATTCGGATTGAAGCCGGAGCCGGGCATGCTGTTGCATGTAATGGAACAACTGAATGTGCCGAAAGAACAGACCGTACTCGTCGGGGACAGCACCAACGACATCAACGGCGGCCACAATGCGGGTATCCGCGTCTGCGCAGTCGGCTATGGTATGGGGAATCGTGAGAAGATGGCCGCTTGCCGGCCGGATTGGTTTATTGAACGACCGGAAGAATTACTGGAACTCTTTATATGACGACTCAAGCGTCGCTCGTATCTCATCCGAAGAAAAGAGCCTATAGCGTATGGCGTATGGCCAGAGGACGAAGAGCCTATGGCAAATGGCTTATTGCACGAGATTCGGTCGTTCTGGTTTCATGCAATAGGCCATCAGCTATAAGCCATACGCTCTTCAGAGCCATTCTCTCCTGCTATACGCCATTTGCTATCAGCTCCGTCCTCCTACGAGGTACGCCTCACGCTTCACGCTTCACGGTTTTCTTGCTTGCCACGGCTCTCAGCCTCAGCCTGAACCTTAACCTATCGCATGCCGCCTCGCCCGGCCTGGCGGATCGTGTGGTGGAACAGAAATTGACGAACGGATTGACCATCCTCATGGTCGAACGACATCAGACGCCGGTGGTCTCCCTCAACATGACCTTCGGGGTCGGGGGAGTAAACGAACAGGCGGGGCAAACCGGCCTGGCACATCTCTACGAACATATGGCGTTCAAGGGCACGAGGACGGTCGGGACGAAGAATTACGAGAAAGAACGCCCCATTCTCGAAGAGTGGTATCGAGTGGGGACCGAACTGGAGCAGCGGCAACGGGAGCTCGCACGGAAGAGTCAGGAGAGACCGGCCAGTCCCGAGGATCGGGCCGCCATCGAGGGGCTGCAGAAACGATTTACGGAACTACAAGAAAAGGCGGGACAGTTTGTGGCGGGCAATGAGATGGCCTTACTCTACCAACGCCACGGGGGGGTCGGGCTCAATGCAGCGACCGGCAAGGACCTGACTCGCTATATGATCAGCCTCCCGGCGAATCGTCTGCCGCTGTGGGCTGCGCTCGAAGCCGATCGAATGGCGCACCCGGTCCTCCGCGAATTCTACAAAGAACGCGGAGTAGTCATGGAGGAGCGGCGGTTGCGAAATGACGACAGCCCCAGCGGGCTGTTGTTTGAAACCTTCACCTCGGCCGCGTTCCGCGCACATCCGTATGGCATTCCGACGATCGGCTGGGAGTCGGACATCCTGTCGCTCACGCCGGCCGACACCGAAGCCTTCTTCAAAGCCTACTACGGTCCCGGCAATGCGACGATCGCCATCGTGGGCGATATTAATCCGAAGGACGTCATGACCTTGATCGAGCAGACGTTCGGCAAGATACCGGCCGCACCTCCGCAACCTCCGATCGTCACCGTTGAGCCGCCTCAACGAGGGGAGCGCCGCGTGGAGGTGGAGTTTGATGCTGAACCGTCGGTGGCCATCGGGTTTCACAAGCCGGCGTTGGGTCATCCCGATGACTATGTCTTCGACGTGATCGACGCGGTATTAAGCGACGGACTCACCTCCAGGCTCTATGCGAATCTGGTCCGCGAGAAACGGATCGCCGCCTCGGTGAACTCCGATTCGAACTATCCGGGGGTCCTTGCTCCGAATCTGTTCGTGCTCAGTGCCACACCGCTTGCGCCCCATACGACGGCAGAAGTCGAAGCGGCCATCTATACCGAGCTTGAACGACTCAAGACGGAACCGGTCTCCGCCAAGGAGCTTGAGAAAGTGCTGAATAACCTCGATGCCGATTTGGTGCGGGCGCTTCGATCCAACGGAGGTCTTGCTTCTCAATTGGCGCTTTATCAGACGGTAGCGGGAGACTGGCGCTACGCGTTAAAGGCTCGGGACAAAATTGCGGCCGTAACGCCGGTGGATATCCAGCGAGTGGCAGCTGAGTATTTCACAAAGTCGAACCGGACAGTGGCCACGTTGGTGAAGAAGGCCGGCGAGAAGAACGTCGCGACGGCGCCGCAGCACGAGGTGGCGCGATGAGGGACGTGAGGAAGCGCGTAAGGGGTGAGGGGTTAGGGGTAAGGCGCAGCGCAACGGTCGTTGGTTTGTTGATCATCTCGATTCTGCTCCCGGCGCTCAGCGCTTGTGCGGCTGAGATGGCGCTAGGCGATCCCAGGCAGATGACGTTTAAGCCGGTGGAGTTTACCCCGCCAGAGCCGGATCGTGTGGTGCTCGAGAATGGGATGGTCGTGTATCTCCTTGAGGACCATGAGCTGCCCTTGATCAGCATGACTGCGACTATGCGAACCGGCAGCTGGCTCGATCCGGCAGAGAAGATCGGCCTGGCTTCGTTGACCGGTTCTATCATGCGGACAGGCGGGGGCGGCGGCCTGTCCGCTGAACGAGTGGACGAAGAACTCGAACAGTTCGCCGGGGATGTCGGCATCTCGATTGGACGGCAATCCGGTTCCGCGTCGCTCGATGTGCTCAGCAAGGACTTGAAGCGGGGGATCCAGATTTTCGCGGGACTCATTCGGACACCCGCCTTTGAGCCGGCGCGGGTTGAACTGGCCAAGCTGCAGGTCATCGAAGGAATTCGCCGCAGGCAAGATAACCCCGGTTCGATCGTCGGACGCGAGTTCGTCAAACTCCTGTACGGAGCGGACCACCCGTCGGCGCGTGAAAGTAGCATCGGGTCAATCACACGCCTCACCAGAGACGATCTGGTCGCCTTTCACCGGAAGACCATTCATCCGAACGGCATGATGTTGGGAGTGACGGGCGACTTCGACAAGTCCGCGATGCTGGCCCTGCTGCGCGAAGTATTTGGCGATTGGAAAAAAGGCGAGGTTCCGGTGCTGACGATTGCCGACGTGCCCCAGGATCCGATGGCGAAGCCCGTTGTTCGGTTTGTGAACAAGGAGACCTCGCAAACGCATCTTCGTCTCGGTCATCTGTCGATCAAAGAGCAGGATCCGGACTATGTTGCGTTGGCAATCGCGAACGATATTCTGGGGGGCAGTTCCTTTCGCAGCCGTCTCTTCAACGACGTGCGGACCAAGCGGGGCTTGGCCTACTCGGTCGGCAGCCGCTTGAACTCCGGGGTGCACGATCAAGGCGTCTGGCTGATGCGTGCAGAGACGAAGTTGCCATCGACGCAAGAGGTCATCACTCAGTTTGTCGCGAACATGGAGCGGATGCGGACCGAGTTGGTGACGGACAGCGAGCTGGCAGAAGCGAAAGAGGCCTATGTGAACTCGTTTGTGTTCTCCTTTGCCAGCTCGTCCGCGATCGTGGGGCGGTTGGTTGAACTGGAATATGATGGGCTTCCCAAGGATTTCCTCCAGCAATTGCGTGCCCGTGTGGTCGCGTTGACGAAAGAGGAGATCCTGGCGGCGGCGAAGAAACACTTCCACCCCGAGCGACTGACCATTGTCGCCGTCGGGGCCGGCGAGGCCCTGCCAAAGTTGCTGTCGGGATTCGGAGAAGTGAAGGAGATAAAGTTAGCTCCTGAAGGCTGAGAGTAGAGCGGGTTCTGTCGCCGACCAGCCCGACCGGTCCGGCCGCCTCACCAACTCGGCGGCGCGCACAAACGTGGCGCTCTTTATTCATCGCGCCGTGCGCCCTCTTGCCCCGCCCGGTGTAGGAGGGGAGGGGTAGCCCGTTAGTCTCCTTTGCTCGCGCAACGCGCGGCCTGAGAAGGAAGCGGAGGGAGCAGCCAGACCATCCTTCTTGCTCGCAGAGCGCGCACGATTAGAATGTGCTCGCTCGATGCGCGCAGTGAAGGACGGTCCGGCTACCCCCTTAGAAGAGAGCAATCAAGCTTG
>CAZPWD010000192.1:0-4963 GCA_964590025.1 uncultured Nitrospira sp.
CTTCGATCTCGCGGATCGGCTTTTCAAACTCGAGGTAATCGCGCATAGGGCGTCTGCAGGCTACATGTCGTGGTTTGTCTGGTTTATTTGGTTTGTTTTGTTTATCTGGTTTCTCTGGTTTTTTGGTTGAACGAAACCAACCGGATGAACCAAATCAATTAGATAAACAAAACAAACCAGATCAACCAAACAGACCAAATAAACAAGACAAACTGAGCGGTCAGGATAGCAGAAAAATGGCCCCTTTGCCTAGCACTTCTTCAACTTCTGCCACAAAGCGTTCGCTGGGGGTGACGGTCAGGTGAGGGAGGGGGGCCGTCTCGGCTTCCAGCGC
Organism: uncultured Nitrospira sp.; assembly: GCA_964590025.1. Lineage (GTDB taxonomy): Bacteria > Nitrospirota > Nitrospiria > Nitrospirales > Nitrospiraceae > Palsa-1315. The sequence continues at coordinate 335 of CAZPWD010000192.1, forward strand.
TGAATCCATCCGCAAAGTGAGCGAGACGGTCGTGCCTCCTGGGTGACGCAGAAAGACCTCGCGGAGGCGTGGTAACTGTTCCGTCACGTCTGGGTGATCCGTCAGTCGAATGCGGACTCGCTTGATCGTCTGCGCTTGTACCTCGGCGAGCGGCTCGATCTTGCTCCCGCGAATCTTCGTGCCTTTCTCTCCCCGGTCCACCGTACCCGTGATGCGCACGAGGCGTTCCGGCCGCATGAGGTCGGCGGCGTTCTTGTAGAGATCCGGAAAGACGATTATCTCGACCACGCCCTGGAGGTCTTCCAGGGTGAGATAGGCCATCCGGTCGCCCTTCTTGGTCAGCATGTTTTTGACAGTTGTGATGATTCCGCAGAGTTTCACTTCCCGACCGTCCGACAATTCGGGCAGGCTGATGGTCGAGGCTGTGGCGTACGCCTGGATGGTGGCCTCATAGCACGCCAGCGGATGGGAGGAAATATAGAAGCCGGTCAGCTCCCGTTCGTGTTTCAATCGCTCGCTTTGGTCCCATTCCGGAATATCTGGCAGCGGCGGCATGGCCGGATGCTCCGCAGAGTCTTGTCCGTTCAGCTCGTCGCCAAAAATATTGGTCTGCCCCAAATCCCGTTCGCGCTGCGCGGCCGCACCGTCCTCGACGGCTTGATCCAGGACCGCGGCCAGTTGAGAACGTTTCGCGCCGGTCGAGTCAAACGCGCCGGTCTTGATCAACCCTTCGAGCATGCGCTTGTTAACTTTGTGGAGATCGACGCGGCGACAGAATTCAAAGAAGGACTTGAAGGGGCCGGTTTCATTCCGAATCTCGATGATCGATTCGACGGCACCTTCGCCGACATTCTTGATGGCCGCCAGGCCGAACCGGATTGCATGATCCACCACGGTAAAGTTTTTATGGCTTTCGTTGACGTCGGGGGGCAGGACCTTGATGTTGAGATCGCGGCATTCCGTGAAGTAACCGACGATTTTATCGGCGTTGCCCATGTCGGTGGTCATCAGGGCGACCATGAACTCAGTCGGGTAGTGCGCTTTCAAATAGCCGGTCTGGTAGCAGACGACGGCATAGGCCGCGGCGTGCGATTTGTTGAACCCGTAGCCTGCAAACTTCTGGATCAGTTCGTAGAGCTTTTCAGCTTTCCTGTCGGGAATCTTGTTCGTCTTGGCGCCGGCCAGGAACTGCGCGCGCAGCTTCTCCATCTCCTCCGGCTTCTTTTTGCCCATCGCGCGCCGGAGAATGTCGGCTTGGCCGAGCGAGAAGCCCGCCACCTTGTTGGCAATTGCCATCACCTGTTCCTGATAGACGATGACCCCGTAGGTGTCCTTCAGGATCGGTTCGAGTTCAGGGACTTCGTACACGATCGGAATCCTGCCCTGCTTTCGTTTGATGAAGTCGGGAATCAGATCCATCGGGCCAGGGCGGTAGAGCGCGATGATGGCGATGATGTCCTCGAAGCGGTCCGGTTTCAGTCCGGTCAGGAGGTCGCGCATCCCGGAGCTTTCCAACTGGAAGAGGCCGACCGTCTTTCCTGAGGAGAGCAGGGCAAAGGTCTTGGGGTCATCGAACGGCACCTGCTCCATGACCAACAGTGGAGCGCCGGGATGCCTCTCATTGATCAGACTCTCGGCGCGTTTGATCATCGTGAGGGTTTTGAGGCCCAGGAAATCAAATTTGACGAGCCCGATCTTTTCGACGTCGCCCATCGAATATTGAGTGACGATTTCGTCGTTGGCTCCTTTATAGAGCGGCACGTGGTCCGTGAGCGGCCCTTCAGAAATGACCACACCGGCGGCGTGAGTCGAGGCGTGCCGGGCCAGTCCTTCGAGGGAGCGGGCGATGCCCATCAGCTCTTTCACCCGCGTATCGGTCTCGACGAGATCGCGCAGTTTTGGTTCTTGATCGAGTGCCTGCTGGAGCGTGATGTTGAGTTGATTCGGTACGAGTTTGGCCACGCGATCGACTTCGGCATAGGGAATTTCCAGCACACGGCCCACGTCCCGAATCGCGGCTCTGGCCCCGAGCGTCCCGAACGTAATGATCTGGGCGACGTGGTCCTTGCCGTACTTGTCGACCACATAGTTGATGACCTCGCCCCGGCGTTCCATGCAGAAGTCCATGTCAATATCAGGAAGGGACACGCGCTCGGGATTCAGGAACCGTTCGAACAAGAGCGTGTAGACGAGGGGGTCGAGGTCCGTGATACGCAGTGCATAGGCGACGAGACTCCCGGCGGCGGAGCCTCGCCCCGGTCCGACCGGAATGTGGCGCGAGCGGGCAAACTTGATGATGTCCCACACGATGAGGAAATAGCCGGCAAACCCCATCGAACAGATGATCGTCAGCTCTTCACGCAGGCGAAGCTCATAGGTGGCCGGCAAGATCTGGCTGGATCTTTCTTGTAGTCTGGCCGCCAATCCTTCCAGCGCCAGGCGCTCCAGATAGGTTTCCCGCGTAAAGTTTTCTGGCACTTTGTATTGCGGGAGATGCGTCTTGTTCAGCACCAGTTGGAGGTCGCAGTTGTCCGCAATCCGGCAGGTATTGGTGACGGCATCGGGGAACTCAATAAAGGCGGCCGAGACTTCTTCTGTCGATTTCACATAGAGCTGATCCGTATCGAACTTCATGCGATTCGGGTCACTGATCGTCTTGCCGGTTTGCAGGCAGAGCATCAGCTCGTGCGGGCGAAAATCTTCTTTCTTGAGGTAGTGGCAATCGTTGGTGCCGGCCAGAGGGATGTCCATTTTCTTGGCGATCTCGAGCAGGCCGCTATTCGCGACTCGCTGGTGGTCCAACCCGTTCGCCTGCACCTCAAGGTAGAAGTGTTCCTTCCCGAAGATTTCCTGAAACTCCCCAGCCACAGCCATGGCGCCATCCATGTCCTTCTGGCCAATGAGGTAAGGGATCTCGCCGCTTAAGCAGCCGGACAGGGCAATCAGTCCCTCATGGTGCTCTTTTAAAATTTCTTTATCCATCCGTGGCTTATAGTAGAACCCTTCAAGATACGCTTTACTGACTAGTTTGATCAGATTCTGATAGCCGGTCAGATTTCGCGCCAGGAGGATCAGGTGATAGTAGTCGTTGTGGGCGAGGCCGCTGTCTTTGGCAGCGAAGCGACTGCCAGGGGCCATGTAGGCTTCGCAGCCGATGATGGGTTTGATGCCTGCATCTTTGGCTTTGCGATAGAACTCGATCGCCCCGAACATGTTGCCATGGTCAGTCATCGCCACAGCCGGCTGATTAAACGATTTGATTTGCTGGACGAGCGGCTCGATTTGATTCGCACCGTCCAGGAGACTGAACTGGGTATGGAGATGGAGATGCACGAAGGACGAAGCCATGGCGGGATTCTAGGAGGGCAGGGAAGGCGAAGTCAAACGCACGAAAGGGAGCGCTAGCGTGATCCGGTCGTCTGTGCTATAGACCGCATCGGGTCGCGTTGAACAACCTCAAACAACAATAGCAAGATGCCGACTTCCATTGAGTTGATCTTCATCGTTTTCTCCGTACTCGTCATTCTGAGCATTTTGACAATCAAGATCTCGAATCGGTTTGGTATTCCCTCACTGGTCTTGTTCCTCGCCATCGGCATGTTGGCGGGGTCCGACGGTCTCGGGGGCATCTATTTCGACAATCCGCCTCTGGTGCAGTCGATGGGTGTCATTGCGCTCGTCTTGATTCTGTTTGCGGGTGGATTGGACACGGAGTGGGCGGAGGTGCGTCCCATCCTGTGGCAGGGGCTGTCTCTCTCGACGATTGGGGTTCTGCTCACTGCGCTGCTGGTCGGGGTGTTTGTCTCTTGGGTCCAGGGGTTCTCATTCCTGGAGGGCCTCTTGCTCGGCGCGATTGTGTCGTCCACCGATGCCGCGGCCGTCTTCATGGTGCTACGGGCACGGGACGCCAAGATCCCCCGGCGATTGGTCCAATTGCTCGAATTTGAATCCGGCAGCAACGATCCGATGGCGGCCGTGCTGACGATCGCGCTGATTCGACTGTTGACGGAACCCGCGACCTCCTTCGGAGGGCTGGTCTTATTCTTTGTGATGCAAATGGCCGTAGGGACGGTGCTTGGCGTCGCGATGGGCGAAATCATGCGGCGATCGTTCAATGCGCTCAACTTGGAGTTGGAAGGCATTTATCCGGTACTGTCGTTGGCGCTGGCGCTGCTGACCTACGGTCTGACCACGTTCTTGAACGGGAGTGGCTTTCTTGCCGTATACCTGGCGGGGCTCATCATGCAGCGAAAGCCGTTTACGCACCAGCAGAGTGTCTTGCGTTTTCACGATGGGCTGGCCTGGCTGATGCAGGTCACCATGTTTGTGATGCTGGGATTACAAGTATTTCCGGCAAGGCTCGTGCCAATCGCCTGGGCGGGCCTCCTGATTTCCCTCTTCCTGATCTTCGTCGCCCGCCCTGTGGGTGTCCACACGTCGCTGGCTTTTTCGCCGATGCCGTTTCGAGAACAGACTCTTGTGGCCTGGGCGGGACTCCGTGGGGCCGTGCCGATTATCCTGGCCACGTTTCCCTTAGTGGCCGGGATCACGCAGGCCGACACGATCTTCCACATGGTGTTCTTTATTGCGCTCACTTCCGTCGTCATGCAGGGGACAGCTATTCCATGG
>CAZPWD010000193.1:0-4931 GCA_964590025.1 uncultured Nitrospira sp.
TCACACACCGGCCGCACCCGGTTCCAACGAACGCAAGATTCTCTATTGGGTGGACGCCATGCACCCAGCCTACAGGTCCGATAAGCCCGGAATCGCCCCCGATTGCGGAATGCAGTTGGTTCCGGTGTACGCCGATGAAGCCGAGGCCATGAAAGACATGCCGCCCGGGTCCGTCATGATCACTCCCGCAAAGCAGCAGTTGATCGGGGTCCGGACTGCCCCAGTCGAGCGTCAACACCTGCGCCGGACGATCCGGGCTGTGGGAAGAGTCAGCTTCGACGAGACCAAGGTGGCCCAGATTCACACCAAGGTGACCGGCTATGTCGAGGACGTCTTCGTGGACTTCGTGGGCAAGTCGGTCAGGAAGGGAGACCCTCTGTTTACGGTTTACAGCCCGGACCTGGTCTCCACGCAGCAGGAATACCTGATCGCGTTACGCGGGAAGAAGTATCTCAGCGACGCTCCTTTTCCTGAGATTTCCAATAGTGCGGATACGCTGTTGCGGGCCGCCCGCGAGCGCCTCCTGCTTTGGGACGTAAGCAGCGACCAGATCCAGGCACTGGAACAGGAAGGCAAAGTCCAGCGCACGCTCACGATGTATTCGCCTGCGACGGGAATCGTGACGGAACGAGCCGTTTTCCAGAAAGGGCGCTACATCACCCCGGAGATAAGCCTGTACACTATCGTGGACCTCTCAACGGCCTGGGTGCTGGCGGAGATTTACGAGTACGAAGTGCCCGATGTGCAGGTGGGGCAAATCGCTACGATGCGTCTCAGCTACTCACTGGGAAAAATCTTTACAGGCAAGATCACCTACATTTATCCGACGCTTGACCCGAAAACTCGAACCGTCAAAGTCCGGTTGGAGTTCCCCAACCCGGATTTTGAGTTGAAGCCTGAAATGTTTACGGAAGTTGAACTGATGATTGATTACGGAAGTCAGATCGTGGTCCCGCAAGAGGCCGTGCTCGATGCGGGGACGGAGCAGGTGGTGTTCGTTGCGCGCGGAGGAGGCTACTTCGAGCCGCGCAAGATTCAGATCGGCACGAAAGTCGACGACCGAATCATTGTCCTTGGCGGTTTGCGGCCCGGCGAGACCATCGTTACGTCCGGCAATTTCCTGATCGATTCGGAAAGTCGCCTGAAGACCGCTATGGGCGGCATGAAGCACTGAACTGAAGGGGGCAGTCATGGGAACGAGTGGCAAGACAGCGGCCTTTGTGCTGAGCGGCCTGATTCTCATCGCCCTGGCGGCGGGGGGCTACTGGTTATTGGAGGAGACAAAACCACAGATGTGCCCCATCTGCCAGAGGAGCATCCACGCGGAATCTCGCGCGGTCGTCGTCTTCGATGGTTGGCGGACGCCGGTTTGTTGCATCCGCTGCGGCCTGACGCACAGTCACCAGATCGGAAAACACGGCCAGCTGGTGGAGGTGACCGAGTTTCACTCACTGCGACCGATGAAGCCTGAGTCCGCCTTCTATGTTGAAGGCAGCCGCATCTCCAAATGTGATCCGCACGATAGCGCGCTGGTAGACCAGACGAAGCGCCCGTACCAGCGCGTCTTCGACCGGTGTGAGCCGAGCACGTACGCCTTTGCGCGGCGCGAGGACGCCGAAGCATTTCAACGCGAAAACAGCGGAGTTGTCCTGAGCTGGGCCCAGTTGCAGAAGGAAGTTGAGCAGAAGCCATGATCAACCGAATCATTGAATTCTCCGCCCGCAACCCGTATCTGGTGTTCCTGTTCGTCAGTGTGGGCGTCTTGTTCGGGTGGTACTCGCTGAAGAACACCAAGATCGACGCCATTCCGGATCTATCCGACACGCAGGTGATCATCTACAGCCGCTGGGACCGCAGCCCGGACATCATGGAGGACCAGGTCACCTACCCGATCATTTCCTCGCTGCTTGGGGTGCCGAAAGTGAAGGACATTCGGGGTTTCTCTGACTTCGGCTACTCCTTCGTGTACGTGGTATTCGAGGATGGCACCGACATCTACTGGGCCCGCTCCCGCACGCTCGAATACCTGAGCAGCATCCTGCCGCGTCTGCCGCAGGGTGTCCAAACCGAGTTGGCGAAGGATGCCACGGCGGTGGGCTGGATCTACCAGTACGCGCTGGTGGACACGAGTGGCCGATACGACCTGGCGGAGATGAGAACCTACCAGGACTGGTACTTGCGCTACACCTTGCAGGCCATTCCGGGGGTTGCCGAAGTCGCGCCCGTCGGCGGATTCGTGCGGCAATACCAGGTCAACATCGATCCCAACAAGCTCCTCGCGTACAAGATTTCAGTGGATACGGTTGCGGAGTCCGTCCGCAAAGGCAACAACGACGTGGGCGGAAGGCTCGTGGAATTTAGCGGGCGAGAGTATATGATACGCGGCCGGGGATACCTCCGCAGCCTGCGGGATATCGAAAACATCGTCGTGGGCACGAACCCGGAAACGGGTACGCCGATCTTGGTGCGGGAGCTTGGGACGGTCACGCGGGGACCCGAACTGCGCCGCGGCATCGCCGAGCTGGATGGTCAGGGCGAGGTGGTGGGTGCAGTTGTCATCATGCGATTCGGAGAAAACGCAGAGAAGGTCATCCAGCGGGTGCGCGCGAAGATAGCCGAGATTGAGCCTACCCTGCCTCCCGGACTCAAGATCGTCACCACCTACGACCGGGCAGAGCTGATCGAGCGGTCTGTCGAAAATCTCAAGAGTACGCTCACCGAGGAACTGATCATCGTCAGCCTCGTGATCCTGATTTTCCTCTGGCACATTCCGAGCGCAATCATCCCCATTGTCACAATCCCCGTCGCCATCGTGCTCTCGTTCATTCCGATGCACTCGATGGATCTCACGGCAAACATCATGTCGCTCGGCGGGATCGCCGTGGCCATCGGCGCGATGGTGGATGCCGCGATCGTGGTCGTCGAGCAGACGCACAAGAAGCTCGAGCACTGGGAGGCGGAAGGACGGCCCGGTGACTACCGAGAAGTCATCATCGGCGCGGTCAAGGAGGTGGGCGGGCCTAGCTTCTTCGCGCTGCTCGTCATCGCCGTCTCCTTCATGCCGGTCTTCACCCTGGAAGCCCAAGAGGGACGTCTCTTCAAGCCGCTGGCCTTCACCAAGAACTTTGCCATGGCCATTGCCGCGGTGCTGGCCATTACGCTCGACCCGGCGTTGCGGCTGGTCTTTACCCACATGAAGAACTTCGCCTTCCGGCCGCGGTGGCTCGCCCGGGTCTTCAACGCGGTCGTGGTGGGTAAGATCCACAGCGAAGACAACCATCCGATCAGCCGTCCGCTGATGAAGATCTACCACCCGGTCGTGCGCTTCGTCCTGCGGCACCCCTGGCCGGTGATGGCTGCGGCCGTGCTCATTGTTGTCGTCACCATTCCCGTCTATTTCCGGCTGGGCTCGGAGTTCATGCCGCCACTCGACGAAGGCACGCTCCTGTATATGCCCACGACCCTGCCGGGCATTTCCATCACCGAAGCCGGCAGAATTCTTCAAGTCCAGGACAAGATTCTCAAGAGCTTCCCTGAAGTGGATCGAGTGTTCGGAAAGGCTGGCCGGGCCGAAACCGCCACCGACTCCGCTCCCTTATCGATGGCCGAGACCGTGGTCGTGCTGAAACCACACGAACAGTGGCCCAAGAAGCCGCGGTGGTACTCCAGCTGGGCTCCGGATTGGCTTCAAAATTTGCTCCGACGCGCCTGGCCGGACCACAAGAGCACTCAAGAACTCATCTATGACCCAGGCGGGTTAAACGAGGCTCTGCAAATGCCGGGGATCGCCAATGCATGGACGATGCCCATCAAGGCCCGCATCGACATGCTCACGACGGGAGTGCGAACGCCGCTCGGCATCAAGGTGCTTGGCTCGGACCTCAGCAAGATCCAGGAAATTGGCGAAACGATCGAAATGGTTCTGAAGGACATTCCCGGCACGACCAGCATCTTTGCTGAGCGCACTGCTGGAGGGTACTTCCTCGATTTCCAATTGAAGCGCGAGGAAATGGCTCGCTACGGGCTGACCATCGACGACGTGCAGATGGTACTGACTTCTTCCGTGGGCGGGGAGCGCGTGACGACCACCGTGGAAGGCCGCGAACGCTATCCGGTCAACGTCCGCTACTTGCGTGACTACCGCAGCGACCTGACCACCCTCCAGCGGACTCTTGTGAGCACGCCTGATGGGGCGCAGGTGCCCCTGGCCCAGGTTGCGGATATTCGGCTGCTTACCGGTCCCGGGATGATCCGCGATGAAAACGGCCGGCTGAGTGGATACGTGTACGTGGACGTCACCGGGCGAGACATCGGCGGCTATGTGCGCGACGCAAAGAAAGTCGTCAATGAGAAAGTTACGATTCCACCGGGATATCAACTGGTATGGAGCGGGCAGTACGAGTACATGGAGCGAGTCAAGGAACGCTTGAAGCTGGTCGTGCCCGCCACGCTCTTCATTGTTTTCCTGTTGCTCTATTTCAACACCGGCTCCACTGTCAAGACGTTCATCATCTTGCTCGCTGTACCGTTCTCCGCCGTCGGTGCGATTTGGTTCCTTTACCTGCTCGGCTACAACACGAGCATCGCCGTGTGGGTCGGGTTGATCGCCCTTCTGGGCGTGGACGCGGCAACAGCAGTCTTCATGCTGCTCTACCTTGACTTGGCCTACCACGAGCGCAAAGCCAAAGGCCAAATGAAGACTATGGCCGATCTCAAAGAGGCCATTGAGTACGGCGCAGTGAAGCGACTGCGACCCAAATTCATGACAGTGTCGGTGATCTTCATGGGGCTGGTGCCCATCATGTGGTCCACAGGCGCTGGCTCCGACGTGATGAAACGGATTGCGGCGCCCATGATCGGCGGCATCTTCACGTCGTTCCTGATGGAGCTGATCGTCTATCCGGCAATCTATGCGGTCTGGAAATGGCACT
>CAZPWD010000194.1:0-4874 GCA_964590025.1 uncultured Nitrospira sp.
GCCCAGGACCAGAATCCGTTGCCGCAACGAGAACTCAAGAAGAGAAGTGATCATGGTGTCGGTTCGATCTTGTGCCGTTCCATCTCAGACTTGAGCACGAACGATCCCTTGGTTACGACCTGCTCGCCGACGCTCACCCCCTCCAACACCGTCACCACCTCTCCCTGCTCGCTTCCCACCTTGACCGTTCGCACTTCGAAGTCGTTCGTCCCCCGTTGAACAAACACCATCTTACCGGTCGGGCCGTTTTGGACGGCCGCGAGCGGCACGGTCAGCGCATCCGGGGTCGGTACCGCATAGACGCGGACCGCGGCGAACATTTCCGGCTTTAGCAGCCGATCGGGGTTCAGCACCGTCACCCGCAGGCGCATCGTGCGGGTGGCCGGATCGAGCACATCCCCGATGTAAGTGATCGTTCCCGGAACGATGGCATGAGGATAGGCGGACACTATCACATCGACCTTCTGGTCCTTCCGGATGAACTGCACGTCCTTCTCCGGCACGTTGCCGACAACCCACACATCCGAAAGATCCGCGACGGTGAAGAGCTTCTGCTGCGCTTCGACAACTTCGCCCCTCGTGATGTTGCGCATGATGACCCGGCCGTCGAACGGCGCGCGTAGTGGCACATCGGCCTTGATCGTATCCTCGCGATCCAGCCGCTCAACTTCCTGCCGGGGGACGCCGAGCAGTTCCAGACGGTTCCGCGCCTCGCGTGTTTCGGCTTGTGCCGTTTTCATCGTGGCCTCGCGGCGCTGCAACTCGGCCAAACTCACAACCTTGTGTTCATGCAGGTCCCTGGCGCGCTCATACGCCAGTTTCGCTTCGTGCAATTTTGCGGCAGATTTCAGATAAGCCCCCTCTGCCAGGCCGAGGTCCGTACTGTGGAGCATCGCCAGCAAGGCGTCTTTCTTCACGTCTTGGCCGACATCCACGTGGACCTTCACCACTCGGCCGCGGATGAGCGTGGTCACCTCAGCAAGTTCATTTTCGTTGGGTTGAACTGTGGCGGGAAATTCCCGAGGTACACGCAACTGCCCACGGGCAACCGGTGCGACCTCGATCACCGTCCGTGCAAGTTCTTCGGATGTGAGATGGAGCACTCCCGGTCTGTCAGCCACAACGGTCTTCTTGGCCTCAGGCGCTTGGTCGGGAGTTCTTTCGCAGGCAGCAAATCCAGCGAACGCAAGGGCGACGAGGAAAACGACCCCTCGTAGTTCGTGAAACGTGAAACGTGAAACATCTGAATCCGGACACGAGATCCGCTTCATGGTCATACAACTCCATTTAAGGAACCAGCATGAGGTGTGCCACGAAAAACTCGTGATTTTACGGGAGAAATGGTCAATCTAGGAGCCTTTTGCCACGTTACCGATAGAAGACCGTGGTGAAATGCAACAGTGGGGGCGGCAGAGACTTCTCGATTCTCTACCGCACTGAACGCTAACCCCCCTGTTCTTCTCACATTTATGCAAGCATCTGCACCAATCGCGCATGGCATTTCCCTTGCTTATCTCATTCTTCATACGAACCATGCAGACATCTATCTCTGCCGAGCGAGGGAGGTTGCCATGCCGATCCTGAAACGACTCCAGAGTTATCTCGACTCGAACAAGATTCCCTATGAAGTGGTCAGCCACCCGAAGGCCTATACCGCCCATGATGTGGCGCAGACCCTTGATGTGCCAGGCAAGCTCGTCGCCAAAGTCGTGATGGTCAAGGCTGATGAGTACTTCGTGATGACGGTGCTCCCCTCAACCTGGCGCGTAGATTTGAGACGATTGCGGGATGTACTTGAGGCCCGCGACGTCCGATTAGCGACAGAAGCCGAGTGCGCGAATCTGTTCCCTGATTGTCAGGTCGGCACGATGCCGCCGTTCGGCAATCTCTATGGCGTGGAGGTGTACGTCGATCAATTCTTGACCGAAGACGAGTCCATCGTCTTTGAGGCCGGCACCTACGTCGGCGCGATCAAGCTCCGGTACAAGGACTTTGCCGATCTCGTTCGTCCGAAGATCGCCGCGTTTCATTATGAGCCGTCAAAGATCGAGAGCTAGCTGCCGTGGGTCTCATCGGAGGGCTTAACCCGCATTATTCATGACGGTTCGTGGCGAAATCGCTGAGCCGCGTCGCGAGAGCGGCGCGCGGAGTCCTGAGGACCTGAGGCGTACTCGTGCAGTACGGTGAAGGTCCGAAGTGCGAGCCCGCCGACCGAAGGCTCGTCGTAGCAGCGGATCGGCGATTGGAGCAGAAGTGTTCATGAATAATGCGGGTTAAGGCGCGTCACTTTTCTCGTGAGGCGGATACCGCTCGAACGAGCCGCGCGCAGAATATTTCGGCGTGTCGCAATCGGCAAGGCTTCCGGGGCATAGACGCCAGCAAGTTCTCTCGGCATGTGTTTCACAAAGAGGGCAGTGAGGTGTGCGGCGCTCCAGGCAACCGGCGAACAGGTGAGTCCTCGTTGGCGCAGCTCGAAGAGCGAGGGAAACGTCGCGTCCCACCGGATCATGCAGGGGCCAGTCCGCTTGCGCCCATAAACCAATACCGCCGCCGCGAAACGTTCGTTTCTTAAGATGCCCCGCCGCACCAACTTCGACATGGCACGCGGCGTCGGCGTGGCGGGAAATCGGGTCGCTACCAATCCACGGGATCGTTTTAGCTTCCCTTGTCGATACCAGCGTCGCAGTCGTTCCGTGTCGATCCCGCCGATCTTGGCATCCATCTCGCGCACCCGTAGCACATGCGGAATCGTGACAACTTCTTCCTGGGCGGCCAACAACACGCCGACTTGCCCGATCGGGGCGGGAAAACGGAACAGTTCCCGCTCGCCGAAGCGCTCTCCGAACTCGAATCGTCCGTTTCGATAGATTCGCGGCCGCGAGACCGCCTCGTCGAACGAATCGTCGGCAGACCATTGTGAGACCGGGTTATCGCTCGCCGTCTCTTCAAAGAGCCGCACCTGAACCCTCTCAATGGTATCGAGTCCGGCCGACGCCTGCATGGCTAAGAGGTTCGTGAGTCCGGGCGCGACGCCGGCATGAATCAACGCGAGCCGATTTTTCTCCCGGAAAAGGCGGTCGAACCGATGCTGCTCAGGCCGAAAGAGGCTCTGAGTGAGGCGGGATGCCGTATCGACGTAGTGGGAGCGTAACTGGAGGGCGGCACGCAGGATCGTCTTGTTGAAAACCGCGGGGCAGGCGTTCACAAGGAGATGGCAGCCCTTCGCTGCCTTCACAATGCTGCGCGGGTTTCGAGCATTGACCCGTTGAATCACCAGGGTCGAGTGCTCACCAAGAAAGGCGCGAGCACGGACGAGATCACGGTCGCCGCACGTCACCTGATGACCCTGGCGAATCAGGAGTTTAGCCAGCAACGACCCCGTCGCCCCGACGCCAAGAATAAAGACCCTCATGGGATCGAGACTGTACCATAACTCTACGCTAACGTTGATGGTCCTGATCAGCCACCTTGAGTCCGTCCTGCTCAGTCACGTCGTGTCGCACAGTACGAGGAAATCCGACGAATGAGGTGAGTGGGTCAACCGTGGGCACTCACGCAGGTTGTTCACGGCTAAGAATTTCCCGCTCCGCATCGAGCCAATCCTGTAGCGCACATCCGTCGCGATAGCCTCGCTCCACATAGAACGCATGGGCTCGTTGGCTGATCCGGTCGGACAGGTCTTCGCAATAATGGACGGGTTCGTGTGCGACCTCCGGTGCTGCCGGAGGCAGATCCTGCGTTTTCCCACGACGAGGACGTGATTTCGGTTTGTGAGCCTCTGGTGATGCCATACTCATCGTCGTACCTCCTCTCCCGCGTTGTACGAACCACTGCGTGGGGTCACTTCGCTGATGGTAACCAATACCACATGGCGCACTGAGTCATCGGGAGGCCTTGGATAATCACAATACGTTTTCCCATGTCCTGCCTCCCTCTGATCGGATAGCCCTCATGCAGGAATATCTCCCTCCTGACACTGCAATTTCCCAACCAAGCCCGCATTATTCATGACGGTTCATCGCGAAATCGCTGAGCCGCCTTGCGAGACAAGCGCGAGGAGCGAGACTCGCGTGACGTGTGAGCCCTGTCCCTGCAGTCGCACTTTTCTCGCCAGTCTCGCCCGTCTCGCTTGAGTCAGGGATCGGCGATTACAACAGAAGCGCTCATGAATCATGCGGGTTAGAAAAGAGGATGATGGGGAGCGCTTGCTGGTGAAGCCGAAGGGGATACTCCTCCCGCATTTCCGAGGAATCGCCACTTCCCTTCCTCTTTGACGAGGTAATGCACCTCGCGCACCCAACTATCAATGGTGATGGGCTTCCCCGTCTGCTTCTCCGTGCCGTAGAGCCATCCGGTGCAGGTCACATGCGCTTTTCTGAAGCCGTCGGCCTGGACCAATTTCAGCTCAGCGAAGACATGGGATGAGCTGATGTCCCGGTAGTGGAAGAAGACTTCTTCCCATACTCGGCGCACATCCGAACTTTTCAAGCCGTGGTAGTTGTAGGCCGTGGCGTAGAACTTCATGAGCGCATCGAGATCCGCCTTCTTGACCGCCGCTTCGGCCTCATTGAACGCTGCCACCAGCTCCTTGATGACCGGCTGATCGGCATCCGCTCCCACCCCCGGTGCAAATTCCACGGCTGCGGCGACGGGAGTCGGCGGTCGGCATTGGGTCAGGATCAGGGTTCCTGCCAGGATCAGGATGATCTTGAGCACGCCACGTCGCTTCATGACTGCAGCGTGACGCAATGCTGATGCCATCGCTGCAAGAGTGGGAAGCCCTCGATAATTCAAGCCAGCAACTCTTTTCGTCTATTTTCCACTGGGCCCAGGGTCAACAGGATGACGCCTAACTCCCCACGTGACACTGCCTC
>CAZPWD010000195.1:0-4849 GCA_964590025.1 uncultured Nitrospira sp.
GCGATGGCCAGGGAGTCGGCGATAGTATTTATGTGATTACGCACGACCGCTGCACTGAGTGCGTCGGACACTTCGACGAACCGCAGTGCGCCGCCGTCTGCCCGGTCGATAATTGCTGCATTTCCGACCCGGCGTATCCGGAAACGATGGAAGTCCTGCTCGAGAGGGCGAAGACGCTCAATCCGGATAAGGCGATCGATCCGGCGAAAGTCTGGAGCGGCGTGCGCAATTAATCATCGCTCATTGTTCAACAATGAAGGCCCTGCTTCTCACGAGAGAAGCAGGGCCTTCCTGCCTCACATCTGCCAAGAACAATTACTTGAGCATAAGAATCTTGCCGCCGACATGCCCCGGATGCAGATGACAGCGATAGGTCAGCGTATTCCCCTGAGTAGCGTAGAACATGTCGCTGGTCGGTACCCCGATATACTTGGTTTCGCCCGGCTTCAACACCACTTCGGCTTTCATCACAAACGGTGAACCAGCGTTCGCAGCATCGGTCATCTGGAATCCATGGTCAGCAGTGGAATTGTTCGTCACCTTGAGCAGGACGGGACGACCAGGCCGAACTTTAAAATCGATAATCGTGACGGGTGGATACCAGGTCTTTAAGTTTCCAATCTCGATCGCGAACAGCTGGGCATCGACATCCAGCTCCTTGAACGACTGACCCACAACGGAGCCAGTCTCCAAATCCCCGATTTCGACTCCACCTGCCTGGAGCGCAAACGCTGCAGATGCCCCAGCCACGACCATCACGAGGCCGAAGAAGGCCCCCAACATCGTCTTGCCCATGACCTACCTCCTTAAAGAAAGAAGAAGAGATGTGATTAGGTTGGTGAATAACTACCGCCAAGCCCACGTAGCCGTGCCCTTGCTGACCACTACTTCCCTGCGTCTGCCCATCATGTCGTAACAGCATGTATGCTCTTCGAGAGTAACCTTATAAATAGCACCGCGACGAAAACGGAAGCAAGAACGTTAATCTAATTCTTTTCTGGGGTCCCCCCCCTCAACGCAGATGCTCGCGTCAACAAGCTAGTCACCATTGTTTCAATAACTTAGTGCACAGTCTCCGTCTCTGGCTGCACCTCTTGAACCGTGGACCCGATCAAAAGATCATACGGCGCATAGTTGTCCGTTAACACGACACCTGCCTCCCAGGGTTGCGTGCGATGGGCACCCAGCAAGGCAATGGCCTCGAATGGAAGGCGCTGTTGCTCGACCAATCTGTTCACATTGGCCACCATGGTAGGGAGTGTGTGCCGTTCGAGCGGCGCACCGGCAAAAAAAATCAGATTCTCCGCTCGCGTCTGAGGAGAAATCCAGGGCCCCTTGACCGCAAAGGACTCGACGTTGGGAAAGGACCGTCTCATCGTCTGCACGACCGCATTGGCCCGCAACAGATCTCCACCCGCGCCCGACGAGGCCAAATTCACTGCCAGGATACCGTTCGGTGCAAGATGGGCGCGCAACTCTGCGAAGAACTCCATCGTGGTCAGGTGAAACGGAATCATGTGTCGGGCAAATGCATCGACCCAAATGAGGTCGTACGTCCGCTCCGTGGAATTCAGAAAGACCCGGGCATCCCGAACGTGGACATGATGCTGGGGAGGCGGCTGATAGGAGAAATATTCTTCGGCCATGCGGACGACCACGGGATCGAGCTCAACCACGTCCAGCTCGAGTTCAGGCCATCGACGGGCGAGCCACTTCGCCAGCGATCCGCCTCCGTGACCTAGGATCAGACCTCGTTTCGGTTCGGGCACCAAAGCCAGCGACGCGACCATCAGTTGACTATAGGGGAGAAACAGGGTGATAGGATCCGCCTTCCACATGACCGCGTGGAAGGTCCGGTCCAAGACAAGGTAGCGAAAAAGATCGTCCTCGCGAATTCGTACTTGCTGGTAAGGGCTGTCTTCCTGATAGACCGGCGCCTTCAACATCTGGATCGGAGACCAGGCACCGGCCCCCAACCCTCCAACGCATAGGAAGAGCATTCCGATCATCAGCGGCCGTGCGGTCGTCCCCCTGATCAACCACCAGAGACCAAGCCCCACTTGAATGACGCCGAGCCACGCGACAAGCGCCTGGCTGCCGATCCAGGACAGAAAGAAAAACGCCGTCCCCCAGGTTCCCGCCAAGCTCCCCACGGTCGAGAGCGCGATCATCCGACCGGTATGCCGGCCGAGATACTCAAGGTCTAGCACGGCCAATCGCAACAGGGCCGGCAGCACGCCGCTCAGACCAAAGGCCGGCGGGCCCAAGAGCAACGCCGCGGCGACACAGGGCCCCCACCGAGGGTCCTCAATCGCCGCCGCCACCTTGAAGAGCACCGGCTGGCCAAGCCACGCGGTAAGAAATGTCCAAGCTCCAGAGAACAACAGCAGACTGGCCAGCACCTGCGCGCTGGGATACCGGTCGGAGACCCAGCCGCCAAAGGCATACCCGCTGCTCATGGCGGCAAGAATCACTCCGATCAATGCGCCCCAGACAAACAGGGAGTTTCCGAAGACGGGAGCCAAGAGCCGGCTTCCCAAAATTTCGAGCGCCATGACCACCGCACCGGTCGCCAGCGCCGTTATCAGAAGAAACCATCGAGGGGTATGAGTCGGCCGGTTCACAACACTCGTGCAGAAACAGGGCACAGGGCAGGGAAACGATCCGGTGCTGCCCCGCGAGCCCGGACGATCACAGACCGCCCCAGTTTTTGAAATAACGTAAGAGATCGCGGACGGAGATGATCCCGACGATCTGCCCCTCCTCGGAAATCGCGAGATGCCGAATCCCATGTTCCGCCATCTTCTCACTCGCCTCGTGGGCCGAACTCGTAATCTCAATCGACAGCAGCGGGCTGCTCATGACGGCACGGACCGACGTCTCTTGTGCCGGGCACGATTCGGCCATCCCCTTGCGAACCAAGTCCGATTCGCTGACTATACCGGTGTAGCGACCGGCCTCGTGGACCAGCACTGCGCCAACCCTCGCGTCGCGCATCAGCTTGGCTGCCTCCAACAGCGTTGTGTCTGGACTGATCGTGCGCAAGGTCCGGCGCATCATCACGGCGAGAGGTCGCTGAAGAGGTCCGCTCTGAATCGCCATACGACAGGATCCGTCCGATAGAGGGAGCAAATAGTACTCAGCCCTCATGCACCTGTCAACGAACGGCTCCTCCCGGTGAAAACGACTTTCATAACATTGTTGCTGACCCCCGGTACCGTTGATATACTCGGCCCAGATCGTTCTTGGTATAGCAGGATGCTGAAACAGTCCGCCAGCTTCGTTCTCGCTTCGCTCAGAGGCTCAACGTACCGAAGCGTACGCCTCGCCTCTTCGCTCGCTGCGGCCTTGCTGAACGGCCTTTTTGAGCATCCTGCAGAACTGTTCTCCTGTTGTGCCACATGTGCGGATCGTCGAAGCTCTAGCCTGCCAAAATAGTTTTTCCGCAGCCTGATTAGGAGGACAGCAACCCATGCATATCAGTGTCATTGGAACCGGCTATGTCGGATTGGTTACAGGAGCTTGTTTTTCGGAGTTCGGCGTCAACGTGACCTGCATGGATGCCGACACCAAACGGATCGCCAGGCTTGAGAAGGGCGATGTGCCCTTCTATGAGCCGGGGATCACGGAGCTCGTCGCCAAAGGAATTCGAGAGAACCGGATCAGCTTTACCACCGACGTCGCCAAAGCCGTCGACAAGGCCCTCGTCATCTTCATTGCGGTTGGAACCCCACCGCGACCGGACGGTTCAGCCGATCTCTCGTACGTAGAAGAAGTCGGCCGCGACATCGCCAGAGCCATGACGGGGTACAAGGTCATCGTCACCAAGTCGACCGTCCCGGTGGGAACCGGGGAAAAGCTGCGTGAAGTAATCACCGCCAATCAAACAGGCAAGTTCCAGTTCGACATTGTCTCCAACCCGGAGTTTCTTCGTGAAGGGTCTGCCATCGAAGACTTCATGCGACCGAACCGGATCGTCATCGGCGCAGACAGCGAGCAGGCAATTGCGATCCTGAAAGATCTCTATCGTCCGCTGTACCTCATCGAAACTCCGTTCGTCGTGACCGACATCCCGACTGCCGAGATGATTAAATACGCCTCCAACGCCTTCCTCGCCACCAAAATTTCGTTCATCAACGAGATCGCGACAGTCTGCGAGCGGGTGGGTGCCGACGTGCAGATGGTGGCGAAAGGGATGGGGCTTGACAACCGGATTGGATCGAAGTTTCTCCACGCAGGACCGGGGTTCGGTGGATCATGCTTCCCGAAAGATCTGGCTGCTCTCGTACAGACGGGGGAACGAGTCGGCTATCCAATGCAGATCGCAAGCGCCGCCGCCCTCGTCAACGAACAGCAACGGGGCCGGATGGTTGAAAAGATCACGAGTGCGGTTGGGGGACTCAAAGGAAAGACGTTCGCGATGTTGGGGTTGTCCTTCAAGCCCAATACAAACGACTTACGGGATGCACCGGCCCTGGCGATTGCGCAGGAACTCATGCGACAGGGTGCCACGGTTCGCGCCTACGATCCCGCTGCGCTCGAGGAAGCCTGTCAGACGATTTCTGGCCTCGTCCCCTGCAAAGACGCCTATGAGGCGGCACAGGGAGCAGACGCGCTGATCCTCATGACCGAATGGAACCAGTTCCGAACCCTCGATTTCGACAGACTGAAAACCGCATTGCGCCAGCCCGTCTTCCTCGACTTGCGCAATGTCTATGAGCCTGACCGGATCGCAGCCTTTGGCTTCCGTCACATTTCGGTCGGGAGGCCGAGTAAGGCTCCCTCCCAGACCAAGTAACAGCGGCATTACGTGAGTCGCGGCACTTCGACGGCCTTGGCCTCCTCTTTG
>CAZPWD010000196.1:0-4838 GCA_964590025.1 uncultured Nitrospira sp.
GGTTCAGCCATCTTGACGGCGGCCTGCACGGCCAGGATTCGTCGAACGGCTACAAAACAGAATGGGAAGCAAGAACCAATGCGTTTCAGCGCGCCAAGTTGCTGCTGGATGGTCCACAGGACCTGACACAGGGGGACCTTCTGGAGAAGGCCTGATGAACGGCTCTTGGGTCGTTGGCACCGGACAGAAGAGCGACTTTTTCAGCAACCTGCTCGAGCATGATCGCCACAATCATGCAGCCAGGCACTGAATTTCAGGGTGTTAGGACCAGGTCCGGTGGACTTCGCTGACGTGCTCCATCCCGCCCAGAGCGCTAATTTCCCACCGGACATCGTCCGGGATTGATACCACCCGCAACTCTGCACCATGGCCATTGGCAGCCCCACCGAGTTCCTCCACGACTTGGGCCAATTTCAGGTCATCGCGCGGGATCAGCTTTCCGCACTGATTGAGGCTCGGTTCTCTCGGCGTCGCCGCCTCGGGCCAGTAGGCTCCGAGATCCGTTTCCTTGATCGCGTCCTGCTGGCCCAGCTCACGCAATCGTAGAAATGCCTCGTGACTCACGCAAAACTTGTCGTAGCTCTTATTGATCACAATCTTTTTCATGGAATGATCCTTTCCTCTCCCTCGTTAGCGTTCTCGATGTCGAGCGCTTCATGAACGGGCTACGTATCAGACACCCTCGCCATGCGCGATTAGTCTGCGCGGTTCGTCAGGCTACCTTTACCGGATCTGCATACTTACTAGTATAGTTCCCTGACCAATGAGAATAGCGTCGGTTGGCCCAGGTGTTGACCTCGCCATTCTGGGTTGTGCCATAGCGCTTCGCCAGCACGGACTCGAACGTGTTCAGGTTGCCCTCGATCTCCAGAAGATCCGCATCCGTGATCTTCTCCCACTTCGCTTTGAGTGGCGCCTTGAGTTGGATCCAAAACGCTTTGAATTGCTCTTGATTCATTTGGCACTCCTTCCTTACGTGGTGTGATGACGGTCCTCCCCACAACTACTGCGATTGTCAGAGACAGCAGTAGTGCGCCGCAGAATGTTCGGCAACCACTGGGTACTCTGGCGTAGAAGCGGCGGAGACCGGAGAATCAGACGCACGGGAACGTGGGAGGGAGTGCTGTGCGAGAGATGGGACAGTCGGCGTGGCTCAGTACGTCATATCCACCCTACAGGGCACAGAGGGAAGAGTCAATGCGAGGGAGACAGGAGCTGTCTGTAACGACTGGATATCATGGGGCAATAATTATTCTGTCTGGCCGGCCTCGAACAGAGGATTTGGAGAAGTTCACAGGGAAAGCGCGCCGTCACAAGACCACACCGGTGTTGTACAGCGTGTCCTTCTTAGCAGGCTGCGGAAAAACCATTTCAGCACAGCAGGACTCCGATGGCCTACACGTGTGACATAAGAAAATAACACTCCCGCAGGATGCTCAAAAAGACATCCAACATAGGAAAAACTGATACCACACGGCCGACTGTGATGCTCCCCCAAAATGTAGCTCCCCGCAGCATGCTGCGGGGTATTCGGCGAAGGAGAATCAAACCACCTAAGTTCTGGCGCTCCCCGTTTAGCGGTGTGAGGGGTCTTCGTGTGCTACACAGTGGCATATGGCATCACCGACGGCCTCATCCCTCGCTAGCAGATTCCTGTGCGAGAAAAATAGAGGTGTGGGAGCCGCTGAACCTTGGCACACCGGCTTCCTCCTCAGACAAAAGCAAATGGCCCGCTGATCTTTCGATCAGCGGGCCTTTTGAAACCCGGCAGAGGTCCATACCATGCTTGCCCCGACCCGGAGCCCCTATAATTGTTCTTGGCGACGTGATAAAACCCACAAGTGAATTCTGTACTTGCTCGTACCGGCGACTCTTCATCGTTATATCGTAATCAAGGTCGCCGGATAAAACCCTTCGAATTTCTTCGTGGAAAGTAGTAGACGCTGCCGGGGGGACAAAAAGAGAAGAGCCTGTTGATCCGAAGATCAACAGGCTCTTTTTGTAACCCGGCAGCGTCCTACTTTCCCACTGCCTCACAGCAGCAGTATCATCGGCCTTGGAGGGCTTAACTTCCGTGTTCGGGATGGGAACGGGTGTGGCCCCTCCGGTAAGGCCACCGGGAACAGTCTTCCACGAGACGGGCGAGACAAGCACGACTCGCGAGACTCGTCCCGCATTTCGCGCGCGTCCCGCCACTCTCGCGGGTTTCAGACCATGTCTATCAGGAGCAAAGATGATGATGTTAAACCGCACGACCGATTAGTACTGGTCAGCTGAAGCCCTCACGGGCCTTTCACACCCAGCCTATCAAACTCGTAGTCTACAAGTGGTCTTTAGGGGGCATACACCCCGGGAGAGCTTATCTTGAGGCACGCTTCTCGCTTAGATGCTTTCAGCGATTATCGCTACCGGACATAGCTACCCGGCACTGCCGCTGGCGCGACAACCGGCAAACCAGAGGTCCGTCCTTCACAGTCCTCTCGTACTAGTGAAAGCCCCTCTCAACTCTCCTCCGCCCACAACAGATAGGGACCGAACTGTCTCACGACGTTCTGAACCCAACTCTCGTACCGCTTTAATAGGCGAACAGCCTAACCCTTGGGACCAGCTTCAGCCCCAGGATGCGATGAGTCGACATCGAGGTGCCAAACCTCCCCGTCGATGTGAACTCTTGGGGGAGATCAGCCTGTTATCCCCGGCGTACCTTTTATCCGTTGAGCGATGGCCCTTCCACACAGAACCACCGGATCACTAAGCCCGACTTTCGTCCCTGCTTGAGCTGTCGCTCTCGCAGTCAAGCTCCCTTTTGCCTTTACACTCGACGGCTGATTACCGACCAGCCTGAGGGAACCTTTGGGCGCCTCCGTTACTTTTTAGGAGGCGACCGCCCCAGTCAAACTACCCACCAGACACTGTCTTCGCCCTGGATGACAGGACCGAGTTAGAATGTCAGAACAATCAGGGTGGTATTTCAACGTTGCCTCCGCCCGACCTAGCGGCCAGGTTTCATAGGCTCCCACCTATCCTACACAGCTTCTTCCAACATCCAATGTCAAGTTGTAGTAAAGGTGCACAGGGTCTTTCCGTCTAGTTGCGGGCACCCGGCTTCTTCACCGGAACAACAAATTCGCTGAGTCACTCCCTGAGACAGCGCTCCAGTCGTTACGCCATTCATGCAGGTCGGAACTTACCCGACAAGGAATTTCGCTCAGTCGTGTTACATCCTTTGGAAAGGATGGGTGAGTCGTTTCTAGTTCCGCTCACCTCTGCAAGTCGCCCTGCAGCTCGGACCATATCATCCTCCGGTCGCTTCAACCGGAGTTCTGGCGTATGGCCTCTGGGGATTCTGTGCGCCGCGATTCATTCGGCTGATGATCTGCCGAATTCTGGTTAACCCTTCCTCTGTGAGATGATCGCCGTGTTGCATGAGTTCGATCACCTCGCCAAAGCAATCAAAGCTTGATCGCTTTACCGTCCGCAGTGGATGCTGCTTGAAGAACCTGACGACTTCGCTGAGCTGCTGGAGTCCTCGGATTCGCAGTTCTTTTCGGTCACCATGATTCACAGTGACCTGACCGCTTCCGAAAAACTCTTGCAGCCGCTCTAGAATCGCCACGTCCCGTTCGTGCTGCACCACACGGAACTCGGGAAGGACTTGCCAGCCGATCTTCATACTCGGTTGCCGGTTGATGCCAACGAAGAAACAACCTTCTCCATCGACAAATCCGACGACCCAGTCGGCACTCAGTCTTTCCTGCTGATTGTCTGCACCGGATGGATTGTGACTCGAATTGAGTACCACCGGATTCTCCAGATATTCCAGCATATAGCCAGATGCACTTCCTGTCATTGCTGACAGGAGGGGCTCGCGATGAACCTTAGGACCGTTCAATATTGTTGCTCTCACAGATATTCTTTGTGAGGACCTGGGCATTTCTGCCAGGCTCTGCATGTCGCCATGCAGTTCGGACTATATCATCTCAATCGGTTTGACTTGAGTCTGGCGTGTAGTCTCTGAGGATTCTGAGTATCGTCACTCAGTCTTTCCTGCTGATTGCCCGCACCTCATGGATTGTCACTGCCACCGAATTCGTGGCGAGTACCAGAGGATGCACCGGGTGTTCCAGCATTTAGCCAGATTTGTTACGGAACTACAGTGGTCCGTTCCATAGTTACGGCCGCCGTTTACTGGGGCTTCCCTTCAAAGCTTTGCCTTGCGGCTAACTCCTCCGGTTAACCTTCCAGCACCGGGCAGGCGTCAGACCCTATACGTCCACTTGCGTGTTCGCAGAGTCCTGTGTTTTTGGTAAACAGTCGCTAGAGCCACTTTATTGCAACCTCGTTCGGCTTGGATTGTACACCCTTACCTACGCGAGGCACCCCTTCTCCCGAAGTTACGGGGCTAGATTGCAAAGTTCCTTAGGGAGGGTTCTCTCACGCCCCTTGGTATATTCTACCTGCCTACCTGTGTCGGTTTGCGGTACGGACACTATTATGACTCGCTACGAGGCTTTTCTCGGCAGCATGGGATCAGTCCGTTTATGGCCTTGCGGCCTCCCCATCACATCTCGGCGTTAACGGCCTCGCGGATTTGCCTACGAGACCCGCCTACTTGCTTGGACCGGGCATTCCAGCGACCCGGCGGTGCCTACCCTTCTGCGTCCCCCCTTCGCTGATAACGTCATAACAGTGGTACAGGAATGTTGACCTGTTTTCCATCGCCTACGTCTATCGACCTCGGCTTAGGACCCGACTAACCCTGACCTGACGAACATAGGCCAGGAAACCTTAGGCTTACGGGGACGATGATTCTCACATCGTTTATCGCTACTTATGCC
>CAZPWD010000197.1:0-4816 GCA_964590025.1 uncultured Nitrospira sp.
AGTTCTGAGTTCGAAGTTCCGAACACTTCAGCCTTCAGCCTGAACACCTGAGTAGTTATCATGCCTGTATTTGCTTACAGAGTAGCCCGTCCTGATGGCTCAACCCTCGATGGACAGATTGAGGGAGAGGAAGAAAATCTCGTCCGGGCCAAGCTGGAGGGCCAGGGTTTCCTCATCTTTCGGTTGCAGCGACGGGGTGCGGCCACAACCGGTTTGGGTCTGGGGTGGCCCGCGTTTGGAAAGCTCCCGCTTCAGGAATTCTTGGTGTTCAATCAAGAGCTGCTCGCCCTCGTGAAAGCCGGTCTTCCCGTGTTGCGGGTGTGGGATCTCTTGATCGAGCGAGCCAACCATTCAGTATTTCAGCAGGCCTTGCGGACGGTCCGACAAGATATTCGTGGAGGGGCGTCGGCTTCGGAAGCGCTGGCAAAACACCCGATCCATTTTTCAGAATTGTATATTGCGACGATCAAAGCCGGAGAACAATCAGGGAATTTGGCCGAGGTGCTGCAGCGCTTCATTGCGTATTTAAAATTGATGATCGGGCTGCGTCAGAAGGTCTCGAAAGCGCTTGCGTATCCTGGTTTCCTCGTGCTTGTCGGGATTGCCGTCATCGGGTTTCTGTTGACCTACGTCGTGCCGACGTTCGTGTCGGTCTATGCGGAGTCGTCGAAATCCTTACCGGCTGCTACGCAATTGTTGCTCAATTTGGTGACGGGGGGGCAAGCGTACGTTGTGCCTGGACTTGTGGGGCTTGCCGCTCTTGGGCTCGCAGGTCGTGCTTACTATGGGACACCGGCTGGGCGGCTCGCCGTGGATCGGCTGTTATTGAGCGTGCCCGTCTTGGGATCGATTTTCGTGAAGCATTATACGGTCCAGCTCACGCGCACCCTCGCGACGATTCTTGCCGGAGGTACCCCGCTCGTGGAGGCGTTGTCTATTGCACGGGGCGCCATCTCCAATCGGTATGTGTCGGTTGGAATCGCAGGTGCGGTCGCGGAAATTCGCGAAGGGACGACCCTGGCCGCCGCACTGGATCGCCCCAAAGTATTTCCCAAATTGGCGGTGGAGATGCTGTCGGTAGGGGAGGAGACCGGATCGTTGCCCACGATGTTGCATGACGTGGCTGAATTCTATGAAGGAGACCTGGATCTCCGGCTCACGCAATTGACGACGTGGATTGAACCGGTGCTACTTCTGATCATGGGGGTCTTAGTCGGTGCGATCGTCATTATCATGTATCTGCCGGTGTTTCAAATGGCTGGGGCTGTGTAGCGCTGATTGATCTGGTTTGTTTTGTTTATCTGGTTGATTTGGTTCATCTGGTCTCTCTGGTCTCTCTGGTTGGTCTGGTTCATCTGGTTTATTTTGTTCATCTAGTTAGTCTTGTTTAACCAAAAAAACGAGACAAACTAAACAAACCAGTTGAACGAGACAGACCAGACAAACCAAATGCGATCATGTGTTGAGGAGAGAGTAGGGAAACAATGGCACGGACTGTGACGCGGCCAACGCTGACGGAAGTTCTGGTGCGGCAGGGGATTCTGCCGAAACAGACTCTCGACCAAGTGCTCAGCCGACTGGGCGGTGTGACGGCAGCCCTCGGCCAGACCTTGGTGAGCGAGGGGATTCTCTCTGAGGATCAGCTGGCCCGTGCGCTGGCGGCTCAGTTTGAGTTGCCCTGTGAACTTCTGACGGAATTCCGGGTCGACCAGTCGTTCTACGACTCCATGTCGGTGAAACTCATGCAGCGGCATCCCTTCATACCGATGGCAGAACATCAAGGCCGCCTGACCATTGCTATCCCTGATCCGCAGAATATTCTCGCAATAGATGAGTTGGAACTGCTCTTGGGGCATCCGTTGGATCTGGTGGTGAGCACGAGAAGTGCGATTTTGGCGGCCTTGGAACGCAGTGAAGGCTCCAGCCAAGCCCTTCGGGAGCTTGAGGCCGAGTATCGATCCGTGTTGGTGAAGGAGGATGAGCGGGGAGAGGAAGTCCTCACGATCGATCAAGCGGGAGAGGATCAAAGCCCTGCCGTCAAACTGTTGGATTCGATCCTCCTGAGCGCGCTGCAGCGTCGGGCCAGCGATATTCACATTGAAGCCGCCGATCGTGCCACCAAGGTGAAAATGCGGGTTGATGGGATTCTCGTTCCGGCGATGGAGCCGCTCGATATCCGGCTCCATGCGCCGTTGGTCTCGCGGCTGAAAGTCATGTCGGATCTGGACATCGCCGAGCGGCGGGTACCGCAAGATGGAAGCTTCCGGATGCGGCTGGAGCGAAAGACCGTCGATTTCCGTGTCTCGATCCTGCCGAGTGTGTTCGGTGAATCGGTCGTCATTCGTATTCTCGACCGCGAGGCGATCACCACGGGTGTTTCGGCGTTGCGGTTGGAACGACTTGGGTTCAATGAGGAAGATCTGAAGCGTTTTCGGCGCGCGATCACGCGGCCCTACGGCATGGTGCTGGTGACCGGTCCGACCGGAAGTGGAAAGACGACGACGCTGTACGCGGCGATTACGGAGATGAATATCAAGGACAACAAGCTGATCACGATCGAGGATCCGGTCGAGTATCAGCTGTCGGGAGTCGTGCAAATTCCCGTGAATGAGAAGAAAGGCCTGACCTTCGCGCGAGGGCTCCGCTCCATCTTGCGTCATGACCCTGACAAGATCATGGTCGGCGAGATCCGCGATGCAGAGACCGCACAAATCGCCATTCAATCGTCGCTCACCGGCCACTTGGTCTTGACGACGGTGCACGCAAACAACGTGTTCGATGTCATCGGACGATTTGCCTCAATGGGAATCGATGCCTACAACTTCTTGGCTGCGCTAAACTGTGTGTTGGCGCAGCGGCTTGTTCGAATGGTGTGTCTCGCCTGTCGAGTGGCGGTCAAGCTCGACAACGCGCTGGCGGAAGAGTCCGGTCTCGATTTCGAGGGATATAAGGATGTTCCATTTTATGAAGGCAAAGGATGCCAGGAGTGCCATGGCACTGGATATCGCGGACGAAAATGCATCACAGAATTTCTGGATCTGAACGATGAAATCAAAGAAATGATTCTTGCCGAGCGTCCCCTGTCCGAGGTCCGCTATCGCGCGGTGACCGGCGGGATGATCACGTTGCGGCAGTCCGCACTCAGAAAGGTGCTGGAAGGTTCCACCACCTTGCGCGAGATCAATCGAGTGACGTTTAGCGAGGAAGGGTAATTGATGGGGGGACTGACCACCAGTCGTCCGCGGCACTGCTTGAAAATCGGAGCGCAGACCCTCGCCTGGGGAGAGGCCGTCCGCACCTGGCGCGGGCGTTATCGCTACCGCTGTGTCCTCTCGCCGACACCGACCGGGGCTATCAAGCTGTCCCCTATGGATCTGAACTTGACAGACATGGCTGCGGTTAAAAGTCGTCTTCGGTCGCTGGCAGGGCCAAGTCGAGATATCAGGTTTGCAGGGCGTGTATGGCTGTCTGATGTTCCACGCCCGATTGTGTTGTTGTTGCCGGATCTGTCGGTGCGCGCGACTGTTTTGCAGCTGGAACAACTCCCGGCGCAGGCGGAAGAGCAAGAGGCGCTGATTCGCTGGCGTCTGGGGCAGGAACAGCTGCTGCCCCTAGCCGGGGCCAAGATTGTCTGGCAGGGGTTCCCTTCACATGGGGCAAGGGACGAGCGTTCCCATGTAGTCCTTGTCGTGGCGATTCAAGAAGCCATCTTGAAGCAATACGAATCCCTCTGTGAATCGGTCGGGTTGCTTCCGCAGGAAGTCGGTGTGATCAGCTTTCGTCTGTTTAATCTCTGGCTGAAAGTGGCAGGTGGCCGGAAACGGTTGGGCCGTGATTTGCTCTGGGTCAGTGTATCGGACGGCGGGTTGACCTGCTTCGTCATACAGGAAGGCCGATTGGTTTTTGTTCGGACCAAGCTGTTGAGCGCCGAAGGTCTACAAGGTGAAGAAGGCCATGGTGCAGACCTGGTCGATAACGTTGTCGAGGAATGTGCAGCGTCGCTTCGTGCGTGCCGCGAGCATTACCCTGGCCTGAACGTGACGGAGATTGTTCTCGCCAGCGATAGCCCATTCCCGACGCTTGAACAGGCGCTGAACAGAGAACTCGGCCTGTCGACTGAGCGACTGGATTGGGAAGCTGTCGAACGAGTGGGGTGGACTCATGACGGGGGGAGTACGTCATGGGCGACGCTCCCTGTCGTGGCGGGGGTGATGTAGACGATGGCACCTGGACGGACATTCCTTCGTGCGCTCGCCGGCAGGGGGAACAGTTTTATGGTGACGCCAGGAGGAGCGCGGTATTTTCACATCGAACTGAGTAGCCGATACCGGTGGTATGTCGCGCCTACTCGCCTGGTGCTGGTTGCGCTAAGCTGGATCGTTGGAGTCGCAATCCTCTGGAGTGTGACCCAGACCATGATGATCATGCGCGACCGGCACGACATGCAAGCACGCCTCGATCATGTTCGCATACAAGATCATCAGCTCCTTGCCGGGGCCCAACAGGAAAGCATTGATCTCTCCGGGCCTTCATTGCAGCAGTTACCGGCTGAAGTCAGTTTAGCGAACCAGCTGCTCACAAAACGGCATTTTTCCTGGACACAGTTTCTGTCCGCTCTTGAAGCGGCAATTCCCCAGCATGTGTCGATTAAGAGTATACGCCTGGATCCGGGGAGCACGGTCGTACACATGACAGGGTTGGCTGTGACGGTCGAAGATGTGACGGCATTGACGGTCACATTGCAAGACCACGCCGTCTTCCGCGATCCTGTGCTGGGCCAGCATCGGGTGGGGCCGGATGGCTTGGTTGAGTTTGA
>CAZPWD010000198.1:0-4806 GCA_964590025.1 uncultured Nitrospira sp.
TGGGGTCCGGGCGGAGCAAAAAGGAAGCAGAACAACAGGCGGCGAAGCAGGCCCTCCGACAGGTAGGGACCTGATCCGGTCGCCACGGTAGGATGACCTCGCAGCGAGATCAGTAATTATTCCAGGGAGGCTGATGATGCAGAGACGAATCATAGTGAAAATGGCGGCGGTGACACTCGTGCTCGGTGGAAGTCTGTTGCTGGGTATGGGCGCCCTTTTCGCAGCTGACAAGTCTCCAGCGGGGAAAGCAGGAGAGGCGAAAGGTCCCAAGGCCATTATCAAAACAAAGTTTGGCGACATGGACATCATCTTCTTTCCTGAGAAGGCCCCCAAGCATGTTGAAAATTTCACCGCGTTGGCGAAATCCGGCTTCTATAACGGCACGATCTTTCATCGGGTGATTCCAGGGTTCATGATCCAGGGCGGCGATCCCAACACCAAAGATCTGAATAAGCCGGAGACTTACGGCCAGGGGGGGCCGAGCCAGCGGCTCAAGGCTGAGTTCAACGACATTCCTCACAGACGAGGGATTCTCTCCATGGCACGCACGAGCGATCCCAACAGTGCCGGTTCGCAGTTCTTCATTGTCGTCAAGGATTCAAACTTTCTCGATGGGCAATATACGGTCTTTGGCGAGGTGGTGAAAGGGATGGAGGTGGCGGACAAGATTGTCAGCTTGCCGAAAAACAGCCGCGACCTTCCGACGGAACGGGCGGAGATGACAGTCGTGGTGGTCGAGTAAACGATGCAAGGTTGGTGGGCCATGACGCGCGACTCAGTCGCCATGAGAAGTATCATACTGTGCGGAGTGCTGTTGGGGATCGGTCTCCTCACTGGTTGTGGAGGGAACGCCGACGTAAAACCGGTTGCTCCTCCGTCAGCTCCTGGTCCGAAAGCCATAATCAAGACGAAGTTCGGAGACATACATATCAAGTTGTATCCGAATGTGGCCCCGATTCATGTTGAAAACTTTATCAAGCTGGCCAAGTCCGGTTTTTACGATGGGACGATCTTCCACCGGGTTATCCCCGGCTTCATGATCCAGGGCGGTGATCCCAATACCAAGAACTCACTCCACAAGGACACCTATGGGCAGGGTGGGCCCAAGGACGAGAAGGGCAATCCCATCTTGCTCAAGGCGGAGTTCAGCGATATTCCTCACAAGCGCGGCATTGTGTCGATGGCGCGAGCGAACGAACCTGATACTGCAGGGTCGCAGTTTTTCATTGTCGTTGAGCCGTCCCCCTCCCTCGATGGAAAATACACGGCGTTTGGCGAGGTGACCAGAGGCCTTGGCGTCGCCGATAAGATCGTGAACGTGCCGAGAAACGACCACGACTTACCGAATGATCGGATTGAGATGACGGTGACGATTATCGAATAACAATAACAGCGCGGTCTCACGGACTCCAGTGCTTCCAGAGCGCTCACAATAAGAAAATGCCCGCTCGATGTGCGCAGTTGGAGTCCGTGAGACCGCGCTGCTTGAGGCGTGTGGAAGGGATAACGCTATTTGATTTTTTCGATGAATGTGCGGAGGCGGGCTCGCTCGGACGGGAAGAACAGAATGAAGCCCAGGCCAAAGGCACGGCCTGAGGCCCAACGTACTGAGGCTCGTTCGACTTTCACTGGTGGTGACTGGTCTGGAAGCTGAATTGTGATCTGAACGTTAAGTCCTTCCGCTATATTGATGTCAGATTCGGCTCGACAGCCGAACGTCGAGATGTTTGTGATCGTGGCGTCGCCTTTGACCTCACCGGAGGAAAATCTCAGGGTGCAGCGTAACTCCACTCGGCGTGCTTTTCTGATCTTTTGTTCTTTATTTGCGCTCATGGTGTCTGGTCTCCGTCCTCGGGAGTGGCTACCTGTCAGTGGTGATGACACCCCGGTCCATGGGTATGGGGCTCAGGTGCCGGGGGCGGCATGAACTGCTGCCCGAGCAAGATGATGTGGCCCGGTTCACGTTGCTTGGTCAAGTGTTCCGCAATTTCCGGATGGTAGGCTCGCACATAGCCGATGAGCCCACCGAGGAACCGTTGTGATTGGAAGTCCGTACCGGAAAATCGTGAGACGAAGGCGATCGCACGGTCCAGGATCTCCGGTGCGGAGGACATATCGGCAATCTGCTGAGGGTTCTGTTTCTTGAACGTGTCGTACTCCCTCTTCAGATGTTCCGCGAAGACCGGCATCGGTGCGGCAGGCACATGGAGGGGGCTGAGCGTTCGTCGCAAGGCCTGCAGCGCCGCCACGACTTCCGCATCTTGCCCGTCGCGGCGTCTCTGGAAGTAACTAAAGATGACTACTTCGACGAGATTAAACAGGGCCACGGCCTTCTCGCCGCCCAGCTCCGCTAGCTCGCGATAACAGTCGCGGCGCACCGGCATGAATTGTACCGCAAGCCGTTTCTGCTGATAGTCGCTCCCGGATTCGAGATAGACGCAGTCAGCCGGGCATGAGACCCGCACGATTCGGTGTTCGCCGCAACACTGGCTGCAGATCAGCCCTGCCAAGGCGGGGCAAGGCCGCTTGCCTTTCCGTTGTGTGCAATAGGAGCATTGGCTCATTTTTTTGCGGGCACTTCCGGTGCCGGTTTCGGTGGTGGGGCGATGAAGCCATAGTCCGCCAACGTCCGTTTTTCTTGCTTGGGCTTTCCGTCGCTGGGGGTTTCAAGCCCGTTCATCTCTGCTGCATGGGCCAATTCAAACGGTACAAGGATGAGGTTGTTTGCACGGTCGATACTCAGATCTCCCGGCGAGGGTAAGAATTCGGCGATGACTTGAAACCGCTTGTCCCAGCTCATGCGCCAGACTTTTCCCGTCGTGAAATCCGACACGTACATATTGCCCCAACGGTCGAAATCCACCCCGCGGAGATTCTGAAAGCGGTTGGAAAAGAATCCGTTGGAGAAGAGCTCCGTCACCACGCCATCCGGCGAGACCTCGGAAATCTTGCCCTTGTCCCAGCTCACCGCAATGATCTGGCCGGACTTGGGATGGACGACAAGGCCTGAGGGGCCGGCCAGGGTGCGGTCTGTGACCAGCACGGAAAACGTCTGGGTGGCCGGATCGACACGGTAAATCGTGTTGGCTTTCTGGTCGGAGCAATACAAGTGGCCCTTGCCATCGAAGGTTACGTCGCTCAAGGAGGTCTGTGGCAGCTCAGACTGTGAGCTAGCGGGCGATCGGATGGTGAGCGTCAGGACTGGCTTTCCGGTGGTCGTGTCAAAACCCCGTAAGGTATCGAGATCGGCCACGTAGAGCACATGCTCCACCACGGCCATGCCTTTGGGGGCATGGAGGGTGATGTCGCCCTTCCCGCCTTGAATGAATTTTAGATTGAGGAGTTTGCCGTGAGGATCGAGCTTGGTGATGAACCCGTTGTTATCGGCGGTCTCTGGCTCGCCGTTGACGCTCGAGATGAAATAGCCCTTCTCGATGGGATCATGCACAAAGCTATAGGGAGATTGCAGTTCTGTTACAGTGATCTGGGCGCCGAGCGGGCTGACGATCACAACGGGTATGATCCAGATAAGCCAGGCCGCTGGATGGCTGATGACGCGTGTCAGAAGAGACGTCACGGGGGAGATTCTGTTCACAAGATAGATGGCTCTCGATCGTGGTTGACGAGTCCATCGTAGCTGTCAGGCGAAGAGCCTGTCAAGAAACGGACGTAAGGCGTAAGGCGTTAGGGGTGAGGCGTGAGGGGTATGGAGAGAGAACGGATTGTTTCTTCTTTTGTCTCCCGTCTGACGTGTCACGTGTCACGTTTCACGCCTGACGCCTCACGGCTTGGCTGGTCGTTGACTTGCGTAAAAATGCCCTGCTATGGTGCCGTGATTTTTGAATCAGGTGAAGGTTAAGGCCAAGACTGAGCAGGAATTATAAGTATGGTTTTCCTTGACCTTAGCCTCAATCTACAGTCTCGTGTGAGGAGGAATCCGTGGCAGCACGATTGATCGACGGCAAAGCATTGGCATTGCAAGTACGTGAGCGGTTAGCAACTGAATCAGTAGCGATCTTGGCTAAGACCGGGATAAAGCCCGGTCTGGCGACGATCCTGGTGGGCGACGATCCCGCCTCGCATCTCTATGTGAAGAGCAAGCAGAAAGCCTGTGATGCAGCGGGCATCTATATCGATGATCACAAATTGCCGGCAAACACGACGCAAGCAGAGTTGTTATCCTTGATCGAGAAGAAAAACGCCGATCCCAAGATCCACGGGATATTGGTTCAGTTGCCGCTCCCGAAGCATATCGACAGCAAAGTCGTTCTCGAAGCGGTGTCGCCCGACAAGGACGCAGACGGATTTCATCCGTACAATTTCGGTCGACTCGTTGAGGGGCATCCCGTGTTTGAAGCCTGCACGCCGAAGGGCGTCATTAAGATGATCGAATCCACCGGCGTCAGTATCGAAGGGAAGCGCGCCGTCGTATTGGGACGTAGCAACATCGTCGGCAAGCCGTTAGCGCTCATGTTGCTCCAGCGCAACGCCACGGTGACGATTTGCCACTCCAAGACCAAGGATTTGCCGGCGGTCTGTCGCGAAGCCGAGCTGTTGCTGGTCGCGATTGGGAAAGCTAAGTTTGTGACGGCCGACATGGTGCGCGAAGGGGCGGTCGTGATCGATGTGGGGACGAACCGGCTCCCCGATGGGAAAGTCGTCGGCGATGTGGATTTTGAACCGGTCAGTCAGAAGGCAGGCTGGATCAGTCCTGTGCCTGGTGGTGTAGGGCCGATGACGATTGCGATGCTGCTGGACAACACGGTGGAGTCTGCTAAGAGAATGGCGGGGATGCTGTAGGAGAGA
>CAZPWD010000199.1:0-4804 GCA_964590025.1 uncultured Nitrospira sp.
TGTTCTCGTGAATCATGGTGTGATGGGTGATCTGGTAGACGAACTCATCCATCTGTTCGCCCGTGGGCAGCTCCCCATAGAGGATGAGATAGGCGGTCTCCAAAAAGGTGCTTTTCTCGGCCAACTGCTCGATGGGATAGCCACGGTAGTTCAAAATCCCTTTTTCCCCATCGATAAACGTGATCTTGCTCTTACACGAAGCGGTGTTGGTGAAAGCCGGGTCATAACTCATCAACCCGAAATCGCCGTCAGAGGCCTTGATCTGGCGGAGATCCATGGCGTTGATCGTCCCATGCTCGACGGGGATGTCGTACTTCTTTCCGGTTCGGTTGTCGATGATGGTCAAGCTTTCAGCGGCCATGGCGATCCTCCTTGTACGGGATTACCGCTTTTCGAATGTGTCTCCTTTCGGGGAAAGGCGGTAAAAAGGCTGCGCGGGACTTAAAACATGAACCGATGAGGACCGTATCGAGGGGATGAGAACGCCTGCAGGAATTTTTAGCGAGTCTGCATTTCGCGCTCTTACCTGCGATATCGGACGTAAGAGATCTCGGTCGAGTGTATAAATCTATGGACGACAAGAATAATACCATGAACTCCGATCGAAAGGGAAGCTTTTCGATGTAGCGCCGTTGAGTTGGCGTGGCAGGCTTCAAAGGACCGGCGGGAGATTATAGGAAATGCTGACACAATCAGCTTCATGTTTCATGTCCGGATGGCGTCGCCAGTGGGACACCACCCTTATTAGTGGACAGCAGCATGTTCATTTCTTACAATCTCCTCGCGGAAGGAGGCACTCTTTCTCAAATCGCTCAAACTGGATCTGGGTTCAACATCTAGCCCCTGGAAACCCCAGCGACTATTCAAAGAAGTACCTTGGATGGCAGGAGGGGGAGCTGAGGAATCGATTCATGCCCTCTGATATACGGCCAAGCCTGACGGTCTTTTTCCCCTGCTACAACGATGCGGCGACCATCGGTTCGCTCGTGGCGACGGCAGATCGCGTCGCCAGGGAATTTACGGATGATTACGAGATCATTGTAGTCGATGATGGAAGCAGCGATCACAGTCGCCTCTTGCTCCATGAGCTTCAGGCTCGATACGCACGGCTTCGGTTAGTGTTCCATGAGAAAAATCGGGGGTACGGCGCCGCACTCCAGT
Source organism: uncultured Nitrospira sp. (assembly GCA_964590025.1). Classification (GTDB taxonomy): domain Bacteria; phylum Nitrospirota; class Nitrospiria; order Nitrospirales; family Nitrospiraceae; genus Palsa-1315. Next base: position 1,162 of record CAZPWD010000199.1, read on the forward strand.
CGGGCTTCTCGCATGCCACGAAAGAGCTGGTCTTCTACACAGACGGTGACGGCCAATACGATGTGTTTGAGTTGCGGAAACTGCTTCCAATCATGCAGGATGGCATCGACGTCGTCAACGGATACAAGATCGTCCGCTCGGACCCGTTGCACCGGATTATCATCGGCACGGTTTACCTTTGGCTGATGCGTCTGTTGTTCAATTTCCACGTGCGGGATGTGGACTGTGACTTCCGTTTGATCCGGCGCCGAGTCTTTGACCATATCAGGCTGGAGTACACAAGCGGGGTGATCTGCCTGGAGTTGGTCAAAAAGATCGAGATGGCCGGGTACCGCTTCGTCGAGTTTCCTGTCCACCATTATCACCGCACGGTCGGCAAGTCACAATTCTTCAACCTGCGGCGCCTGTTCAAAACGGGGATCAACATTCTCCATCTGTGGTGGCAGCTCGTGCTGCGGAAAGATACGCCCACCCAGATAGCGTATCTTGATGAAGGGCGTCGCAAGCCCTGATCGATCCTCCAGTTTGCCGAAAGAGTGAGGCACAACGGTGGAGCATGAAAAGGTCTTTGCAGGGAAGCAGATCCTAATCACCGGAGGGTTGGGCTTCATCGGATCAAACCTGGCGGGCGCATTAGTGGGATGCGGCGCATGGGTGACCCTCGTCGATTCGCTGATCCCCCAGTATGGGGGCAACCTCTTCAATATCAAAGAGATTAAGGATCTGGTTCATGTCAACATCGCCGATGTCAGGGACGAGCAGAGCATGAAGTACCTTGTCCAGGGACAGGATTACCTCTTTAACCTGGCTGGGCAAACCAGTCATCTAGACTCGATGGACGATCCCTACACCGATCTCGATATTAATTGCCGTGCCCAGTTGTCGATATTAGAAGCCTGCCGGAAGCATAACCGGCGAATTAAGATTGTCTTTGCAAGCACCAGACAAGTCTACGGTATCCCTGACTCCTTGCCTGTGGACGAGCGGCATCCGGTCCACCCCGTGGATGTGAACGGCATCAATAAGTTGGCAGGAGAATGGTACCATTTCGTGTACAACAGCGTGTATGCGCTTCGGACATGCGCGTTGCGATTGACCAACACCTACGGTCCGAGAATGCGAGTCAAAGACGCCCGCCAGACCTTTTTGGGTTGGTGGATTCGGCAGCTTGTCGAGGGCCGAGAATTACAGGTATTCGGGGATGGCCAGCAGATGCGAGACCTAAATTACGTGGATGACGTGGTTGAGGCGCTTCTGATGGCCGCGGCGCACGAGGAAGCCAATGGCCAGATATTCAATCTGGGGGACGATCATCCAATCCGACTTCTTGATCTGGCGAGGCTGCTGATCGAGATCAACGGTGGAGGCAGGTTCAAGATCGTCCATTTCCCCCCCGACCGGAAGGCAATTGACATTGGTGATTATTACGGTTCGTTCCAGAAAATCGCCGGTCTACTGGGCTGGCGGCCAAAGACGCGCCTCAGAGAGGGACTGTCTCGAACGCTGAATTACTACCGGGAGCATAGAGCACATTACTGGGACAATGGCTAACATTCCGTTCCGAGACCTGAGACGTCAGTACCAAGCCATGAAGCCGGCAGTGGACGGTGCGATCGCCGACGTCCTCGCACGAGGACGGTTTATACTCGGCGAGAGGCTTGAGCAGTTTGAAGCAGAGTTTGCCCGCTATTGCGGCGCCAACTATGGAGTGGGTGTGGGTTCGGGGACCGAGGCGTTGCACTTGGCATTAGTGGCCTGTGGCGTCGGTCCTGGTGATGAGGTCATTAGCGTCTCGAACACTTGCGTTCCCACGGTGTCGGCTATCTCGTTTGCTGGAGCGACCCCAGCCTTCATCGATATCGATCCGGTCACCTATACGATGGAGCCCGGTCTGATTGAGGATCGCATCACACCTCGCACCAGGGCCATAGTGCCGGTCCATTTGTACGGGCAGTGTGCCGATATGGACCCTATCCTTGAGATCGCGAGAAGGCGAGGCCTGCGTGTCATCGAGGATTGCGCGCAGGCTCACGGGGCGTTGTATAAGGGCCGCATGGCGGGGACGATGGGCGACGCCGGCTGTTACAGCTTTTATCCAACGAAAAACCTTGGGGCGTTCGGGGATGCCGGTATAGTGGTCTCGAGTGATCGAGCCCTTGCGGAGAAGCTGAGGGCATTGCGGAATTACGGCCGCACTGAGGGCTACGCCCATCCGAACAAGGGGTTCAACAGTCGCCTCGATGAGCTTCAAGCGGCCATCCTTCTGGCCAAATTGCCGCACCTGAAGTCTTGGAATGACCGTCGCCGTCAGATCGTTGCGAGGTACACGCAAGCCCTGACCGAATTGGGGATCGTTTGCCCGATCGAGGCGCCAGGGCGTCATCACGTCTACCATCTCTTTGTGGTTCGAGTTACGGATCGCGCTTCCTTTCAGGCTGCTATGCATGCGCACGGCGTGGCAACGTGGATCCATTACCCCGTTCCGGTCCACCTTCTCGAGGCGTACAGCGAACTGTCCGGGTCCGGGAAAAACCTGCCGCTCACGACCTCGTTGGCCTCCCAGGTTCTCAGTCTTCCGCTCTATCCGGAACTCGACGATCATGAAATAGACGCCGTCATTGCCGCGGCCAAGCGGTCTCTGTGATGGCATTGTCTTGCCTGCGAAAGATAGTGAAGGCCTGACACGATGGAGCGACACGAGTACGATACAATGGCGCGCCTGGAGGACACTCATTGGTGGTATCGTAACATCAGGCGGTTGGTGTCGCGGACCCTCGACTCAGAATGTAGGGGACGCCGGTCCAGGGTCCTTGACGTGGGCTGTGGGACAGGCGGGGGAATAGCCTCGATAGCGAACCGGTTCCCCGACAGCTTGCTGGTCGGCGTGGACGTTGAGGAGATAGCCCTACGGTATTCCTCACGCCGAGGAGATGGGGTTGTTGCCCGGGCTTCAGCGCACGCCCTCCCATTTCGAGACGGTTCGTTCGATGTGGTCACGCTGATCGACCTCCTGTATATTGAAGGGCTTAAAGACCAAGTGGCAATCCATGAAGCATATCGGGTTCTGCAGCAGGGTGGTCTCCTGGTCGTCAACGTCCCCGCCTTTGAATGGCTTCGGGGAGAGCATGATATGGCCGTTCGAACCCGTCATCGGTACCGGAAAGAGGAGATTGGACGGCTGCTCGCAGGCAACGGGTTCGAGGTGAAGAAACTGCTATACTGGAATACCCTCCTGCTCCCGGTTGTAGGCCTCGTTCGAAATATTCTGGCGCCGGTTCGTCCGATGGCCACACCCAAATCCGACGTCAGATCGCTGCCCAAATGGTTAAATTCACTGTTAGCCGGTCTGCTGTCCATCGATATCGCGCTTGCGGCGAAAATCCGCTTTCCGATAGGGACATCCGTTTTTTGCATGGCGTACAAGAAGCATGGGAATCTTGTGGATCCTACGGCTCAGAAGGCGTGTCCCAGTGGGATGGCGGCCTGCCATGAAGTTCCTCGCTCTGCCACTGTTTAACATGAGCCAGAACGCTGATTGCCCCACCTACCAACGGCTCCAGGCTGAATCGACGGCTGTCCAATCAAAGGCGGAAGAGGCTTGGGCCAGGATCGTCGCGCTGAAGGCCAAGCTGCTCAGGAGGCA
>CAZPWD010000200.1:0-4772 GCA_964590025.1 uncultured Nitrospira sp.
TATAATCGAGCACCACCACCGTGCGGCCGGTCGCCGGAATGTCCTCGCAGAATTCTTTATTACGTGTGTTGTCGGGCTGATAGCCGGTGAAGTGCATGTTGTACGGGCCGATTGTGAGTCTGCACATGTCCTCGGCCAATGCCAGTCCTCCATGAGCCTGGGCCTGTGTGGAAAATGTAACCCCGATCGCCAGCATCAAGAAGCACAGGCCGGCAGATTTCAGCAATTGCAATGACATCGTCAGGATCCTCCCTCTGGAATAATGATGAATCATGTGATCGCGGGACGGAACGCCTGGTTTCCTACGAACGGGAGCCAGCCCACCAATTCCGCAGCCACTTCGATCTTGCGAGCATGTACAGGAGCAAGGCAAGTAGCAGCACTCCGATCAGCGGGCCTGCCACGGAACGCACAAGCTTCTGATAATCGATCATGTGTACCCGCAAGAGATACTGCGGGCGCCGCATCAGATTCAGCTTCTCCGCCGCAATGGTGACCGTATACAGGCCCTCGTCCAGCCTGACTTCGCCCCTGAGCACTCCGTCCGGGTGGGTGCTCGGACGCACGTCTGCCACAATTTGATCTTCTGCCTCATTGTTCCCGTTCCCCTTCACGACCCGCATACCGACTGGCTCGTTGCGCAGCGCCGGGTCCACGAGGTCCACCACCAGGAAGGTGTCGCCTTCCTTAGGAATGTCCGTGCAGTATTGGTCTCTCAGCTCGTATTGCGGCTGATAGGCGCTGAAATGCACCAGGCTCTCACCGACCCGGCGCATGCACGGATCGTCTTCTCCGCTCGCGGCTCCATGTGCAGCGGCTGCGCCTGGGTGGTACAGTGCGGCAACAAGAATGAGCACGATAGAGCCTGCCCGTGTCACTTGCCTCATCATAATATGTCGGACCCCCCTGTTTTGGACCTTGCGATGATCCGCTGCTCCGTGCGGGTCAGCGATCCCAGTGCGTAATTGCGTAAATAGCGTTATGTCATATCGAATAACATTACTATGATAACTATGATGCCACTAAAACAGGGCAAGATTCTACCCCCTCCCGCGCAAGGCAAGCGAAAAATCCGGAATTGTTTTTTTCTACTGGATTCGGCCGGGGCTGCGGTTGTCTCGTATGAACCATGCATGACCGGCGTCAAGGGATCGAACATAGGTTTGAGCGACAGGCTCGGAGATGCGCTCCTACCGTACCGCGCCCAACCATCTTTGACTTGCCGGTGTCGGATGGGCGACAATTGCAGCTGTGACGTTTGTTCCCTTTCATGAGGCCTGCAATTGCCATCACATAGTGACACCGACCTTGCGAATGGACTACCGCATCAGCGACAGTTGTATCTTATGAGGCGACAGACGATGTCGAAAAAACGCTCACGAACAGCGCGACCCAAAAAGATTCGACGCTGCGGCAATTCTTTCTCTTCGGTCCCGGTGGGATCCCTCTGAATATGTTCCAAACCGTCGCACTGAGTGGCAGTCGCGGGGAACGACTGCTGTTCTCCGACGTCAGCGTGACAGTCAAGCCAGGAACTCTGCTGGCTGTGTTGGGTGCGAACGGTAGTGGGAAAACCAGCTTCCTCCGCATGCTGTGCGGCCTCTTATTGCCCGATGGAGGCGCGATCCTTTGGCAGGGGAAAGACATCCGCCAACTCAAGGAACTCTATACTGCCCAGCTCACCTATATAGGGCATCTCAACGGAATCAAGGATGAGCTAACTCCGGTCGAAAACCTCAAGGTCTCCGCCTGTCTGGCCGGCGATGAAAGTTCCGGCGCAATCGTGCAAAAGGCGTTGGAGGCCGTCGGTCTCGAGCAATCGGTTCATCGTCTGCCGACGAGGGTACTATCACAAGGACAAAAGCGCCGCGTGGCGCTGGCGCGTCTCTGGCTTTCCACGCGCCCGTTATGGCTCTTGGATGAGCCGTTCGCTTCACTCGATGCTGTGGCCACTAGTTACTTGACCCAACGCCTGCAGTCGCATCTGAGTAATGGCGGCATGGTGGTCGTCGCCGCGCACCAAGAGATTGCCCTCCCAACTGATTCCGTCCAGCACCTGAGGCTGGCTACTAGATGAGCCAGCCCAGCATGAGTGAGGCGTTGCGCGGGGTTGTCCGGCGGGATCTTCTGCTGGCCATGCGGCGCCGTTCGGATATGGCGATGTCGGTCTTCTTCGTCGTCATCGTCGCGAGCCTCTTCCCGTTGGGGGTCGGACCGGAGCCGGCGGTTCTGAGGATGATCGCCTCCGGTGTGCTCTGGGTCACGGCCCTGCTGGCTTGCCTGTTGTCACTGGGGCGTCTATTTACAGCTGATTATCTCGATGGCGTGTTGGAACAGACACTCTTGATACCTCAGCCTCTGGCGGTGCTGGTCGTCGGCAAGGTTTTCGCGCATTGGGTGATCTCCGGCTTACCAGTGGTCCTGCTCTCGCCTCTTCTCGGTTTGCAATTCGGCCTGAGTGGGGACTCGTTGTGGGTGTTGACGTTATCGCTCTTGCTTGGTACGCCGACGTTGAGTATGATTGGAGCTATCGGTGCCGCGCTGACTCTTGGGTTGCGCGGGAGCGGCTTGCTGGTTGCCCTCCTGGTGCTTCCCCTCTTTGTTCCGGTGCTGATCTTTGGGGCCGGCGCCGTCACGAGCAGCTTGGCCGGAATCGGCAGCGAAGCGAATCTGTCGTTACTCGGAGCCTGTTTCCTGCTCTCACTCGCGTTTGCGCCATGGGCCACCGCTGTTGCATTACGCATTGCGTTGGAATGATAGATTCTCATGAGCTTTATGGGCATTAACTGGTTCAAATATTCGTCACCGCAGGCCTTCCACCCGCTGGCCGGGAGGATGATCCCATGGTTTTCGGCCGCCGCGCTCGTGTTGATTGTCGTCGGCCTGTATATCGGATTCTTCGTCGCCCCGACCGATTTTCAACAAGGCGACGCCTACCGCATTATCTTCGTCCATGTGCCGGCCGCTTGGATGTCCATGTTTCTGTACGTCATCATGGCCGCCTGGGCCGGCCTCGGGTTGGGGTTGCAAGCGCGCCCCTCGTTCATGATGGCTCAGGCCATCGCCCCCACCGGGGCGATGTTTACGTTTCTGGCGCTGCTCACCGGCGCGATGTGGGGCAAACCGACCTGGGGCGCGTGGTGGGTGTGGGATGCTCGGCTGACGTCGGAGCTGATTCTGCTGTTTCAGTATATCGGGATCATCTTGTTGCGCGCATCGATTGAGGACCTGCGCCGTGCCGATCGCGCGAGTGCCGTCTTGGCGCTGGTCGGGGTGGTCAATGTTCCGATTATCTATTTTTCCGTGCGCTGGTGGAATACGTTGCACCAAGGGGCATCAGTCAGCATGACGGCGTCGCCGAAAATGGCGGCGACGATGGTGACCGCGATGCTGGTGATGACGCTCGGCTTCTGGATGTATAGCTTCGCGGTGACCCTGGCCCGCATGTGCTGCGTAATTGTCGAGCGTGAGCGGCAACCGTCGTGGGGCAAGCAGGCCTCGATTCAGGACGTGGCGGAGGCGCGCTGATGCAGTGGGGGAGTCCGACCGAGTTTTTCGCGATGGGCGGGTATGGCCTCTATGTGTGGATCTCGTTCGGCGCCACGGCCCTGTGCATGGTGGGTGAAGTCCTCGCAGTTTGGCGTCGACATGCCTCGGCAGCCGCAGAGAGCCGTGATGTGTCTTAGGAGGATACTGATACGATGAAACCTCGACATAAACGGTTTGTCCTCATCGGCCTGGGTTTGGTCGCGCTGGCGGTGGCGTCGATGTTGGTGCTGAATGCGTTTCAGAGCAATCTCGTGTTCTTTTTTACGCCGACGCAGGTGGCGAACGCCGAAGTGCCGAAAGGGCGCGGCTTTCGGATCGGCGGGATGGTCGAAGCCGGCAGCCTCACCCGCGAGGGCGATGGGTTGACCGTGCATTTCGTCGTGACCGACTTAGCGAAACGCGTGCCCGTGACGTTCAAAGGGATCCTTCCGGACCTCTTCAAAGAAGGGAAGGGCGTGGTGGCCCAGGGGCAACTCGGGGCCGATGGGACATTCCTGGCGAGCGAAGTGCTGGCGAAGCACGATGAAAACTATATGCCACCGGAGGCCGCGGCCGCGCTCGCCAAGGCGAAGGCCGCCGGGGCGCAGAGCAGCAGCACCCTCGTCGTCAATCCACGATAGGAGCCACGATGATTCCAGAAATCGGCCATTACGCCTTAATTCTCGCGCTCTGCGTCGCCGTCGTGCAGGGAAGCCTGCCCATTTATGGCGCCGCGGTCGGGAGCTCGGCGCTGATGTCCGTGGCGAAGCCTGCGGCGCGGGGGCAATTTCTCCTGGTTCTGCTGGCCTTTTGTTGTTTGGGGTATGCCTTTGCAGACAAAGACTTCTCCGTGCTCTACGTCGCGGCCACGTCGAATTCCCAGCTCCCCCTTCATTATCGCCTCGCGGCCATCTGGGGCGCGCACGAGGGATCGCTGCTCCTCTGGATGTTCATCCTCAGCATCTGGATGGTCGCCGTCTCGTTCTTTTCCACTCATCTGCCGGAGGCGATGCGGGCGCGCATTCTCGGCGTGATGGGATTAGTCAGCGTGGGATTTCTCTTGTTCATGTTGACAGTCTCCAATCCGTTCGAGCGGTTGATCCCGGCCGCACTCGATGGGCGCGATCTGAATCCCCTGCTGCAGGACCCCGGAATGGTGATTCACCCGCCGATGCTCTATATGGGTTATGTGGGATTCTCCGTCGCCTTTTCCTTTGCGATCGCCGCGCTCTTGGGGGGCACGC
>CAZPWD010000201.1:0-3393 GCA_964590025.1 uncultured Nitrospira sp.
AGCTCCTACCGGAGAATGGAAAGCGGTCTACGTGAATCAAAAACGATTCGGCAGTGAATCAAATTTGATTACCGAATTCATCTGGTTGGTCTGGTCTGTCTGGTCTATCTGGTTTGTCTGGTTCATCGAGTTGGTCTGGTTCAACCAAACAAACAAGACAAACTAAACAAACCAGAGCAACCAGCCGGTTCTCACTCTTTACGGGTATTGTTATTTGGGGCTACTGAACGGGGGCACGGGGGCTAGGATGGAACGAAGATCCCACTCCGCCACCTTGGAAAGACCGATTTGATTCAGCAATGCGGCGCGTTGTCTGCGAAGTGCTTGGTCTGAAGGGTTCGAGTCGATCAAGTCACAGAGGCAGGCCATGGAGTCGTACCAAAAACCGCGCGAGGCATTCCGCAATATGCTGTGCCGGTCGCAGCTCAAATCGACTTCCATTTCCACGAGGCACGTACTGAACTCACAGCGCTCGATCATGCCGCCGGCCACGATGTCCTGCGACGGCGAGTCTGGATTGCGAATCGCAGAGATGTACCAGCGATATTGCACGTCTGGTTCAAGTGCAAGGTTCCATTCTTTGAGATTGATGGATTGGACTCCTGCATGAACCGGTGTGGGAATGAGGCCTTCATGCAGCGGCGTGACCGATCGGACGTCGATGAGCGTAAATTTCAGCGGGTATGTCGTCGGTTTTGAGAGAAACCAGTTCAGGACAGGAGCCTTCTTGACAGTGAGCCCGACATGGTCCGGCACCAAGGCCACGAGCACGGGATCGTTTCCGTCCGTCCCGCGCAATCCACCACCCACGCGAGCACGCGGGGTCAGCTTCTTGGGGGGCGCGTAGAGGGGAAGCGGCACATCCTCCGTTGGCCCCGACTGAGCGACGCTGGGCTGATCCGATGCCGCCAGCGTCGTAGCCGGATCACACAATCCCATGCTCAGGATTAGCCCCAAAAATAAAGTTAGGCTTCGCATCGGTAGCGCCTTTCTACCCAGGTGTTCAGGCTGAAGGCTGAACACTAAAAGCCTTCAGCCTAATCTACCTGAATCGTTCCGCAGACTGTAGCACGATTAGAGCCAGTTGTTCAGCAACAGAAACGGCGCCCAGTATGCCGGATGTTCATAGACCCGATCTTCCAAGAGCTTCTGCTGTGCATGTTGCAAAGCCTGTGCCTTCGACTGAGCGGGGTCCCGTAGTTGCCGGTAGAATTCGGAGACCAAGGTAGCCGAGGCTTCATCGTTGATGAACCAGAGTGTTGCGAGGGCACTCCGGGCCCCAGCTTTGATGGCCACTCCGGCCAGGCCGAGCGCCGAACGGTCATCGCCGGTGCCGGTTTGGCACGCGCTGAGGGTCAAGAGCTCCAGTGGATCTTTTCGATACCGGAACAGTCCAATCAAACGGTCCAGCTCATTGATGGTGAGTTTTCCGTTATAGGTCAACAGATAGGACTGCGTGGTGTCTGAGGCAAACCAGCCATGGGTGGCAATGTGCAAGATGCCATAGGGGTGGTCTTTTAATTCTTGTTCAAGACGCGGAGTCGAAAACTCGGCATTCAATAGTTGATCCCCCTGGTAGAGCGTACGAATGGCGTTGATTTCTTCTTCGACGAAGGGGAGAGACGGATATCCTTGAACGGCTCGCGTGAGCCCGCTCGACAACAGCCGGACCTTCTCGCGGTCGATCGGCTTCGGGTCGGTGAGATTCAGGCCTGGCGTGGTGGCCACCGCAAATTTCTCGATGAGGAACTGCCCGCCGTCATGGAGCGCGGCCATCGGCACCGTGCGGAGCGGGCCATCGGGGATAAAGACCAGTGTATCGATCCGGAAGGAGGCCAAATCTGGCTCGAGCGGGCGGATCAACCAGGCGTACAGTTGTTGGGCGTGAGGGAGATACTCGCGCGTCGTTCGCTTTTCGACCGTTTTGCGAAAGGCACGCACTTCCTGTGTGAGCGTGGCTGATGAGACAGGAATCGACAGCCGTTTCAGCCCGTTGGGGAAGCTGACCAGCAGTTCCAATCGATCCTCGAAGACGATGGGATACACCACGGCCGTTCCGGCGGCCAGCTGGTCCAGCTTCGTGATACGCGCTTGCAGAGTGTCCACACAGTCGTCCCGGAAGTAATCCCGTAACTCGGCGGCCTTGTAGGTCTCGATCGCGTCGCGTGCGCCACGCAGATACTGTTCGGTCCCTTGCGAGTCGTCCGTCAGCGAGGCGCGATGGAGCAGCAGATCGGCCAGCTCAAAGTAGAGGGCGCGGACCGAATCGTCTCCGGCGAATGAGTCGGTCCCCCATGCGGAAGCGACTTCCATGCGAATGGGACGCAGGGTCGTGGTGGCATGGCCGTAGGAGTCAATGGCTTCGTCCAGCTTGCCCGTCGCCGCCAACAAACGGCCGAGCTGCCATTGCCAGCGGAAGAGCGACTCCGGGGCGTTGGCCGACTGGGCGGAGAAGACCGCGCGTCTGGTCAGTTGCAATGCCTCGTCGTAGCGATGTTCGGTTTCATACAAGTGCCCGAGATAACCCTCGGCATAGGAGCGCGTCCTCGCGTCGCCGATTTGCTCCGCCACAGTCGTCGCTTCCAGCAGCGTGCCGGCCGCGCGCAGCAGCAGGGGTGCGTCCATGTCCGGCATCGAGGTACGGAGTTGCTGGTAGCCCAGCCCCACCTGAATCAAATTCATGGCCTTGTCGTGCGAAGGCTCGAAATCTTTCAGGGCATCCAAGGCCTGATCCAGCCAGTTACGCGCGTTGTCCGGTTGATTCAGCTTCAACGCCATGCGGGCCGCGTTGATGTGGGCCCGCACAGTCAGAGGGCGATCACCGGCCACTTGCGCCTCTTGCGCGCTGGTGACGAAGGCGGCCAGCGCATCCGTGTCATGCTGTTGCGCGACGTGGGCGATGCCGAGGTCGTTGTGGATGGCCGCGATGAGGCGTCGATCCCCATCGGCTTGTGCCATGGCCAACGCCTGGGTCAGATACTGCACCGATGCGTCCGGTTTGCGCGCCGCCAGGTACGTCCGACCGAGGCTCTCCATCACGGCGGTGATGCGGGAGCGATCTCCTGTCTGTTGAGCCAGGGTCAGCGCCAGTTCCAATTGCTGCAATGCCTGACTGACCTGCCCCAACGATTCCGAGGCCTGCGCCGCCTGTGCCAGGGCCCGGCTCTGTTTTTCGATTCTGCCGTCTCGCTCGTAGAGGTCTGCCGCCTGCTTCCACGCGGCGAGCGCCTGATCGAACGAACCCCGTTGGTACGCTTGAAGACCCTGCGTCATCAAGGTGTCCGGATTCGGCTCGGCCGCGGCGACCGTTCCAGATGCCTTGGCCAGCACGAACCCGGTCGCGAGGATGAAGAGCAGGACAATCCTGACCAGTTGCGTTCTCATATCATGTCC
>CAZPWD010000201.1:3493-4703 GCA_964590025.1 uncultured Nitrospira sp.
TATCGTTCGGCAGGATATTCCACCGGAGTCCGGCGCCCACGCTGGCGAGCGTGTCGGGGAAATTGGTCGAAGTAGCAATTGGGGCTGGGCGGTTGTCTCCCAGGTTCCATCCATGCGCGACGTCCATAAAGGGGGCAAACTGCACCATCGGTTCGCCGTTCGCCCAACGGACCAACGGAAAGCGCGGCTCGACCGAGAAGATGAACGAGTTGTCGCGCAGGATGGTCACCTCGCGGTAACCGCGCACCGTGTACCGGCCGCCGAGCGCCACCTGCTCAAGTGGAAACAGCGGCGAGTTGGTGAGCTGCAGATCCATGCGGCCGAGGAGCTGCATGCCGAGCCACTCCTCGCCGAACTGCTTAATCGCCTGCGCCTGACCCAACCAGGAGAAGAACTGCCCGTCCGGCGTGTCGGGGTTCGCATTGATGGTCGCGCTCAGCACGTTCAACCCCACGCTGAATCGCGAGCGGACGGCCAGCACCGTATCGAGCGTGCGATGAGTCCAGTCCTGCGCGAAGCGGAGCACGGACACGGTTGCTGCGCCGTTCTGAAAGCCGGGGAAAAAGTCAAATGGGACATTGCCGAACAAAAAGCTCTGAGTAAACAGATGCTCCCCGATGATCGAGAGCGCCACCTCATCGGTCACGGTCTTATAAATCGGGTGGCGCAGGCTCATGCCGATGATCTCCGTGTTGGTGTTGATGTTCAGCGGACCGAAGGGCGGCTCGATGAGTTTGAAGTCGAAGCGCCGGTAGTACGGCGAAAAGGTCGTCCCGTACCGGTTGAAGGGGAGGGCATAGGAGGCGTCCACGATCGGAAAGGCGCCGCTCGAATGGCCGTAACTGAGTCTGAGTGGGTCTCCGTGGCCTGTCAGGTTGTCGTGGGTCAGCGTGCCGATCCCACGGATTTCTCCGACCAGCGGCGTCTGGTAATTGTTGACCTCCATCGAGGCATGAAACGGATTCCGGTCCGCCACGCGCACATGCAGCACGCTGTCGCCCTGTTGGTCGCCCGGTCGCAATTCCGCGTTCACACGCTCGATCCGGCGGTCCTGTTGCAAGAGTTGCAGCTGCTCCTGTAAGGGGTCGAGCGTCACCGGCGTGCGGCTGCCGAGTGAGAGGCGATCGCTCAGGTAGGACGATCTGAACCAGCGGTTGCCTTCCACGTCGATCCGCGCCAGCTTTCCTTCGATGATCTGCACCGTGATGAC
>CAZPWD010000202.1:0-4646 GCA_964590025.1 uncultured Nitrospira sp.
GCTGGAGTGGCGGAACTGGCAGACGCGCGAGACTCAAAATCTCGTGGCCCACAAGGCCGTGGGGGTTCAAGTCCCTCCTCCAGCACCAACTTCCTATTGGACTTGTGTGGCTTCCACCTGCTGAGGGGCTTCGCGCCAGATCGGCGCGGTGCTAGTAGCGGTGCTAGTTGACCCTGCCGTAAGGCGCTCAACGGCCTCTTGGAGGTGGGTAGGTGCCAGGTGGGAGTAGCGCACCGTCATGCCTATAGTTTTGTGGCCCATAAGCTCCTGGACAGTGCGGAGGTCAACTCCCGCCATGACGAGGCGGCTGGCAAAGGTGTGTCGCAGATCGTGCCAACGGAAATTGGCAATCCTGGCGGCTTGGACGGCTTCCTCGAACCAACTTCGCCAATCCCGGCCTCGATTGCCCTCGGAGCCAGGGCAGACGTAGCCTGAGCCATCCTGGCGCTTCCAGAGGGCTTGCAGGGCGCGGTGGGCAGCAGAACATGCCGACGTTCGCCATGTTTGCTCCGGGGGATCGTTAAAAGCCCCCTTTTGAAGTCTACGTCCTGCCAGCGAAGACGGTATTGCTCGCCGCGCCGCATTCCAGTGTGTAACGCCACATCCAACTCCGGCTCACAGTCAGGATGTAGCTCCTGATTCTTGCCCCGCAGCGAAACTTCTTCCTGTTCGTCCAGAAATCGCACGCGAGCATTGTTTTCTTTCCGCCGTCGCACTAGCCGGGCAGGGTTAACCGATAGCTTGCCGTTGCGGTTGGCCAGCGAATAGGTGAGGCTCAGCAGCGCCCGGTAGCGGTTCAGCGTAGCGGGTTTGCGCCCCTCCTCAGCCAGTTCGGCCAGCTTGCGCTCGATCTCCTGCGGGGTTATTTCCGCAGCCGCCCGCTCCCGGAACCACCGCAAGAAAGTCTCCATGTGCCAGCAGTCAGCCCGATAAGAGTCATGGGCCTTGTTCTGGCGAGAGTATTCCAGCGCGTCCCTGGCAATTTCCGCGAAGGGTACTTCACGGTGCCTGAGCTTGTCAGGGAAGAATCGCCCTTCGCGTACCTCCGTCTTGCGCTTCTGGTAGGCCGAAATAGCGAGCTTCTTCGGGCCAATTTTTTCCCGGTGAATACGGCCAAACTGGTCAGCGTATCGAATCCACCACAAACTTGAGCCTGGCAGCTTCTCGAAGATTCCGCGCTGTCTCATTTCTCACCCTCCTTCTTCGGCGGACGCCCGCCGAGCTTCGCCCATCGAGAAAGCTCCTCATGCGTGTGCCTCTTGGCCCTGGCGAGTCCTCCCAGGCGGGCCCATCTCCGGCGCTGTTCGTAGGTAGTGGTTCGAGCGCGCGCCAAACCACCGAGATGACCGAGCGCCACTGCATGAGGGTTGTTCATGACCTAATCTTAATTGGCGCTATGTATGTTTGTCAAGCTAAATCTGAGCTCTCCCCTCTCTCCCGAAAGCAGGTGGTCCTGAAGACATGAGCGTTCGTTGGTTCAGGTGAATGTCACTGTCTTGACCCGGATGTGAAAAAGGGGGCAGAACGCTCTTCTGTCCCGGGCCGACTGGGCTCTCTGTCGGGATACGGGGACTGATGGGGAGGCTACAAGGACGGGATGGAACAGTCCACGTGTAAAGGATCACGCCTCTGGGCGCTCAAGCTTCCATTGAAGATCGCCGGCGGGGTCCTACCCGGAGGCCAGGGGGCAAGGGTGTGGGTGGTAATCGCGGCGCGGGGCCACCGCACATCCCTCCCGAGACAGCCGACTTTTGTGTTTTGCATTTGTGATTTATTTTTTTCTTATTTGATATTTCTTTGTTTTCACTAACGTTTCCCAATCCGTGTTCAAAATCGATTGGTACATTTTTTCTGCTCTACATCCAAATGTGGACTTCGTGTCTCGCGCCAGGACGTGGGCTCTTAACTCGAATTCGCGGCAGGCTTACGGAAAACACCTCTGGCGCGCGGGCTCAGAATCAAGCGACCTTCGAGCCCCCCTCATTGCCCAGAGGAAGTCGGACTTGCGAAGGCCTCGGGAGAAGCTAACAACTGAATTCACATCCGAATTCGGACGTAGCGCTTGCCTGTGTTTGGCGCTTTTCCCCATCGCAGTGAAAAAGGTCGCGCTCATCACCAAGCGGCCTGCGCTGTATGGCCGTGGTGCGGGTTCTTTTTCTGTTTGTTGCCGCCAGCAATCGGGCGGCTAGACGTGGTCCCTCCCCTTTTTTGATTGCTTCAAAATAGCTTTTCGCGCCCTCGGCGACGATGTCGCCGAGAGAAACGTGATAAGAATGTGTGGCCGTATTCAGGGGTTGTTCCGAAATGATCAATCGGGAATTGGATTTGAACACGCCATCCAGGACTTTCAAGCTTTCCAAGATCGCGACAGCTCCGACAGCGCTCACTTGCGCCATCATTAAAGCACTCGACATTACGCGCACAATGCGGTATTTAGGAGCACCGAGAATAATCAATCGAAGCCGCGCCCAATTTGCCTTTGGCCCAGGTCGTCATCGAAAATCCGATCTTGAACTCTCCCTTTGAGGAGCCGCAGCGGCACTTCAAATTCACCGACGAGGGTATCACGGACGAGATCGTCGAAGGCCGGCGAGTCAGTTCCTACTTCGTTCCCATACCCAGGCCCAAGACCCGGGGTGGCCGGAAACAGCTTGTATTCGACACGGAATGGACACAGGAGCGGATCGAAGAAAACAAGTTCATCAACCAGGTGCGGGAACGAGTGGCAAGGTGGCGGCAGGGTGGGCATGTGGGGGTCGCGAAGACCACCGCGCGCTTGCTCGAATACTGGAAGAACCCAGAGCGTGATCAAAGGCTCTTCTTCTGCTGTTCTGTTGGCGCGAATGAACCCAGATCTCTCGATGGGGGACGAGCTGCTGAAGAAAACCGGCGCTGGCAACTTGTTCATGATCTTCGGCGAGCCGGACATCGAAATCAAGAAGGGGAAAGACGGCAAATTGACGGCTGAGATCCGTGGCGTGGACGTGTGCGACCCCACGACTGGTCAGATCCGCAGCCACTCGACGGACGACATCGCTTGCTGGTTCATCGACACCAACTACAACGGGGAGAGCTTCTTCGTTCGTCACGCTTACTTCACTGGCGCCGACGAACCGTTCGAGAAACGGAAACGTGCGCTTCGAGCGGAGATTGACGAGGCGGCCTGGTCAGCACTCTACTCGACCAAGAGCCGGCCGTTCGACCCGCCCACAACCGGCAAAATCGCGGTCAAGGTCATCAACCACTACGGCGATGAGGTCCTAAAGGTTTATACCCTATAGCGCGATCAAGGGGCATGAACCGCGCTGCTTTCTTGCGTCTGCGAACTGAGGCCAAACTCCCGGCCCGAGCCGAGTCTGTATTCCTTCCAGAACTGAGTGAATTCTGCAGCACCGGATACGGTCACCTTGCCTCGAAAGCGGAGGCACCCTTGTTGACGGACTCGAAAGAGTTTCTTGAATGCGCCTTTGTCCCAAAGGGTCAGAAGACTAGGAACAGCAACCCGTTGGAAAGAATGGCTCGCTCCGAACCCGCACAAGCCGTGCCAAACGATTTCCTTTGGTACATTGGTGGCGACACAAACGCGTTTGAGGTTCACCCTAAATCTTTGACTGCCACGACAACAGGGGATTCGCATTTGATGAGCGTGAACTTACGAGATGCAAAGCGGCCATGGTGAGGCTGGCAAGCAATGGCACCACGAGCCCTGCCTTCAGAGTCCCAAAGTAGGTGGACGAAAACCCGACCAGCCACGGCAGGGTCGCGCCACCAAGCCCGCCGAGCGCGAACATGGGTCCGGCTAAGCGTGATGCAGACGCACCGAGGCTGCTGAATAGCAAGGCCACGGTAATGGGAAACACAGAGGCGAGGCCAAGACCGGCTAGGCCAATACCCGCGATCAGGCCAGCGCGCGTGGTAGCAACCAAGAGACCGGCGATTCCGAGAGCTGCCAGAAGGAGTCCGGTGACAGCTAGCACCCCTTCGGACACGCGGCGAAGAATAGCCGGGGCCAAGGCCCTTCCGAGAAGCAGCGCCCCCCAGAAAAATGACGGTGTGATCACCCAGACTGTTCCTGGTATCGGACTAATGCGTTGAGCATAGGAAGCGACCCAGCCCCCCAGCGCGGTCTCGGTGCCCACGTAGAGGAAAAACAGTGTGCCGAGAATCATGACGAAACGACTGCTCCACACGTGGCCTCTTGGGCCGAAGAGATGCTCCGCCGGCGGCGGCCTGTTACCAGAACTAGCCTCAGCGAAGAAGGCTGGGATAAAGCAAAGCAATACCACGCCTAATGCCCCTGCAAGACCAATTAAGAAAGCAGGTGTGTTGTTGGTCCGCTGAACCAGGTCGGCCAGAAGGGGCCACGCAACGGCACCTCCGCCCCAGGCCAAGTTCAGAATGCTAAGCGCCGCAGCGCGCCGATCAGGACTTGCTTCCGCAACCAACAGGTTGGTGGTGGGGATCGCCACACCAAAACCGACGCCGGAGCAAAAAATCGAAAGCAGTCCCATTTCCCAGGCTCCCAGACCTAACGAACCAACGCCTGCTGACATCATTCCGTAGCCAAGCACCAAAGCGACTTGGGACCCCCACCGGACCACGAAGCGGCTCGACAGAAGGACACCCAGAATCGAGCCGGCAAACTG
>CAZPWD010000203.1:0-4625 GCA_964590025.1 uncultured Nitrospira sp.
CAGAAGAACTGAAGATCTGGGGTGAGTCGTTCGAGGCGAAGTCGCCGCAAGAGTTACTGGCGGCTGCGATCGAGCGCTACGCGCCGAAGATCGTGCTCGCCTGCAGTTTTGGTGCGGAGGATGTTGTGCTCGTGGACATGGTCCACCGCATCAATCCATCAGTGCCGCTCTTCTATCTCGACACGGATTTTCTCTTTCCAGAGACCTACGCCACGCGCGATCGTGCGATAGAACGGTATAGATTGCAACCGCAGCAGGTCATCCAGGTGAAGTCGTTGCTGACGCCGGACGAGCAAGCCGCTCAGCATGGTGACGCGTTGTGGATGCGCTATCCCGATCAATGTTGTGAATTGCGCAAAGTGGAGCCGCTCACCCGAGTACTCAAAGGATTCGACGCATGGATCACCGGGATCAGGCGGGATCAGTCTCCCACGAGAGCCAATGCGAAGCTGATCGAATGGGACCAGAGATTTCAGTTGGTCAAAGTCAATCCCCTCGCGAAGTGGACGTGGGAGGATGTCTGGACCTACATTCGTGTCTATGAAGTTCCCTACAACGAATTGCATGACCGCAACTATCCCAGTATCGGCTGCACCTATTGCACGAGCCCGGTGATGCCCGGCGAAGACCCCCGCGCGGGACGGTGGAAAAACTTTACCAAAACCGAGTGCGGGATACACAAGGCCTCGTAATGTCGATGCAGGAATTTATCGCAAAAATCGCCAAGGGGCCAAGGGCTGTGAAGGACCTCACCTGGGACGAAGCGAAACGGGCGATGAAGGCACTCATTGAAGGGGAGGCCACGCCGGCGCAGGTGGGGGCCTTTCTCATGGCCATGCGCATCAAGATAGAGTCCGTCACCGAACTGGCCTCCATGACCGCGGCGGCGCGTTCCTATGTGACGCCTGTGCCGATCCCGCGAGAACTCGGCGTCGTGGATCTGCCGAGCTATGCGGGGAAACAGGAAACCTTCCATGCCCTTGCGGCCGCCGCTATCGTGGCCGCGTCGGCAGGCGCGGCAGTTTTGATGCATGGGTATGACGGGATTCCTGGCCGCGCGGGGAATGCCGGGGTGCTCAAGGCCTTGGGCCTGCCGATCGACATGGAGCCGAAAGTGGCGGCCGAGATGGTGATGCGGCATGGATTCGCCTATCTCGATATCGCCCTCTACCACCCTCCGATCTGTCGTTTTTTAGAGATGCGACAGGAGCTGGGAGCGCGAAACGTCTTTCATCCGATTGCGAGGCTTTTGAATCCGGCTCGCGCCGCGTCGCAGGTCGTCGGGCTGTCCCATCCTCCCCACTTTGAAAAGACGGCTGAAGTGTTGCGGATGCTGGGTTGCCTGCGGGCTCTAGTGGTCAGCGGTGTTGAGGGCGATCCCGAGCTGTCGATTGCTGCCCTCACAAGGGTTCTGGAATTGCGAGACGAGCGGATCACGCCTCTCTCGTTCTCGTCAAAAGATGCCGGGTTGCCGCCGGGCGCGCCGCGCGACATGGCCGGCTTCCCGTCGGACCAGCTAGACAAGGAAGCGGATCTGCTCCGACGGATTCTCCACAATCAACTGCAGGGCGGGCCCTGTAACTGGGTGTTGATGAACGCGGCGTTGATTCTTTACGCCGCAGGCAAAGGGGCGACATGGGCGTCATGCATCCCACTTGCACGTCGGGCGCTCGAAGAGGGGGCGGCGGCACGAAAATTGGAAGAACTGATTCAGGAGCCGGTGAGTTCAGGGGTGACCGGCCGAACCCATTGACCACACGAGAGGGTCGAGTCCGTGCGACATCTTCGTCAATTAGAAGACCAGAGTGTCTACATTCTTCGCGAAGCCTATAAGCATTTTGACAACCTGGCCATGCTGTGGTCGATGGGGAAGGATTCGACCGTGCTGCTGTGGTTGGCAAGAAAAGCCTTTTTCGGCCATGTCCCGTTCCCCCTTCTGCACGTCGACACGAGTTACAAAATCCCCGCCATGATCGAATATCGAGATCGAGTGGCCCGCGAGTGGGGCCTTAAATTGGTCGTTGGGCAAAACAAGGAAGCGCTCGCGGCCGGGATGAATCATACGCTGGGTCGCGTCAATTGCTGTACGGCCCTGAAAACCAATGGACTCAAGCAATTGATTGAGCAAAAGGGCTATACGGGCATCATTCTCGGTGTGCGCGCAGATGAGGAAGGGACGAGAGCCAAGGAACGCTATTTCTCGCCACGTGATAAACATGGCGATTGGGATTTTCGCGATCAGCCGCCGGAGCTTTGGGATCAATTCAAGACGACTTTTCCTCCTGGAACACACATCCGGATCCATCCGCTGCTGGATTGGACGGAAATCAATATTTGGGAATACATTAAGGTCGAGAACATTCCCTTCATCGATCTCTATCTCGACAAGGGGGACGGGACCCGCTACCGGAGTCTCGGCTGCGCACCCTGCACGACGCCGATCAAATCGACGGCGAAGTCCGTGGACGACATTATTGACGAGTTGCGGCACACCACGGTGGCAGAGCGATCGGGCCGCGCGCAGGATGAAGGGCGCGGGATGGAGTTGCTCAGAAAAGACGGGTACATGTAGTGAGGATGATGAAAAAGACCCCCAACTTCGTTCTCGGCTCATCGAAATCCTCAACGTACCCCAGAGGGTACGCCTCCGGTTTCGACTCGCCTCGGGCCTCGTTGGATGGCCTTTTTGATCATCCTCAATTAGGCAAATGACTGTGGACAATCACACTCAGAAACCATCCGAGAGTCTGAACATCGTCATTGTCGGGCACGTGGACCACGGGAAGTCCACTCTGCTGGGGCGTCTCTATGCCGACACGGGATCGTTGCCGGATGGCAAACTTGAAAAGGTCCAAGCCATCTGCCGGCAACAGGGGAAAGAATTCGAGTACGCGTTCCTGTTCGATGCCTTTCTTGAAGAACAGGAGCAGGGAATCACCATCGATACGGCGCGGACGTTCTTCGGTTGGAAGGGTCGGCACTACATCATCATCGATGCGCCGGGACACAAGGAGTTTCTCAAGAACATGATCTCCGGTGCGGCCCGGGCCGAAGGGGCGTTGCTGCTGATCGATGCCTTGGAGGGCGTAAAGGAGCAGTCCAAGAAGCACGGCTATCTGTTGTCGCTCCTGGGCGTACGCCAGTTTGCCGTCGTCGTGAACAAGATGGATCTGGTCGGCTATCGGCAGGATGTGTTCGACGGGATTGAGAAAGAATATCGGGAGTTCCTCGGGCAGTTCAAGGCGGTGCCACAGCAGATCATTCCGGTCAGTGCCAAGCTCGGAGATAATATTGCCAACCGGAGCGAGAGGATGCCATGGTATAGCGGGCCGACCGTGCTGGACGCGCTCAGTGCTTTTCGGAAGGAACCGGGACGATCCGAACAGCCGCTTCGCCTGCCGGTTCAGGATGTGTACAAGTTCGATGCCCGTCGCATCATTGCCGGTCGCGTCACGGCAGGACGCTTAAAGGTCGGCGATTCCCTGGTCTTCTCACCGTCGAACAAACGGGCGACGATCAAGTCCATTGAAGCGTTCAATTGTGATTCCTCGCCAGTCGAAGGCCATGCAGGCCAGTCAGTCGGTGTCACGCTCGATGAACAGATCTTTGTCGAACGAGGAGAGGTCGCCTCGCATCAGGGACAGCTTCCGCTGGTGTCGACGGCCTTTCGAGCCAATGTGTTCTGGTTGGGCCGGAAGCCGTTGGAACGAGGGCGGCGCTATCAGCTCAGAGTGGCGACAAGGGAAGTGGATTGTGAGGTGGCCACCATTCACCGAATCATCGATACCATGGATCTGGCTCAGCAGCAAGGCAGTAGTGTGGTCAACAAGAATCAGGTTGCTGAATTGACGATTCGGGCCAAAACGCCGGTCGCGTTCGACCTCTCGGCCTCGTTTGAGTCGACGGGCCGATTCGTCCTCGTGGATGAGTATGACATTGCCGGTGGCGGCATCGTGACAGAACTGGTCCATGACGATCAGGAGTTTCTCCGCGAAGAAGCTCGGCAGCGCGACTTTGCCTGGGTGAAGGGTGAGGTCGGCGTCGAGGGTCGCGCGCAGCAGTATGGTCACCGAGCCGCCATAGTGTTGGTGACCGGCGGGCGACATACGGGGAAGTCCTTCCTTGCCAGGACCATCGAGGCTAGGCTTGTGGCAGACGGGCGGCATGCGTACTTGCTCGACGGAGGGAATCTCCGCCGCGGACTTGATGCAGACCTCTCAGAGGGAGAGCGAGGACAGGCGACCGAGATGGCTCGCCGCTATGGTGAGGTGGCGCGGCTGCTTGTCGATACCGGGTTGATCGTGGTCTCGACGACCAATCCTTTCGGCATGGCCTATGTCGAAGCGGCACAGGCCATTCGGACGCTTGTCCACCCGGTCCCAGTCATCGCCATTCACATGAGCAAGGCACCCGAAGAAGTCCCACCCAATACGGATATCGTGCTGTCAGGCCCGGCAGACTTTGATGCGGCCACTCGTCAAATTCTTGAGGAACTCAAGCGCCGTGGAGTGCTGGCTCAGGCGATCGGGGCGAAGCCGACCTTTCAGTATTCGATCTAGCAGGATGCTGAAAAAGGGGGGATGGGGTAGCTGGGACGATCCCCTTGCTCGCGCAACGCGCGGTCT
>CAZPWD010000204.1:0-4595 GCA_964590025.1 uncultured Nitrospira sp.
CGCCTCTTCGCTCGCTGCGGCCTTGCTGGACAGCCTTTTTGAGCATCCTGAGGCACTATTGACATCGGCACCATTATGTAAGATTCCAACAGTGCATTGTATATAAACCGAGTTTTTCCAAAGCCGCCCAGGAGCTCATGGCCCGCCCGTTGATATCTCTGTTTTTACATCGCACATACGTCTTTTCGGTACGCTTGTGCCACACGCTTACACTGGCCTGGTGCATGCTCTGGCCAGTCACTGGGTTCGAGTTCGATTCCCCCGTCTACGCAGAAACAGGCCCCGCTAGCCCGGCGAACCATCCCGCGCTGAACCAGGCAAAGCGCCTGATCGACGCAGGTCAGGCTGAAGAAGCCATCACTACACTCCGTCGTTTTCTGGCTACCTCTCCAAAACCCGAGCTGCTCGACGACACCTATCTACTCCTCGGCGCAGCCCTGTACGGCGCAAAACAATATGGGGACGCCTTAAAATACTTGCGGCAACTCCAGACCGAGTTCCCCGACTCAGAGGTGACGGACCGAGGCAAGTTGATGCAGGCCCGAGTCCATGCGGCGATGGGCAACCTCGACCTTGCCCTGCCAATCTTGACGGGCCTGCGCAATCTTTCAAAAGATGACGGCACGAAACGCGAAGCCCTACAGCTGAGCGGCGACTTCTACGCGCAAAAAAAGGACACGACCCGTGCCATTCAGGCATGGCTCGATGAAGTGGCCTTGGGAACCGAAGACCAAGCGGAGGACGTGCGGACCCGCATTCGCGAGCTGGCCAGCGGGACGTCCGACAAGAAAGCCCTCGAACAAATCCGGGACACCTTTCCACGCAGCTTTCCCGGTGATCTCGCGTCCCTCCGACTCATCGACCTCTACATCGGCCGTGGAGAAGAACACCAGGCCATCCGGCAAATCCAGCAATTTCTCGTGAATTTTCCGACCCACCCCCAGGCAGCGAAAATCTCGGAACTCCTCGCCACACTCCAAGCCAAACTAAAATCCAACCAGTTTTTCATTGCCGCGGTCCTGCCGCTTTCGGGAAAACTCGCCCCCTTTGCCAGTGAAGTCCTCAGCGGAATTCAGCTGGCCGTCGAAGCAAATAGAGACCGGGCAGGGAGCGCATCGGTCGGGCTTATCGTCAAAGATTTCGAATCCGATTACGCCTCGTTCTTGGACGACTTCTCCGAACTGCTGAACACCGATCGCCCCCTCGCCGTGATCGGCCCGCTCCTCTCGAAAAATCTGCCGGTCATGGCTGAACTCGCCGAGCGAGCGCACATTCCCCTGATCACGCCGGCTGCGACCCTCCCCAACGTCAGACGACTCGGCAACTATGTGTTCAGCACGGCGCTCACCTATCAGCTTCAAGCCAAACGTATCGCGGCCTATGCCATCATGGAGCAAGGCTTCCGCCGATTCTGCATCCTGCATCCCGACACCACGTATGGCCGCGAGTTGGCCCGGCTCTTCGCCCAAGAAGTACGCCAACACGAGGGAGAAGTGATCGCCATTGAATCCTACAAGGAGGGCGAATCCGACGTGAGTGCGCAGCTCAAACGCATGAAGGAGGAGGACCTCAAGAGATATGGCTTGTCCGTGCCGGTTGATCAGACTAAACTGACCGGGAAGCTGACAAAGCTGGACAAGAAAATTTTCTATACGCCGGGTTTCGACGCGATCTTCATTCCAGGCCGCGCAGCCGACGCCGGCCTCATTGCAGCCCAGCTCAATTTCTACGACATGAAAGTTCCCTTTCTTGGCGCGAATGGATGGAACTCGCCGGACTTTGCCCGCACGGACGATTCGTCGATCGACGGAGCCGTGTTCGTCGACGGCTTCTTTGTGGACAGCCCCACCCCGACCGTGCAGGACTTTGTCAACCGGTACAAAAAACGATTCCAAACCAACCCGACACTCTTTGCAATGCAAGGCTACGATGCAGCGAAATTGGTGCTGGATGCGGTTCGAAAAGGCGCCGCCTCGGGCGAAGCCGTCCACGAGCAGCTGCTGACACAACCGGACCTCTCCTCCCTCGCGGGACCGGCGGCATTTGGACCGGACGGGACATTGAATCGTCCGCTCTTCCTCATGCAAATCAAACGAGGCCGATTCCTTCAGTTGAACTAAGAAAGCCGCCCGCATGAACTCTTTGCCGCAAATCCTCCACACGATTTCCTACATGGGGCTCCCGCTCCTCTTCGCAATGGTGTTGCACGAATACGCCCATGGCTGGGTCGCCTATCGGTGCGGCGATCCGACCGCCAAACTACAGGGTCGGCTCACCATGAACCCGCTGGCACACATCGATCCGTTCGGAACTGTCATCCTGCCGCTGCTCTGCCTGGTTATGCCGGGAGGATTCTTACTCGGCTGGGCCAAACCGGTCCCGATCGACCCGCGCTGCATGCGCCAACCACGTCGCGACATGGCACTCGTCGCGGCGGCTGGGCCGGCCATGAATCTCGCGCTGGCAATCGGCAGCGCCCTTCTCTTCGCGCTCCTCTTGTCGATCGATCCCACGATCGAGAGCTACTGGTCCAAATCAGAAGAGACCACGCTCTCAGATACGTGGCACACCATGTTCCTCCTGCCGATCGCCGTGATGTCGGTCTACTCCGTCTTGATTAACGTGCTCTTGATGCTGTTCAATCTGCTGCCGATCCCACCATTGGATGGCGGGAGAATTCTCACGAGTCTTCTCCCAAACACCGCGGCGATGGCGCTCGTGCGCGTGGAACCCTACGGCATGTTCATCCTGGTGGCGCTGATCATGTTCGATCCACAGATCCACCTGATCCATGCCATCACGAGCACCTTGA
Source organism: uncultured Nitrospira sp. (assembly GCA_964590025.1). GTDB lineage: Bacteria > Nitrospirota > Nitrospiria > Nitrospirales > Nitrospiraceae > Palsa-1315. The sequence continues at coordinate 2,813 of CAZPWD010000204.1, forward strand.
CCCACAGTCTATCCAATGCGATTCTCTCCACCGCCGTCGGTCTCGGAACAGGAAACACGCCATGACCACACCCAGGAAACGAGTCCTCAGCGGCATGCAGCCGAGCGGGCTGCTCCACCTCGGCAACTATCTCGGCGCCTTGGAGAATTGGAAAGGCCTTCAGAACGAGTTCGAGTGCTATTTCTTTGTCGCGGACTGGCACGCACTCTCGACGAACTATGCCGATACCGGCCGCGTCCGAGAGTTTGTCCACGAGTTGTTGATCGACTGGCTTGCCGCGGGCATCGATCCCGCGAAAGCCACGGTGTTCGTGCAATCGCGTATCCCGGAACATGCCGTGTTGCACCTCTTGTTCTCCATGATGATTCCTGTCGCCTGGCTAGAACGGAATCCGACCTATAAGGAAAAACGGGAAGAGATGAAGGAGCGCGATCTGAGCACGTACGGATTTCTCGGCTATCCGGTCCTCCAAGCCGCGGATATCCTCATCTACAAACCGGATTTCGTGCCGATAGGGAAAGACCAGCTGCCGCACCTTGAGCTCACCAGGGAACTAGCCCGCCGGTTCAATAGCCTGTACAAGCCGGTGTTCCCTGAACCGCTGGAGCGACTCACTAAGTTCCCGAAAGTGCTCGGCACGGATGGCCGGAAGATGAGCAAGAGCTACGGGAACACGATCAACCTGTCCGACCCCGAACCAGTCGTGCGACAGAAACTCAAGACGATGGTCACCGATCCCGCCCGAGTCCGACGCCACGACCCCGGAAATCCGGACCTCTGTCCGGTGTATGATTATCACAAGATCTTTTCATTGCCGATGATTCAGGAACAGATTAATACCGAATGCCGGACAGCCGCCATCGGCTGTATCGATTGCAAAAAACTCGTCGCCGATCGAATCGTCGAACGCATGACGCCGATGTGGGACGCGCGCGCGCGCCTGAGTAAAGATCCCGCGCGCCTGAACGACATCGTGACAGAGGGCAGCCGCCGGGCCGGCGAGGTCGCCAAAGCGACGCTCCATGAGGTAACCGAGGCGATGAAGATCTAGCCCGCATTATTCATGCCGCGAGTAGACGTACAATGACTGCACTGGCGCTGGCCTTCATCCTACTGGGAGCGAGCTGGGGCACCGCATGGGCAGCCGATCCACCCTGCGACAAGTACCCCGTCGCCAAACAGACCAAATGTGCGGAGACCTGGAAGGCGCTGAACCAGGAAGACGGCCCCTCTATCGCGCAATTCGGGCTGGACCAGCTGAAGCGGCGCGAGGAAGGCAAAATCAACGCCGAGCAACACCTCGGAGAAAACATGGCCTTCATTAAGCAGTCCACCGAAAAGCGCCTTGAACGGCTCCGCGCTCGAATGGAAAAAGAATAGGCCTCACAAGTCTTCCGCCTTCGATTGCCCCAACACACGCCCAGCCGAGTTCAGCAAATCCCGTCCCACGATGATCGGCGCCTTGAAGTGAACGGCAAGCGCGATCGAATCGGACGACCGGCTATCAAACGTCTTCACCTGATCCTGCACAGCAACGGTCAACGCACCATAATAGGTACCACCTTTTAGCGTGATGACGGTTCGCAACACTTTCCCGCCATAGGCATCCAAGATCGTGTGCATCAAATCGTGAGAGAGGGGGCGAGAGAGCTTCTCGCCGTTCAACGCACCTTGAATCGACAGCGCGACTGTCAGATCGACGAAAATCGGGATGGCCTTGCCTTCGGCCAGCAAGAGCACCACAGCGCCGTGATCGGAGATGCGAACCTGTACATCCGTGATC
>CAZPWD010000205.1:0-4586 GCA_964590025.1 uncultured Nitrospira sp.
TTCAGCAACTCATTCACCTTCCCCGGATTCGCCTTTCCACCTGACGCCTTCATCACCTGCCCGACCAGGAATCCGAGCACTTGCTGCTTCCCCTCTTTGAACAGCGCCACCTGCGTCGGATTCTTGGCGAGCACGTCGTCGATGATCTTGTCGAGCGCCCCTTCGTCGGATACTTGAATGAGCCCCTTCTCTTGAACAATCTGTTCCGGAGTCTTCCCGCTGCTGTAGACTTCCGGAAAGATCTCGCGCGCGACTTTCAAACTGATCGTCCCTTGCTCGACCAACTGAAGAAGGCTGACGAGCCGTTCAGGTGAAACCGGGGAGGCGCTCGCGTCGGTTCCCGAGTGATTCAGCTCTCTGGTGAGCTCGCCCATGACCCAGTTGCTCACCGTCTTGGGCTGGTTGAACAGCTTCACACAGGATTCGAAGTAGTCGGCCACCGCCTTCGAGGCCGTCAACAGGCCGGCATCGTACTCGGACAGCGCAAACTCGCTCACAAATCGTTTCATTCGGGCTGCCGGCAATTCGGTTACGTGTTTGCGAAATCCCTCGATCCATTCCTTTTCCAGCTTGAGTGGCACCAGATCGGGATCGGGGAAGTAGCGATAGTCGTGCGCCTCCTCTTTGGAGCGCATCACCACCGTCTCGCCGCGGTCGAGATTCCAGAGGCGGGTCTCCTGGTTGATCTTGCCGCCCTCGCTCAACACCTTCGTCTGGCGCTTGATCTCGTATTCGATGGCATCCTTGACGAATTTGAACGAATTGATGTTCTTGAGCTCAACCTTTGTTCCAAATTCCTTCTGGCCTAACGGACGGAGCGAGAGATTCGGCTCGCAACGGAAACTCCCTTCATCCATATTGCCGTCGCAGACCTCGAGATACATGAGCACATCGCGGAGGCCCTTCAAATAGGCCACGACTTCATCGGCCGACCGCAAGTCCGGCTCCGTCACGATTTCCAGCAGCGGTGTTCCCGCCCGATTCAAATCGACGCGGCTCCCGTTGGTGCCGGCGACGTGGACACTCTTCCCCGCATCTTCTTCCAGATGGGCGCGACGGATACGGACGCGCCTTTTGCCTTCACTCGCCGCAATCTCGATCCAGCCATGCTCACAGATCGGCGCCTCGTATTGCGAAATCTGATAGCCCTTGGGCAGATCCGGATAGAAGTAGTTCTTGCGTGCAAATAGATTGTTCGCCGCAATAGTGCAATTCAGAGCCAGCCCCGCACGCACCGCCATCTCGACCGCCGCCTGGTTGAGCACCGGCAATGTGCCGGGAAGCCCTAAACACAAGGGACAGGTCTGGCTATTGGCCGTGAGCCCGAACATCGTCCCGCAGCCGCAAAACAGCTTGGACTTCGTCCGCAGCTGCGCATGCACTTCCACTCCAATGACGACTTCGTAGATCATGACTTAGCCGCGGTCCTCTTCACGCAACCGATCACGCTCACGTCGCATCGCCTCACGACCGACGTCAAACGCCTCGCGCAGGACCGACTTCTTCGAGTCCACAAATTCCTTCCCCTCCCCCACAATCTCTTCGAACGTTTCGCCTGCGCAGCCTGCCAGATCCCGCAGATTGCCTTCTGCGCGACGGGCATAGCCACGCAACTGCTCGCGCGACTCGCGTCCGGTCTGTGGAGCCAGCAATAATGCCGCCACTGCTCCTAACGCCGCGCCGCTCAGGAATACCAGCACGACTGCTGCTGAGGAACCTCGATCATCCGCCATTGTGATGCCCTCCTTCTTCTCGAAACCGTTCCTTCATGACTTTGGTTGCGGCTTTAAATCCCGCGACCACGCTCGCCACATTGGTCAACATCGATCCGCTCGAGCCCTTCACGACATCATGCACGTGCTGAACCGATTCCCCCACTTCCCCGACCGCGTGCAAGAGGGCGGCAGCATGCTCGACTCCCCCGCGGGCTTGTTCGGTCAGATCGTTCATATTGTGACTCATCGCCCGAAGTTCACCGATCAGCGGCGGCAGGTCGTTATTCATTTTGGCCAGAAGCTGTTCGGACTCCGCCACGGTTTTGCGAACCTGAATCAACATGGGCACGAGATAGCCCACCAGCACCGCAAACGCGACAGCCACAAGAATCGCAGCCATTTCGACGAATGTCATATTTCCTCCGTGAGACGCGAAACGTTAAACGTGAAACGTAAAACGTGGGGGAATCGGACCAGCTTCGCTCTCATTTTCTCACCTTGTTACGTTTCACGTTTCACGTTTTACGTCTTACGATTTACCTTACAGCCGGCTTCTTCGCTCGCCATTGCGTACTCTGTTCGTAGGCATAGGCCGCTCGCAAGAGCGTCTCCTCTTCGAAAGGACGACCGATCAGCTGCAACCCGATGGGAAGTCCTTCCTGACTGAATCCACAGGGTAACGAAATCGCCGGCACACCGGCGAGGCTCGCCGAAATGGTGAAAATGTCCGACAAATACATCTGGAGCGGATCGTCGCCCTTCGCCCCGAACTTGAATGCCGGCGTGGGTGTCACGGGCGTCACGATGAGATCGACGTCTCGAAACGCCGCCTCGAAATCTTGGCGAATCAATGTTCGCACCGCCTGCGCCTTGCCATAATAGGCGTCGTAATATCCGGCGCTGAGGACGTAGGTCCCCAGCATGATCCGTCGTTTCACCTCAGGCCCAAACCCTTCCTGCCGCGTCTTCATATACAACTCGAGCAGGTCTTTGGTCTCTTTGGCACGAAGTCCGAACTTCACGCCATCGTATCGGGCCAGATTCGAACTGGCTTCGGCCGTGGCAATCACATAGTAGGTCGCCACCGCCGCGGCTGTCCGTGGCAACTGAATTTCCTTGATCTCCCCACCGAGCGCTTTCAGTTCCTGGATCGCCGCCCGCACAACCTGCTCCACTTCCGCATCAAGCCCCTCGGCAAAGAACTCAGCCGGCACACCGACCTTCAGCTTCTTGAGATCTCTCTTCTTGAGCGCCTTCAGATAGTCCGGCACCGGAACATCGGCCGATGTCGAATCCAACGGATCGTGACCGGCAATGGCTCCGAGAAGGAACGCGGCATCCGTCACATCTTTTGTAATCGGCCCGATCTGATCGAGCGAGGAGGCAAAGGCGACCAACCCGTAGCGAGAGACCCGCCCATAGGTCGGCTTGAGACCCACCACCCCACAGAACGCCGCAGGCTGACGGATCGACCCGCCGGTATCAGACCCTAACGCCGCGGCACATTCGTCGGCCGCTACAGCCGCTGCGGATCCTCCACTGGATCCACCCGGCACACACTGCAGATTCCAGGGATTGCGGCTGGGTCCAACGGCGGAATTCTCGGTTGAGGAGCCCATCGCAAATTCATCGAGGTTGGTCTTCCCAAGTAGCAAATACCCCTGCGCGCGCAGCTTGGCAATCACGGTCGCATCGTATGGCGGAACGAAGTTCCCGAGTATACGGGACGCGCAGGTGGTGAGCACTCCCTCGGTACAGATATTGTCTTTGATCGCCAGTGGCATGCCCATCATCGGCGACGTCTTGCGCCACCCTTTCAAGGAGGCATCGAGCGCGCCTGCTTGCGCAACCGCCGCATCTTTCGTCTGCGTGATGTAGGCCTTCACCTTGGACTCCACCTGGCCGATCCGCAATCCATAGGCACGAACGATCTCCGTGGCCGTGACTTCGCCGGCAGTGAACTTTTCATGGAGCTCGTAGAGCGAGAGTTTATGAATCGACATCAGCGCTTCGTCTTCCCGGCAACAATCCGGTTCTTCTCGTTGACTTGGATGATCTTGGGAACATGCCGTTTGATTTCCTCTTCTGCGTAATACTCGTAACAGAAGATAATAATCTGATCGCGAACCGCGCCTTTCCGCGCCGTCGGCCCATTGAGGATGATCTCACCCGCGCCGCGTTTGCCCGCCATGGCATAGGTCATGAAGCGCTCGCCGTTATTCAGATTGGAACAGACGATCGCCTCATAGGGCAAAATCCCCGCTGCTTCCATCAGATCCTCGTCGATCGTCAGACTGCCTTCGTAGTCGAGGCAGGACTCCGTCACCGTGGCCCGATGAATTTTCGACCGCAACATTTGCCTGAACATGTCTTGTCCTCGTGATGGGTGATCAGTGATGGGTGACGTGTGTTCAGACTTGAGACGCCCTCATGTATTACAACTCATCACACATCACTCGTCACCGTTTACTTTCCTCAATAATTTTTGGAACCACAAAGAATCCGTCTGCCGACTCCGGCGCATTGGCCACCGCACGATCGACGGACAGGGACGGCCGCGCAATGTCGGGACGAAACACATTGACTTGCCCCAGCACCGTCGCTGTCGGTTCGACGCCTGTGGTGTCATACTGCTTCAACGTCTCCACATGCGTGAGGATCTGGCTCAACTGCTTCGCAAACGCCGCCTTCTCGTTATCCGTCAACTCCAACCGCGCCAGCTTCGCGACCTTCTCAACTTCTTGCTTGGTAATTTCCATCGCTAGTCCTTGCTCACCCCCAGGAGATTCAACACGCCCGCCGGGAGTCTGGCGACCGAGAACGACGTGTCCTCGAACAACATCGTGTTGACCGACCCCGATTCATCGAGCG
>CAZPWD010000206.1:0-4564 GCA_964590025.1 uncultured Nitrospira sp.
CCGTCTTAGCCGGGACCCCGCTCTACCTACTCTGGCGCAGGCTGAGCGGCGGCAGTCACTCTTGAAGCGAGGCTGAGATCAAGGCTACGGTTACGCAAAGGTTCGGGAAAGATTTAAGGAATGCGGTCGGCTCGAGCGCATTTTGGGCAGCATTTTGGCTTTCAACGTGGCAGGTTAGTCCGCCTTTGCTGCCGCAAAAAAATACTCCCGGTACATTTTCTGTTTCTATCCTACCGTCTAACGAGGCTGTAGAAAAACCCCTTGAGGGGCCGAGAGAACTGGGTTTTGGTGGTCACTTGACCCCTCCCGAGTACGAGATCGTCGCTTGTAGCGCGTTCTAAGAGGTCGAAGTTCTGCGAGTTTCACGATGAATTTTGCTCGGGTAGTTTTTCTACAGCCTCAACGTCCCTGTTGAGCGGTCCGCTCAAACGGGTTGTTCGGCGGTATCTGCGGCATTCGCTCGGGGCGAGGTGACCAGTCCCCGCACTTGTTTCATCGACCGCGCCAACCGCACCGTCGACGCTGCTCGTCGGAGCAAGCCACCGACTCGATTCGGATCGGCCGCTGCAAGGGCTTCGATCGAGTCAAACAACACGGCGGCGCGGAACTCAGTGACGATGCCTCTCAGAAGGCGAATGCTTGCCGGGCCGATGTCGACCCTCTGACCGCCGTACGTCAGGAAGTCCCCGTGCATGTTGAGGAGATCACCGGGAATCGCGAGTCTGTCGCGTCGGGAGCCTCCTGGGAGCCGCTCCTCAAAGTGTTCAAGGTGATCGCGGGCATCGATCCGGTCCTTCAATTCAGCGTGGTAGCGTCGGAGAACGAGACCAGTTCGGCGAAAGCGAGTCGCGTGAGCGATGAATCGACCCAGCTTCGCAATGCGGGCCCAGCAGATCAGATAGAAGTGAACCTCATCGAACAGGAGCCGAGTGCGTGTCGATCTGCTGCGCAGCAGCGTCGTCTTCGCACGCTCCATTCGGTGCTGCTGACGCTTGGCGGCCTGAAAATAGGACTCCAGACCACCCCACGCGATGACTGACCCCAACCCACTGTCGGACTTCCTGGCGGCGAGGGCCGACCAGAGGGCGTCGGATGTTTCCAGAGCACGGACCACAGTCCGAGGAACCCCCCGCAAGACGTCAGGTGGAGTAGGTGGACTGACCTTTCGGCTGGTCATTCACTCGTCCTCTATCCCAGGCGCGTTATCCGCGGAACTATTAAGTCTGCCGCGGCCTGCCTTTGATGCATAACAGCCGGAATTAAAGGGTCAGACCCCTTTGTTTGCCCCATGCGCAACTGAGTCAAACCATCGAAGACTTGTCATTCAATCGCTCGCAAGAGCCGCAGCAGCTCTCGCGTCCTCGTCTATAGCCTTTCCTAATTGCCCAAGTTTGTCGAATGCAACAAAATCGAGGAGGAAATAGTCATTCCGTTGGCGCTCATGTCGATCGATGTACGCATAACGGACCTCAAGCTGAAAATTCTCTTGAATTGGCTCTGGTTGTGAATCAGCGTAGAAGTCAACAGAGAAAATCCTGTCGAATGAACTGCACACCACTATTGGAAGTTCAATAACCGCCTTCGGATATCGCTGAGATTTTCGAACCGATGGGATCGCCACCGGTTGACCACGCATGGACACCATGGCATTTAAAGCCTGATTCAGCGCCTTGTAAAACGGCTCATTCTCGGCAGCCTTGGTGTTGCTCGTTGAGAAAAGCTTTGCCACGCGCGGGCTTTGAGAAAGGTAATGATGCTTTTCGGTATAGCTGTTGTCAGGCCGAAATGGTCCATTTGCGCACACGAGTTCTAGTGCTGAATCTCGATCTTTGTCCGCAAACCAAAACACGGCATCGGAAACAATGAACTTGCACTCGATGAACAGCCGAACGGCAATGTTATCGACGGCACGGCCAAAGGAATCTGTTAATGGCCAAAGTTTCTCAGCTACGAGGTCGATTTCGCGAGCCTTGCTCTGAGTTTGGTCCAGGTAATACGGACTAATGACAACGTTCCATCCGTTCTCGGTGAGCCAGCGAGCAACTTTCGCATGAAAGTTGTTCCCACTGCTCAGAATCAACTCGGTAATTTCTTTAGGAACGGCCATCGCATACAACCTCTATTTGAGAGTCATAACTATTAAATCTGCCGCGGTCTACCTCAGCAGCATAGCGAGGTAGCCTCAGCAATTTATTGCGGGCAAGTCTACTTCAAAGCCCAATGCTTATCCACCACTCTGGCCGGTGTTAGACGCCGGGCTAAACCGTGAATCCTGCAGTCTATCCAGCTATCAGCCCGCTGCCTATCGCTGCCGGCCCGCTTTCATCAAAAGAGACGATCGGCCGGGCTGTCGCCCCGGCCCTTCAAAGTTCTGGATCTGTGCCACAGAAACAACTCTCGGCACATGTGTCAGTTTTAGAACTGCGTCAGGATGGGCGGGCATGAAGAAACTTGGGGCAGGCTAACGGCTGCGCTCAGCCGCTCAGTTTACTGCGTCGGCGGAAGCGCCTTGTTACTGATGCTCCTGACCGCTCAGTACGTGACTCAAGCCATTTCTTGAATGAGACTTGACTCTCGCCGGAAGGTTTCCCGGCCAATAGACCTTCAACACTGATATCTTCGCCAAGTTCCTCCCAATGAATCCCGTGACCCTTACCAATTAATCTCCACGTATTTCGTTCGTCCAGAGTTGCATGGAGTAGTCTGGGAAACCAAGCGAGGGGAACCGAGATGGTCCGGCCATCATTCAACTCCACAACTACGGTGTCGCTAGTTACGGTTACAGCTTCGGCACGTGGAACCTCAAGGTCAACTCCTGAAGTATTCATTCCAAGCCTCCATGAGCTGCATGTGATGATCCCTGATGATTTTGTGGATTCAACTGAGTTCTGCTCGATTGAAGCCACCGCTTCTTTGCAACCTGATAGGATCGAGCCAGAACTTGGCGATCTTGTCCTCACGCTCGACGTAAATGTGTTGCGGTTCATCGCGATCGCTGGCGTAAAAGAACAATCGATACGCGCCTACTCTGAATACTGTTGGCATTTATTCTTTGTCTCTAACTGTTCTCTCGCCTCACTACTCAATCTGTTGCGGGCAAGTCTACTTCAAAGCCCAATGGTTATCCACCACTCTGGGCGATGCCAGCCGGAGCGATAGACTGCCCATCCTGCAGCCTATCCGGCTATCAGCCCGCAGTCTATCGCTGCCGGCCCGCTTTCATCAAAAGAGACGATCGTCCGGGCTGTCGCGTTAACCTTCCAATAACAATGGCGGACGCTTTCAACTGCCTGCCCGCCTACCTCAGACCGGAAACCTATTCCGGCTTAATCGACAAGAACAACGTGGCCTTCCCTCTCATGATCAGCATGAGCACCCCTTGCTTGGAGGAGAGACCGCGAACCAGTCGTTCAAAATCCTCCACGGACCGAATCGGCTTGCGGTTGATTTCTCGAATCACATCTCCCTCCCGCAGCCCGGCACGATCAGCGGGACTCTCCGGCTCCACTCCGGAAACCGCCACGCCTCCTTCACTGTTGAGTCGGCGCAGGTCCTCCCGCGCTAACGAGGCAAATTTACAGGGTCAGACCCCTTATCCGCCGCCTTCCTTTTCGATCTTGCGCTTTTTGGACACCGCTTCTGCCTGTACCACGTTCTTGCAATGCTCACAAACCCAGTGGCCATACAACAGCGCCGGCCCCACCATTCCACAGAGAAGACAATAGCTGGATTCTTCGAACGGCGGCTTCTCTTCTCGTTTCTCTTCCGTGCTCTGTTCCGTTTTCTCCGACTTCACCATCGTAGCCTCCGTTGTATCTCGGGCGATCGTCGTGTGATGCTCTGACCTCTTTTCTCCTACCCCTTCACACAAATGAGTGGTTCGAGCCTGGCCACCTTCCGCGCCAGGTTCGCGTCATCCGCCGCATCGACCACCTCGCTGACATTCTTGTAAGCGCCGGGCGCTTCCTCGGCGATTCCCCGCATGGACGGGCTGCGAATCAGAATTCCACGCGAGGCTAACTCCTTCACCACCTCGCGACCATGCCACTGTCGAAGCGCCTGGTGCCGACTCATACTGCGGCCAGCTCCATGACAGGCAGACCCAAACGCTAGCGACATGCTCTCCTCTGTCCCCACAAGCACATACGAGGCCGTTCCCATCGTTCCACCGATCAGTACCGGCTGCCCCACTGCTCGTAGGGCTGGAGGAATATCGGGGTGGCCGGGGCCGAAGGCCCGCGTCGCGCCCTTGCGATGGACGAAGAGACGGGTCGGTGTCCCGTCGATGACATGCTCCTCGACCTTGCAGGTGTTATGGGAGACATCGTACAGCAACGAGAGAGTCGCCTGCGGCAACAGGTCGGCGAAGACCTGCCTGACGAGATGCGTGACGATCTGACGATTGGCGAGGGCGCAATTGATCGCCGCGCGCATCGCACCGAGATACTCTTGCCCGACTTCTGAATTGATCGGGACACAGGCCAATTCACGATCCGGCAGTTCGATGTGGTAACGAGCTGCGATCATGACCATGCGCTTGAGAAACTCGGTGCCGATCTGATGG
>CAZPWD010000207.1:0-4531 GCA_964590025.1 uncultured Nitrospira sp.
TTAACTAACTCGCCGTGAAGATCCTGCAATTGTGACAACCCTGCTTCGAGTGCTCCAGTATCTCAGTCCACACCGTTCAATGGTGGTCGGCACTTTCCTGTTTGCTGGGTTGGCGACCTCGTTCGAATTGATCCCTCCGTGGCTGATCAAAGTGATCATCGACGACGTGATTCAGGCCGGTCAGACCCAGCTCCTGGCATGGGTATTTCTCGGGCTCTGTGCCGCCTATGTGCTGCGGAACCTCTGCGGGTCGATTCGGATTCGGCTGAACAATGGACTGGAACAGCAAGTCGTCCATGACCTGCACGTCCAGGTGTTCTCCGCGCTCCAGCGATTATCTATCAGTTTCTATGAGAATCGTCCGACGGGCGAGATCATGTCGCGGGTGCTGAACGATACCGAGCACATGCAGCGCATCTTCGTCGACGGGCTCGAAGAGATCATTACGGCCGGGCTGACGCTGATTGGGATCATGATCATGCTGTTCATGCTCAATTGGAAACTGGCTCTGTTGGCGCTCGTGCCGATTCCCATCTTGGTGGTGGGAGCGGCGCTGTTTACCAAACGCATCCATGGGCACTATCGCGCGATTCGAAAAGGGGCGGCCGAACTGAACGCCCTCTTGCAAGACGTGCTGGCAGGCATCCGGGAGACGATGGGATTCAATCGTCAGCCCTACGAGCAGGAGCGATTTGGCCGGAAGAGCGATCGTTGCCGGCAAGATACTTTGAGGGCCATGTACCTCTGGTCCTACTACTCCCCAGGCATGATGCTGATCGGGAGTCTTGGCGGGGCTATGGTGCTCTGGTTCGGCACCGCCGAGGTCTTGCAGCACCATCTTTCCGTAGGCGAGCTCGTGATGTTCATTTCCTATCTCGCGCTATTCTATGTGCCGATCAATCAGATTCACTCCGTCAATCACATGCTGCAGCATGCTTTGGCCGCGAGTGAACGGGTGTTCGAAGTGCTCGATCTCGTTCCGGAGGTCAGGGATCGTCCGGACGCTCACGTACCAGTCACTCGATTACGAGGAGAGGTCGCCTTTCATCGCGTCGGGTTTCATTATCGAGCGGATGCGCCGATCTTGACCGACGTCACGATATCCGTCTGCGCAGGAGAACGCGTCGCGCTTGTCGGCCCGAGCGGGGCTGGAAAGAGCACGACGCTCAAATTGCTGATGCGGTTTTACGATGTGACGCAGGGAGCCATTACCATTGATGGGTACGATATCCGCGAGCTGCCCTTGACCTTTCTTCGAAGTCAAATCGGGCTGGTCCAGCAAGAGCCATTCTTGTTCAATGGCACGGTGAGAGAGAATATTCTGTACGGTGACCTCTTGGCCGGGCAGGACGAGGTTGAGGCGGCGGCGAAGGTGGCCCGTGCGCATGACTTCATCATGGCCCTTCCTGATGGGTACGATACCTGGATTGGAGAGCGTGGCGTCAAGCTCTCCGTCGGGCAACGGCAACGTGTATCGATTGCCCGTGTGCTTCTGAAGGACCCTCCGATCGTCATGTTCGATGAGGCCACGTCCAATATCGACACGGAGACCGAGGTCAAGATTCGGGAGGCGCTGGACGATCTCACGAAAGGACGGACGACGATCATCATTGCCCATCGCCTCTCCACTATCCATGGCGTCGATCGAATCATTGTCGTGGACCACGGACGTGTCGTCGAAGACGGGACGCACGAGACATTGATCGGGCATGAGGGGGTGTATGCACGGCTCTATGACGCCCAATTCCAAGTTTAGCAGGATAGCCGCGCGAGACAGGCGAGACTGGCGGGAAAGGCGAGACGGGCAATAGTTCAAGGTCCGAAGTTCGAGGTTTTCGGAACATCAAATTCTGAACGTCATACGTTGGCTCTTGTCTGACACAATGCTCCTGCCCTTCTCACCCGTCGCGCCTTTCCCGCTCGTCTCGCGCTTCACGCGCCAAGGACGGATGGCTGACCGTTGCGGATAGATCTCGTCCATCAGTATACTAAGACCACTTTATGAGGAGAGTAGGTCGATGGTGCTGATTTATGAAAACGATCCTCTGGATACCGATGACGCGCGCGGGCGGTTCTACCATGTCTGCCGTGGGCGAATCGATCGGACGGAGATCCAACTTCCGGTTGACGAAAAGATCTACGAATGTGCTGTGTGCGGAATCGATCTCGAAGCTGAAGACTTTTGGCTGGCGAGGCAGAAAGGGTCGGTGTAGGACGTCATGGCTGGGAGCGCAGGACGAAAAACCGTATCGGTATCGCGGGGGCTGATGATGCTCTGTGAGACCTGCTACAACCAGGTCATGGCCGACAAATTAACCGACGCCAAGAACTTTGTAGCGGATCACGATAACCTCTTCGATACCATCTGCGTCGGTTGCACCGACATCAACCGTCCCCTCATCGACGACATGATGGGCAGCTCCGAGTAGCCGTGAAGCGTGAGAATCGGCTGGTTGCTCTGGTGTGTTTGGTTTGTCTCGTGTATTTGGTTGAACAAGATTAACTAGATGAACAAAACAAACCAGATGAACCAGAAAGGTACGCCGTAAGACACATCAACGTTCACTTGATATTTCAATACATAAGTCGTTGTGGATAAATAGAGTTGCAGCTCATGCGCCATTACTTGTCAGGGGGGATTACGAAGTAGTCCGTGCTTGAGTTACAGAAATGATTGGGACGTCGATTTATAGTTCGGCATGAATTACTTTCAAATAAAGGCGCTTTACCACGGTTACTACGCCACACGTATCTATCTGCCCATCTCCGGGCTGGCACGACGTTGGAGGAGATTTTCTAGACGTCTCAGGGGAAAGTCAGATCGGTTTCTCCAGAATACTTATTTACCTGAAGCTCCGTGGAAGGCCTGCACGACGCCGCACTTTATGAGAATTTTGGAACACGAGAAAGTAAATGGAAATGTGCGGGTCAGCGAGCTAGGAATACTTTCTGCGTTTGCCGCGAACTGTAGAGACTGCTCCAATGTGTTTGAGATCGGCACTTTTGATGGCCGAACGACACTTAACCTCGCGCTAAATGCACCAGTGCAATGTATGATCTATACGCTCGACTTGCCACCCAGCTTTGGGACCATATTTTCTCTTGCAGCAGGTGAGCGGCACATGGTCGACAAGCCAAAGCCAGGCTTACGTTACGAACAATATCAAAAAATCTATCCTGCGGCTGTCGGGAGGATTCATCAGTTGCTTGGCGACTCAGCCACTTTTGATTACTCACCATATAAAGACACCTGTTCGCTGGTCTTCGTGGATGGCTCGCATAGCTACGACTACGTGATATCTGATACTCGAGTCGCAATGGATATGACAGAACGCGGCGGGGTAGTTGTCTGGCACGATTACGGGATCTGGGAGGATGTCACCAAAGCACTTGATGAATTAGAGAAACGAGAAGGTTACGGACTTTGCAACATCAGCGGCACTAGCCTTGTGTACTGGAGAAAAGCCTAAAACGCCGAGCAAGGCGCTGCAGCGGGTGCGCTACGCGCGCCGCTGAACTTCAGCGGTAGGCAAACCTACAGAAGGCCCGAGCGATCTTCCGTCGGTTTTCCCAAGACAGGAGGAGCAGACAATGCTGCCTGTGAAACGCTTTCACTGGGACACTCCAGAGTATGCGGATGCCTTTACCACTTTTCTGAAATACACTGGGGAGCGGATTTATGTGCGCCAGATCCTCCGAGGGATCTTTTCCCACTATCCCGCTGAGTCGCGCGCGATCGATTGGGGTGCCGGGGAGGGGGACCTCACCCGTCTTATGTTGGAACACTTCCACCGTGTGTATGCGGTAGAACCGCACTCAGGCATGCGTGCGGTGCTTGCGATGAGGTGTCCGCGCGCGCAGGTTTTCGATGGCACCCTCATCTCAACGATCCCGCCCACCCCAGTCGCAGTCGGGCTTATCAGTCATGTGTTTTACCATGTTCCCGATCACAAATGGGGTGCCTATACGATTCACGCGGCCAATCAGCTCACCGAGGATGGCGTGCTGGTCGTGACCCTCAAAAACCCAGATTCGGGATGTAATCAGATGCTCGAATACTTCGGGGCGCCCCGCTACAACCTCTATGATGGCCTAGCCAGAGTGATGCGCCTTCACACGGAATTCGACTTTTCGTTTACGCGTGTACCAGGTTCCATCTCTACGCCCTCGTTCGACGATACACTCCAGATCGCTCGGTTCATGTTGTGTGACCGCGACGCCGATGCCTTCTCCCATTCCCCAACCGAGGAGGAGTTTCAGGAGTATGTCCGCGAACACTTCTGGGACGAGCGGAGAAACACAGGGGGGTGGCACTACGAAGAGGTGTTCTGCTTCGTGCGACGCAATGCGGTGCATGCGACGCAATCTGAAGGTGGGAAATGAGGGTTGCCTATAATCGTTACGCCCGGCTCGTTGGGGATAAGAGCGTATGGCTACTGGCAGAGAACAGGAGCTGATAGCGAATGGCTAATAGCGTATAGCACGAACAAAGAAAGTCTTGTCTTTTCTGTACCTGCTATCGGCCATAAGC
>CAZPWD010000208.1:0-4518 GCA_964590025.1 uncultured Nitrospira sp.
CAAACCAAACAAACCAGATGAACCAGCTCCTCGCTACGCGCCGCGAAATGGTTTCGATGTTTTCCCTGTGGTTCTCATAAGTCAATACTCATTCTTGACTCCAAATCCTTTGCTGACTTTCATTCTTCTTCCGGTGTGGTCACCGTCACGGGCTGCATCCTCTGGCCACAGCCCGCACAGCTATCCCTTGCCCGTCCGTCCCAGGTGCACGATCACGGAGCTTCGGCTTTACCGGTGAGTGTGCTCGATACGCTGCATCGCAAACCCTTGCACGCCCAGAAGAGGTGTGACAGACTAAGTCCGCACCCGGTAATTGCTCCTTGGGTATCCAGGCCCACACTTTCGTGCCAAGAGCCTATGAAAGGAACCATGGCTAAAGATAAATCTGCTGACCTGAAGTCCTTCCTCGAGATACCGTATGAGGAGCTTGAAGAGATGAATCTAAAGGCGGCGCAGCGCGCCGAGAAGGCCAGCGCAAAAGAGCTGGAGCAGGAATATACAGCGTGGCTTAAAAAGGAGAAGCAGATCAAGGCCGTGACATTGTGTTTCTCGGATATTGAAGGACGTCTTCACATGCTCGATTACGACAAGAAGTTCCTTCTGGAGTCCCTGGGAAATCTTACCTTTGACGGGTCATCCATCCGCGGGTTCACGCCGCAACATGAGTCGGACCTGCGTCTTGAAGTTGACTGGTCGTCCATCCGCTACTTTCCGGCCGACGTCATTGGGGCAGGCAAGGTGACCTTCTTCGCATCCGTTTTAAACGCTGATCGTACGCCGTATCATAGCGACTTCCGCGGCATGCTGAAATCGTATACGAAGGATCTCAAGAAAAAGCAGGGTATGACCGCGCATGCTGCCAGCGAAATAGAAGGCTTCCTCGTGGAAGGGCAGAACGCCGAGCAACGCTACGGCGAGAATGGGTTTCAACTCATCTCAACGGGCGGGTACTATCACTCGCTTCCGATGGACACGCTTCGCCAGTTCATTGATAAGTCGGCGGAGGCACAGCGTGCACTAGGCTTCAAGAACGAAAAAGATCATCCAGAGGTCGCGCCCTCGCAGTTCGAAATGAACTTTTCCTATGCGGATGTTGTTCGCGCGGCAGACAATGTGCAGCTATACAAACTGATCTGTCGCCAAGTGGCTCGATCCATGGGGCACACGGCCACGTTCCTTCCGAAGCCATTCGTTGGGATCAATGGTTCCGGCATGCACACCAACTTCTCCTTGAGCAAGAATGGCAAGAATATCTTCTACGATGCGAAGGGGAAAGATGGCCTTTCTGATGTGGCGTGGGATTTCATTCTCAAACTCCTGAATCATGCCTCCGAGATTTGTCTAGTATTTAACTCGTCGGTGAATGCGTATCGCCGTCTGGATCCGCATTTTGAGGCACCAAACCAGGTCAAGGTCTCGGCGATCGATCGCGGTGCTATGATCCGCATTCCGATGGCCAACGAAAAGACTGCGCGTATCGAGCTGCGTTCAGTCGCCCCCGATGCCAACCCCTACCTCGTGCTGTACACGATGCTCAAGACCGGCTTTGAAGGGGAGCGGCTGGAAAAGGACGAGACGACACGCGACCGCGTGCGATTCCTTCCGAGTTACATCAATGATGCGATCGCGCTGTTTAACTCGTCGAAGTTTATCGCCGAGATCCTCGGTGAGGACAGTAAGCAAAAGTATGCGAGCTTCAAACAGTTGGTGGCAGATCGTTCTCCTAAAGAGCTCGGCAAGATGGTGAAGGCTTCGGAAGTGCTCTTTCACCACGAAGTAACAAACCAAATGCTCTGGAATCAGTTCTAGTCAACATTGGAGCCCGTTCTAGATATCAACATGCCAGGCTAGCTCAGCCTGTCCCCCCGCAAAGCCAGTCTGTCTAGTTTGTTTGGTCTATCTGGTTTATCTAGTTTATTTTGTTCTCTGAACCAGACAAACCAAAGAAACCAGAGAAACCAAATAAACCAGAAAGACTAGATAAACCAGATAGACCAGATCCCCGCCACGCGTCGCGAAATGTGTGATTACAAGACCTGGACCCATTTTCTGGGCGCGGCCATGTTCATTCCCGGCGCTTAGCCGACAACCGCAGCTTGTCTGATGGTGAAGATCCCCACCCCCCGTGTGATGATCACCTTCCCCGCCCGGCTTAAGCGAGAGATCTCCTGATAGATCTCGCTAGAGGTGAACTCCGGAGAGCGTGCCACCAAAGCTTCGAAAGCGCAATCCTGGGAGCCTTGGAGTAGTTCGAGGATGCGGTCGGTAATGGGCCTCTGCGTTGACATGTGGATACCTCCTTGCCGCGATGTGATCGTCTCGGGAAAAGTGTGCGGAGTGTGATACCGGCGTTGGAGCGGCGGAGACTGGAGAATCGGTCGCGTTGGGACGGGCGAAGAAGCGCGAGAGATGAGACAGTCGGCGTGGCTGAAACGTCTTGACTGTGATGCTACGCGCCCAGACACCGCTCCGTCAAGCAGTCGCAGCGGTGCATGCTCCTGTCATCGAACCAAGCAGACGATAGGATACCAGATGAACAAGCTCCCCGCCACGCGCCGCGAAATGGTTCCTGACACATCTTTCCTGATGCAGCATGCTGCCCTGGATGACTCTGACCTGCAGCGGCACAGAACAGATTAGTTCAGACCGCCAATAATCTTCCGGTATTCGTCTTCCGAATAGGCTTTGAGCGTTGTCGTTCGCACATTTCCCAGTGAGCCAAGTTTCAAGACGAAGTTAGCCACCTTCTCGTCATTGGGCATCTCTGCAACCACGGCAAGATCGAAACTCCCTTGCGTCATATAGACAGTCTTGATCTCACCGCCCAAGTCTTTGGCAAGCTTTTTCGCCGCATCCAACCGCTTCGGCGACTCCTTCACATTTCTGATTCCCTGATCCGTCCAGTTGAGGAGCATCAGATACGTAGCCATGGCGCCCTCCTATAATGACAATGGTGATTGCACGTGAACAAACCGGGGCATTCTACTGTTTCAGGGTCGACCTGGTCTATCGCTGTGTGAGGGGAGGGGGTGGGGGAGATAATGTTCAATGTTGAATGGTTGATGTTCAATTGTCCGGACAAGCAGCGAACGACGACTCCGAGCGGTTTATCCTGAGCGCGGGTCAGTCTTGTCTCTCTCGTTGACCCAAACCAAAGAAACCAGAGAAACCAAATAAACCAGAAAGACTAGATAAACCAGATAGACCAGATCCCCGCCCCGCGCCGCGAAATGTTGGATTACAAGACCTGATCCCTCATTCCTTGAATTTCGAGGTGGAGGGCCGGCGAATAGCAATTAGAACATGGACCTTCCCGCTCGATGCCCTAGCAAGCCAGAATTTCGGTCACGAATGATTCCTTTAAGGGAAAGATCGAGTGTTGGTGTTACTTGGCCTGTCCATAACACCAATCGGCCCAGGATGACTATGATGGCGACGAATACACTACTATCCAACCAGGCCGTGACGGTTTGCGCTCCAACAAATATGCTCGTCCCACTGACAAGCCAGAGACCAATTCCAATAGCTAAAACGTACGACACCCGTGTGGTGTGGGCCACGCGAAGGGCGAGCGCAACCCCAACTGCTCCTGTTACCAGAGCCAGCAGCGGATACATAATCGGATTTGACTGTGGTGTGATGTTGTCAAAGGCAAGCACGAGCCCTGCCACGAAGGTCACGCTATAGACAATGGCCACGCCTTTCAACACCATTCGCCAATAGATAAACCGACGGGGTCTTACCATGCGGGTAAGATTACAAAAGGAGAGAGACGGCACGCAATTATACGTAGAGGGGGGAACTGTAGAGCTTTAGTATGGGGTACCTATCGCTGTAACTTGCTGGCTCGCTCCCGCGACAACCATGGGCAGCTGCTGCGGAACACTCAGGTCGATCAGCTCATCCAGGCGATGGCCGCTTTCAGCTCCCACCGGGCTAAGTGGCTGAAAAACAGGGACATTCTACTTTTTCTGATCGGCCCGGTCTATCGTTGTGGGAGGGGAAGACGATGCAGAGGCAGTCTATCTCGTTTGTTTGGTCTATCTAGTTTATCTAGTTTATTTCGTGCTCTGAACCAGACAAACCAAACGAACCAAACAGACCAGATGAACCAGATG
Source organism: uncultured Nitrospira sp. (assembly GCA_964590025.1). Lineage (GTDB taxonomy): Bacteria > Nitrospirota > Nitrospiria > Nitrospirales > Nitrospiraceae > Palsa-1315. The sequence goes on from CAZPWD010000208.1 coordinate 4,119, forward strand.
AACCAGATCCCCTCCCCGCGCCGCGAACTGGTTACGGAGCCGGTTCGTGGTTGGGTCTCTTAGAACGAACCAAGCACTGATTGCGCAAGACAAATGAGACTCATCACGAGAAAGCCGTAGGCCGTCAAATATGCAAAGCTACGAACATGTTTGGGACCCCAAATCATTTTTACGACTGTGGGAAAATAGATCACAGATGTCCACTCTGGTGGATCGGTGAGCCAGCGCCATTGCTGTTTGAGTCCGTAGGCCAACAGTAGGCCATACGCTACGCCGCCCGCGCAGACAAGAACTTCCATAACGTCGATGGAGCGAGCTTCTTCCATCTAGCTTCCCCACACATTGACGAAACCAGCTCATTCTACTTTCTCTGGCTTGGCGGGTCTATGGCTGCGCCGTG
>CAZPWD010000209.1:0-4503 GCA_964590025.1 uncultured Nitrospira sp.
TTACAGGCGGAGCCGGGTTTCTCGGGAGTCATCTTTCCGATTTGCTGCTGCAGTCTGGACATTCCGTGATCTGCATGGACAACCTCCTCACCGGACGGGTCGAGAATATCGCCCATCTGCTCGGGCACGAGCGATTTTCTTTTGTCAAATACAATGTGTGTGACTATCTGCATATTGAAGGTCCATTGGATGCGGTCATGCACTTCGCATCACCCGCGAGCCCGCAAGACTACCTTGAATTTCCTATTGCCACGCTGAAGGTCGGTGCCTTAGGTACGCATAAGGCTCTTGGACTAGCCAAGGCGAAGGGGGCGAGGTTCCTCTTGGCCAGCACGTCGGAAGTCTATGGGGACCCGCTTGTGAATCCTCAGCCTGAATCCTATTGGGGCAACGTCAACCCCATCAGCCCCCGTGGCGTGTACGACGAGGCCAAGCGTTTTGCAGAAGCCCTCACGATGGCCTATCACCGCTATCATGCGGTCGATACCAGGATCGTGCGTATCTTTAATACGTTCGGTCCCCGCATGCGGCCGAATGACGGACGCGTCGTGTCGACTTTCATAGTACAGGCACTCCAGGGAAAGCCTCTCAGCGTATTCGGTGACGGGTCCCAGACCAGGAGCTTCTGCTATGTCGATGACCTGGTCCGCGGTATTTCGGCGTTGCTCATGCTGGATTCAGACAAGACGGTCGAGCAACGGACGGACCGAAAAGTCCTCCTCAGGCAGGAAGAGGACGAGAACGGATCCAGCATGCATGATCCTGTAAATATCGGGAACCCACGTGAGTTGACCGTCTTGGAGATCGCGAAATTGGTACAGGAACTCACCCGTTCATCGAGCCAAATCACCCATCATCCGCTGCCCGCCGGTGATCCTAAAGTCAGACGGCCCGATATCAGTCGGGCGCGCACTCTCCTGAAATGGGAACCGCAAGTCCAGCTCGAGGATGCCCTTCTTCGCACGATCGAATACTTCAGAAAAGTGATCTAGCCCGAAGCCTGGCGCGTGACGCGCGAGACATGCGAGAAAGGCGCGACTCGACGTTCGGGGTTTGAAGTTCCGAAAGCCTCAAGCCTCAACCTTCGAACCTCGAACCCTCATCCTTCTCGCCCCTCTCGCTCGTCCCGCCTGTCTCGCGCAGCTTTCCTGCGAATGGCCGCCTTGACCGAACTGAAACTCCCGCTGTATCCTGTTCCTGTCCCAACGTCATGAGATAAGAGTCGTATTTATGCTGTCTGACCAAAATAACCAGGCGAAAGGGTCGGTCGAACCCATCGAATCGGCGGGCGTGGAAATGGTTGCGCCCATACCGATTCCAGAGTATGTCAACGAATTGGTCACCCGAGCCAAACATGCCGCGGGCCGACTGGCTACGCTTTCGACTACAGTGAAGAACCGGGCCCTTCTTGCGATGGCAGAGGCGCTGGAAGAGCAGAAGGATGCGCTGCTTGTCGCGAACGAACTGGATCTGGAGGCCTTCGGGACTGCGCCGGAGAAGAAGGCGATGGCGGACCGGCTGCGTCTGACGGCCGAGAGGATCGTCGAAATGGCAGCAGGCCTGCGCGAGGTGGCTGCGCTCCCTGATCCACTCGGTGACGTGCCGAAGATGTGGACGAGGCCGAATGGGATGCAAGTGGGGCGCGTGCGGGTTCCGATCGGCGTCATTGGAATTATTTATGAGTCCCGCCCGAACGTCACGGCGGATTCCGCTGCCCTGTGTTTGAAATCCGGGAACGCCTGCGTACTGCGGGGAGGGAGCGAGGCGATCCACTCGAATACGGCGATTGCGGCGGTTCTATCGGAGGCGGCAGAGAAAGCCGGTATCCCGGCCGGGGCGATCAGTTTTGTCGCGCGGCCCGACCGCGAGCTGGTTCCTCTTCTGCTGAAGCAAGATCGCTACATCGACCTGATTATCCCGCGCGGCGGCGAATCGCTGATGCGCGTCGTTACCGAGCACGCCACGATCCCGGTCATCAGGCACGACGCCGGTGTCTGTCACATCTATGTCGATGCCGATGCCGATCCAGCCATGGCGGAGCGGGTCTGCTTCAACGCAAAGGTGCAGCGGCCGTCGACCTGCAATGCGATGGAGACCCTCTTAGTTCATCAGGGCATTGCGCGCAACTGGCTCGCCCCCTTCATTGATAAGTTGGTGGCGGCCAAAGTCGAGGTCCGCGGGTGCCAGAAAACCTGTCAGTTGTCATCGTCGGCCAAACCCGCAAGCGACGATGATTTTGGAAAAGAATTCCTCGATCTCACCGTAGCGGTGAAAGTGGTCAAGAACGTCGATGAAGCGATGGAGCATATTGCCAAGTATGGCTCACACCATACGGAAGCCATCGTGACATCCGACTATCCTAAGGCCATGCGGTTTCTGCGCGAGGTCGATGCCAGCGCGGTGTTGGTGAACGCCTCTACTAGGTTGAACGATGGCTATCAGTTCGGGCTGGGAGCAGAAATCGGGATCAGCACGTCCCGCATCCATGCCCGAGGCCCGATGGGGCTGGAAGAATTGACCTGTTTCAAGTTTATCGTCATGGGGAGCGGGCAAGTCCGCGAGTAGATGCCCTCCGATCCACGGCGTGCCGCGTTGACAACCTCCGGTCATCTTCGCTTTTCAACCAATCTTCCCTTCGCACAGGATCTCGAACAGGCGGGTGGGCGAGTCGTCCGCCAGGCCACAGGGCATCTTGTCTTCTATCGCTCGGACGGTCGCCGGTTTCTGGCGACCGATCCAGCAGGAAACCCGTTGCATGAATGCGAGTGGGGGACTAATGCCATAGGCGATGTGATCCTCTGCCGCGCTCGGATACGTTTGGATTGGGGGCAATGGGTCGGGTTGAAGCCGGCTGGTTTGGTGAATGAAACCAGCCTCAATCTCGCCAGTAAGCCTGGCTGGCAACGGCTCAAGGCCGATGATTTGCGCACGATGGCTGCGCAGGCGCTCCGGGTCCCGCTCGAGGAAGTGCGATTTTTCTATCGGGATGAGGATCTCCTGATCGAGCCGACCGGTAGGGCGACAATCCGCCAGAGGAAAGACGCCTTCTATGTGCTGCAGGACGGGGATTTCGAACGAGCCCGCTTCATGTCCTGTATGGGGGCGATGAGTTGGTCCTCTATCGATTTTTTGCCGGTCGTCGAACTCTTTCAGTCGCTATTGCCGGGAACTGGGTCTGCGGTCTTTGAATTGATTCGCGGACTCTACGACGATCAGAATGAGGGGAAACCGACTCCCCGACCCTTGCGATACCGAGGTATTCCCACCTATCCGTCGGAAGCGGCCTTCCGTTTGTTTAGTAGCTTCTTTACCCCGCAGGCGCCTGGGGGGAGTAACCCGTTCACGCTCTTCATGAATCCTGAACGGTCTAATCACGTAATCTGGATGCCGGCTGCTACGCCGCCGATACGATATTTCGATCAGCGCGCGGGGGCTTGCCTTACCCTCCAAGGTGGCTTGTTGCACAAAGTGACGGTGGCGTCAGACTCCTCCGGGCTGTCCTATATGAGCCCGAAAGGCCGTCGATTTGTCCCTTGCGATCGAAGTGCAGAAACTATTGGAATGCATGTCATCCTGAAGGATCGCGATCGTGAAACGACGTTGGCTGTGACCCTGCCGCAGGGGAGTCTGGAACAGTCTGGTGAGCCAGTGGCCATGAGCCCAGTCGACTGGCGGTCGGTCTTTGTCCAGGGGGTTCCGCTCATCCCTCCTGCCGACGCCTACGGCGCGCGGTTGCTCTATCCGGAAGACGAATCTGAAATCGATGAGTGCGCGGCGCAACCCTTCGTGGCCGATTATTTACAAGATATTGGCGAGCAGGATCGGGAAATCGGCGCGGCCCTTTCCCGAGCCGAGCGCGTACTCATCGACAATGGCGATGCTGTGGTTGCGACCTGCATCATGTTTGATCGGCCGAGAGACTATACCGTGCTGGTACGGTATCCGGCCTTTGCGCAAAAGCAGGCGCAACAACTCTGGAACGTCTGTGCCGAGTTGCAGCGGTGGGACTGGCTCTCACGCATTCGATTCGTTCCGGCCGAAGGGCTTCACGATCATAAAACCCCGCACTCCTATGACTTGGTCTACCACTGGGTGCCTTATGACAGTGGAGACCTACTGGCCAGCCTAGCCGAACGCATGAAGGAGATCAGTCAAATTCTCCAGGGAGGAGGCAATGCATTCGTCATCGGTCCGGCACAGCTGGGCCGGCAGGCTTCGTCCCATGGACTCCACGTCTGCTGGGAAGAACCGGTCGAACAGCTTCCCACGTTTCGGATGCATCGCACCATCCTGCCTAAAGCGAGGCTGAGGGCTGGGCTGACACTATTCCACATGAAGAAGGGCTAGCAGGATGCTGAAAAAGCCCGCCAGCTTCGTTCTCGCATCGCTCAGAGGCTCAACGTACCGAAGCGTACGCCTCGCCTCTTCGCTCGCTGCGGCCTTGCTGAACGGCCTTTTTGAGCATCCTGCGCGGTGTTCTCCTGTTGTCCTAGACGTGCGGAC
>CAZPWD010000210.1:0-4482 GCA_964590025.1 uncultured Nitrospira sp.
ACCTCGCCCAAGTCCGTAAACGGCATTGCGCATACAACCGGCCCGAAGATTTCCTCCTGCATGATCTTCATCTTCTGCGTGGTATTGACCAGCACGGTCGGTTCCACAAAGTAGCCCTTGTCGCCCAGCTTGCGCCCGCCGACCACCGCCTTGGCGCCCTCGGAGAGGCCCGACTCCAGATAGCCGAGCACCCGCCGTTGCTGCTCGTCCGACACCAGCGGGCCCATTTGGGTGGCGAGATCCATGCCCGGCCCGACCTTGATCTTCTTCGCGTCCTCAGCCACGCCCGCCACCACCTCGTCGAAGATACCCTTCTCGACGAAGAGCCGGGAGCCTGCGCAGCAGCACTGGCCTTGGTTGAAAAAGATTGCGCTCGCAACCCCGGGTATGCTCGCCTCCAGATCGGCGTCCTCGCACACGATGTTGGGGGACTTTCCTCCGAGCTCCAGCGACACTTTCTTGAGATTCCTCGCGGCCGCCCCAAGGATGAGCTTCCCCACTTCTGTGGACCCAGTGAAGGCCACCTTGTCCACGTCCGGGTGCGCCGCCAGCGCCGCGCCAGCGGTCTCCCCGTACCCGGGCACGATGTTGACCACCCCGTCCGGGAATCCCGCTTCGCAGATCAACTCGCCGAGTCGCAAGGCGGACAGCGGCGTCTGCTCGGCGGGCTTCAGGACGATGGTGCAGCCAGCGGCCAACGCTGGGCCTAGCTTCCAGGCCGCCATGAGCAGCGGAAAGTTCCAGGGAATGATCTGGGCCACCACGCCGACCGGCTCGCGCAGCGTGTAGGCGAGATACCGGGCGCCGGGTGTGTAGGGTACCGAAATGGGGATCGTGTTGCCTTCGATTTTGGTCGCCCAACCCGCCATGTACCGGAAGAGGTCCACGGCCAGTGGCACATCCGCAGCTCGGGCCACGCCGACCGGTTTCCCATTGTCGAGCGACTCCAGTTGGGCGAATTCTTCCAGGTGAGATTCGACAAGGTCGGCGAGCTTCCAGATCAGCCGTCCACGCTCCGAGGCTGTGAGCGTGCGCCACGGGCCGGTCTCGAAGGCTTTCCGTGCAGCGATGACCGCCCTGTCAACGTCGGCGCTGTTGCCTTCGGCCACTTGGGCCAGGACTTCGCCCGTGGCCGGGTTATAGGTCGGGAAGGTCTTCCCCGACGCGGCTTCGAGCCACCTGCCGCCGATCAGCATCTTCCGGGGCGCGCCTAGAAAGGTTGTAACCTTTTGGTGAATCGGGATTTCCACCGTTGCCGTGCTCATGGTGTTCCTCCTCTCTGAATGTATATTGCGGCCATGTCAGATGCGTAGAGCCGAGGGCAGAGACACTCCATTATAATACAGAACGGGAATACGGTGATGATCGCGAGAGGGTGGAATCGATAGGCCGAAAGTCAGGTGTAATGCCCGTTGCCGTTCGCTGAGTGTCTCACCCATGTTGACCACGGAGAGATTTGACGTGGTGGAGATCACCAAGTCATTCCATTGGGTTGGCATACCGTGCTCATGAGACTGCTTCAGATGCTAGCCCCGTTGCTGCGGAGCAAGGTCAAAACGGCTGCCGACGGCCAGCAGGAACTCTTGCAAAATACGATTGACCCAACCGTGAAACGGTACTATTTCACAGGACCTTATCTCTAGATACCCGTTGCCGGTCTGTACGAGGAGTCTCCCCGATCGCTTTGCCATGATTTCTCCAGGAACTCTCCCTGAGGGAGACCCTTCTTGAGGTTGCGCATCGTAAATCTTGATGGTTATACCATTTAGACAGGCTATGAGAGGTTCATATGGTTGTAGCGCGCGCAACAGATTTGCAATTTGGCTCGCAGACCAGTTCCAATCAAGTATGGTGTCGGCTGCTTTCTTCTTTCCAAAATAGCTACGTTCCGCCATATTTTGTGGCTTGCGGTCGATAGTTCCTTGCGCCATGGCATTGACGGCTTCTGTCAGGAGCGCAGCAGATGCATGGTATTGTCGCTGCAACAATTGCCCAGCATTCTCGTGCTCTCCGATAATCAGTTCTTGTTGGGCGACAATATCCCCTGCATCAATTTTCTCCGTCATCATATGAACGGTGATCCCTGCAACCGATTCCCCATTCTTGAGCATCCAAAATGCCGGATGTGGTCCTCCATAACGAGGGAGTAGTGAGGGATGACAATTTAAGATTCCCAACCGAGGAGTTTGGAGAATTGCCGCCTTTAAAATCTGAGAGAAGAAACAGACCACGATAAGATCAATGTTCAAGCGCTTCACATATTCAACAAAAGTGGGAGAGTTCACGTTGGGGGAGGTGATGCGTAGGATCTTTTCCTTATCAAGCCATCTCCAGGCACTGAATCTAGGTTTAATTGTCCGTATCGGTTTGGGTTGGCACAAAATAGCTCTAATGGTGGTCCTGACCGCATGACAAAGGCCGCCACACTTTGGGTCTCGCTTCCACCTAGGACGAGCCCAGGCGACAATATCATGCCCGCAAGCTTTCAATTGCCGGCCAAAATCCCAGTCGTCGATCTCCGAAAGGACCAAGAGACGTAGCTTGGGTACGTTAGAGACCGCTTCCATGGAGGGGTGGGGGCTCATAGCTTTTCACACCGACGTAAACTGGATCAGCTACTTTACCACTGGTGGGTTTAGGCAATTCTGACATTACTTCAACACACTTCGATGCCAATATAACGCGGAGTGCTTCGTTACAAAGGGCAACTACTCCTCGAAACTCGCTGTTATCCCAACTCGGCAAACCACAAAGGCGTTGCTTACTTGTCCCAGCATCGCATCCAGCAAGCCCACGACCACAGCTCTCAGCAGTTTCCCACTAAATATAGAGTTTCTTCAACCTCTGATTAGGCTGATCCGAAACCCAGACAATTTGGGGACGAAAAAAGGGGGACATTCTACTTTTCTGACCGCCTCGTCCCCGCGCGGTCTTGAGGGGAGAGCCATGAAGAGATTTCATCTCGCCTTGGGCGTCTCGGATGTGGAGGCGTCCGCGTGGCATACGGATGCGGTCAACCTGGCGATTCGGAAAGTGGGCCACGAAGAAGGTGGGGCTCACCGGGGGCATGGGTCGGGCGATGTGGTCAGGAATGGCGAGGAGAGCCCTCCGACCCGTCGGCCAGAGCCTATGGGCGGCGTGCCGAAGCTTTAGCGAAGGAGGGCTCGGGCTACGGAGAGTTCCGCATTCCTATTAGGATGCCCCGCGCGGGAGCGCGGGGAGCTTCACTTGGACGGAGTCCTCGGCAGACTCAACTTGCTGTTCCTATGCGCGTCCGAATCGATCTGCTTCAGGGCGCTGAGCTGATCCGTCAATTCCGCGATCCGCTTATCGCGAGTACGAATCCGCCGCCGAAGAGTGTGTACTGCTAGGTCCGGGCTTTTGGCAGTTTCCGCACGCTGTTGTCCCAGCCATGCGCGCACCAGCCCTTTCATCACCTCTAACGCCCCATTGGGCTTGTCGGCGGAAGCGGGGTGGGAAGTTCGGTTGGCAAGAAACCGAATCCAGAGTGCGCTTGAATCCGCGAATGGACCATTCGGCGCGACGGCGATCGCCTGCTGAAAGGAGGCCGCTGCCGCCTCTCCATTCTGGAATAACGCGATCATCGCACGTGTGAAATGCACCTGATCACAGGACTGGTGCTGTCTGCAGGTGCTCAGCAGCGTTTCTTGCTCTCGATGTACAGCTTGCAGGATTACTGTGTCGGTCGCATCGGCGTGAAATAATGGCGCAGAACCAGGCGGCGCTGTACCATTCACCATCGCACATCCCCATAGCGTCCCCATCATCAAGAGCCAGAATCCATGACGAAGCCACATCGCAATACCCCTTTTGCGCCGAGGTCTCAGTGCCTATGCTAAGACAAGCTTAGCAGATGGTACGGCTCTTGACGGCTCAGAGGTAGAGACAAAAACCCCGGGACATGCTACTTTTCCGACCGCCTCCTCCGCGCGCGATCTTGAGGGGGGGGGAGCCATGAAGAGATCTCATCTCACCTTGGGCGTCTAGGATGTGGAGTCGTCTGCGTAGGACTACTCGCAACGCCTCGGCTGCCGGCCTGGCGAAAGTGCGGATGGTGGTTATCACGGCGCAGTCGCACCAGATTGCGCGCCAATACATGATTCGGCTGTTCGAGGAGGACTTCAACGATCCGGTGGCACTGGGCCGCTGCGTGGCCCTCGCGGGGCTGTCGCCGGAGGCATTTCACAGCCGGTTTCAGCATGCCGGTTCGAACGTGATGGGAACTTAAGCCCGGATGATTCATGAATGCCGTCGCGAGGCGTTCGAGGCTGAAGCCCGCCGGGGCTGCTCGCCCGTAAGGTCGACGGAGGCGTACTGGCAGTCCGTCGAGGAGGCCGAACGAGAACAGCCCCGCCGGGCGAGAGGATCGGACGACGTAGCAGGTATTCATAAATAGTCCGGGCAAACGAAAGGATGCGCAACATGAATGTACTCGTGGCGACGGATGGATCGAAGTATGGG
>CAZPWD010000211.1:0-4481 GCA_964590025.1 uncultured Nitrospira sp.
GACGCCTCTGCGCCGATTTCCATATCGCTCTCGTCCGCCAAAATCTCTTTCAATCCACGGCGGACGACGGCGTGGTCATCCGCGATAACAATCCGAATCATGCGGCGTCCTCGATCCTGGCTAGTGGAATGTGCGCGGGTAATCAACACCGGGGATAGGTCGTGCATTTTCCACGGCGCTACGGGATCAATATTTCTTACGGGGGTCAAAGGGATACCCATTTGCGGATAAAACCGGCGAAGCTCGGTGAGAGTCTCTAATCCCTCCTTGCCCGGCATATAAAGATGTCGAGCAGAATCAGATCAGCGGTCTGGGTTTTCAAGACCGTGAGCCCTTGCCTGCCTTCGGCAGCCTCCAGGACCGTGTAGCTCCTTTTCTTGAGAGTACGGCGAAGCGAATTCCGAAGAGATTCGTCGTCGTCAATCACAAGGATAGTCGGCTTCTCCTCACTCGCGCGTTTCCGGCTATCCTGTCGCAATCGAGTTACCTGCCATCTTTCTCGCGCCTCCCTTAGGTGGAGTTGCGACTCACATCCTTTGGCACCGCTCTCAACGAGAGAGAAAAGCGGCGTGGGACGATCGAAACCGCCACATCCGCTCCGCACACCGGGCTACCTCCGAGTCCGGAGGCAGCGTTCAGATTGATATTGCTTCGCTATCCCTCTAGTCGGCAGGTGAATCCCCGCGCTTAATGATTTGCGACGTTTCTCTGACGATGGAGGCGAAAAAGAAGTGGAAGTACTCAATGATGAGATGTATAAGTACTGAGTGCTTTGCTTAGGCTCTGGTCTCGATGAAAGAATCATCCCGTAGTAGCATGTTAAGGACAGTGTGTGATCCGAAATGCGCTTGGGGATCTCTGTCACCATGAACCATTCGGACCTGCTGCGCGATACCTTCGGTATGCTCCTCCTCTCACTGGATGAATTTCTTCATCCAGTGCTCCTCAATGGCTTGCTCAACAACGCCGGTCAAAAACTAGGGCGAGAAACCTCGACGCGTTACCGGCTGACGAGAAAAAAGAAATCGGAATCGTTTACACCGATGGGCTACGTTCGGGCGATGACCGCTGGGGGAATCTGGTCGGCTGAACCAACTAAAGTGACCCCGAACCTCATCAGGTTTGTCATTCACAGCCTTCCGACCTTCAACCACAATGGTGCCTTGCCTCCCATCATCTCCGGGTTTTTCGGATCGGCTGCTGCTGATCAGTTTGGAACAGCGCGGGTCGTTGTTGCTCCCGGTCCGAAGAAGGAGCGACCCACCTATATGGTTTCGGTCTACCTGGGCGAGGCGATACATTCACAGAAAGAAGGCGACCTTTATACCGGTCCTGAGAATGCTAGCGCCGAAGACCTCACGCCTGCGATGGACCATGAACCGCTTTCATGTCTCTCACGTCGGGAACTTGAGATTCTCACCCGGATCGGAAAGGGCTGTTCCGCCAAGGAAATCGCGACCGCGCTCCATCTCAGTCTCCGCACAATTCAGAATGCCACCTCACGGATTTGCAAAAAATTGAATGTCCGAAAGCGCGCCAGGCTCTTACAGATCGCCAGCCGCCATCACCTTGTCTAGCTGTGCAGACCTGTTCGTGTCTCGCTCTCTCCCAGCTCCCACGAATCCTTGCGCACAATTCCTAACTCGAGATACGCGCCAAATCGGCTCCCCCGGTAGGGGAGGACTCCTGGCGCTTGACGATGCGATTTCGGCTATAGGGCACTCTTCAAACTTCTCCTTGACCCAGACCACTATGATGACGGCCCACCATCCATCCAACGAATGAATCATCAAAATGAATCCTCAAAAAACAAAGACAGACGCTTCGAAGTATAATTACTCCGTATTCAAGCTAAAACTACTCTTCTGTTTCTTATGCGCATTGGATATACTGATACTGTTTAATTAAACAATAGTTTCTCCTTGCTATATCTAACAAAAATAGCCGGCAGCTTCCCACTCCGCTGTCTAGAAACACCGCCGCTCATGCTCCAACAAAGCAAAGTCTTAGTAAAACCGGCCTATTTATGGGTATCAGGCTAACCCCTGATCAGTTCTAGCCCTATGCCATCGCCCCAGTTATTAGCCACCACTGTCGACGAGTTGATTAAACTCATCGGAACTATTCTTCATTCTGGAGTGGTGGAAAGGATGTTGCAGAACATTGGCCGCAAGATTGCTCAGCGCGCCTACTACCATTACAAGCTGAGCGCGCCACAGTCCTCTGGTGGAACGATGAACGAATATGTGAAAGCCGCGACCAGTATCCCCCTCTGGCCATCTCAGCCTCTGAACATCACCTCAGAAGAGATCACTTTCGATGTAAAAGAGTGTCCGTTTGGTCTGCCCCCGGCAGACAATCCTCAGTTCTGTCAGATCACCTCCGGTTTTTTTGGAGGCCTCGCAACACAGCACTTTGGTCGGGCCAGAGTCGAAGTCATCCAAGGGAAGGGCCTCCCTCCCATGCACTGCCGTATCCATGTGCGGCTCGGCCGTCTCGCGGATTCTCCGTCGGCAGGCGGTAAACTGTTCGAAAAGGCGATCAATGACATTGGCGAATTCTCCCGGCCACTGCCGGACGTTGACTTATTGCAACCTCTCTCGGTCCGCGAACTGACCATTCTAAGAATGGTCGGCGAAGGACTCACCTCAAAAGAAATAGCCGAGTCGCTCCACAGCAACGTGAGAACCATTGAGAATACGATCGCCAGGATCTCAGATAAACTCGGCATCCGTGGACGAGCCAAGCTGATCCGGATTGCGCTGCGATATTCACTTCCGATCTCATGAGCGGCTCAACCGGCAAGCAAGAAGGTGAGTCCACCAGCTAGCATTTCGTTTCACAAGAGAGGTCGTCGTTTCTGACTTGATTCCTATGATCTCAGTCCTGCTTGTAGATCCGTGTCAAATCATTCGAGCCGGAATTCGGACGTTCCTGTCGCAGGACACCGGTATCCAGCTGCTCGAAGAGGCACCCAGAGGAACTCATGTCATCGAAGTGGTGGCGCGTCGAAAACCTACTGTGGTCTTAATGGAAACCTCCTTGCTCGAAGGCAGTAGCGTACCCGTCAGCCAAGCGATCCGGCAGTCATCGCAAACTTCACGGGTACTCTTCTTCAGCGCTTTGGTCGATCAGGCCGCGCTCCGCGCGACTGCTTTAGGAGAGGCCGAGGGCTACCTGTTGAAAGATGCCAACGCTGACGAGGTGATTCGGGCCGTACGGACTGTGGCCGAGGGGCACACCTATCTCGATCCTCGTCTCGCCAAGCAGATCCTCGATACGCTCCGAGAGGGTGTGCGGGCGGACTCTACCGCGAAACCCAAGCGCCTGTCAGATCAGGAGCAGAAGGTCATCGCCTACCTGGCTGAAGGAAAAACCAACAAGGAGATTGCCGTTTCGCTCGAATTAAGCGAGCTAACGGTCAAGAATTACCTGTCGCATGCCTACGAGAAGTTTCATCTCCATCGCCGGGCTGAAGCCGCCGCGTGGTACGTGAGGCATTGTACGGGAGGAGTATGCCCGCCCGATCCACCAGGCTGCGTTGAGGGCGAATCACCTTGTTTCGTCCATCTCGAGAGTCTCGCGGTTCACAAGGAGCCGGGGCGCATCACCCAGTGGCGGACGGCGCTTCTGGACGTGAGCGAGCGCAAGCGGGCGGAGGACGCCCACACCCTCTTGGCGAACATTGTGGAGTCGTCGGATGACGGGATTCACAGCATGGACTTGGCCGGCATCATCGTCACTTGGAACCAGGGGGCCGAGCAGCTCTACGGCTATACCCGTGAGGAGATCATCGGGCATCCGATCACGAGACTCATTCCTGCTGAACGGCTGGACGAAAAAACGCAGGTTTTCGATCGCATCCGACGGGGGGGAACGGGTAGCGAGTTTCATGACGATCCGTCAGCGTAAGAACGGCAGCCTCGTGCCCGTATTGATTGTTGTATCGCCCGTCAAGAACGAGAGCGGGACCATCATCGGCGCGGCCGCAATTACCCGCGACATCACCGAGGGGAAACGGTTGGAGGAAAACTTCAGACGGGTCGTGGAGGGGGCGCCCAACGCCATAATACTCGTCAATCAGAAAGGCACCATCGCGCTCGTGAATGCCCAAGCCGAAAGATTATTTGGCTATGCCCGGGAAGAACTGGTTGGCCAGTCCATCGAAACCCTGGTGCCCGCCCGGTTCCGAGGGGCCCATGCGGGTCACCGGGCCGCATTCTTCGCCGATCCCAAGACGCGCGCCATGGGCGCCGGCCGCGATCTGTATGGTTTGCGCAAAGACGGCCGTGAGATTCCCATCGAGATCGGCCTGAATCCTATCGCGACCGAAGAAGGGCCTATGGTGCTGAGCAGCATCATTGACATCACCGAGCGCAAGCAGGCGGAGGAGGCGTTGCGTCGAGCGCACGATGAGTTGGAAAGGCGCGTGCAGGAGCGGACGGCGGAAATTCTCAAGAAGACCCGCGACCTCGAGACGT
>CAZPWD010000212.1:0-4466 GCA_964590025.1 uncultured Nitrospira sp.
GGGTACGTTGAGGATTTCGATGAGCCGAGAACGAAGCTGGCGGGCTTTTTCAGCATTCCGCTAAATGAAGAGCTTCGTTTCCGCGTCAGAAGTGAGCGCAATAATGGCAGGTAGTCCCATGACTTCGTCAACGTTCTTTTCGACGACGGCACTGTCCACGCCCATGTATTCCAGGCCCGCGCTGCAAGCGATGAGCCGGAACCGGCCGACCAATTTCGCTTCCTGAAACATCTCTGAAATCTTCGGGACTTTCTTCTCTTTCAACAGACGAGCGACCTCGTCCGCTGATGAGGCGTATTCCGGCGGAAAATCGACCACGTCGATCTTTCCCTCGGCCAGCTTCTTAATCGTCCAGAACAATAAGATCACGATCACGTCCTTTCCCATTGCTGCGGCAGTGAGGCCAAGGGTCGCGACCTGGTGCAGCGTATCGTAGGTGGCGTGATGGGCGAAGATGACGAACTTGGGTTGAGCCGGCATAGTTGGTGGCTACTTCTTCGCGGCGCGGGCTTTGACGCCGTTCACATAATCGGTGATGGCCGCATCGACTTCGCCTGTGGTCATGGGACGGTCATGCGTTTCACTTTCGTCCACGAGATATGTATCGTGCTCTTTTTCCTGCCGCAGGACCACGGAATTCTCCGGCGTCACCTCGATCAGCATGAACCACTCGCGTGCCCCCTGCGTGATGACGACCTCCTTGCCCAGGCCTTTCTTCGTAATCTCGATATGAAGATCATCGGATGCGCTGACCGTGGAGGGATATGCAAGGAGTCCCATACCAAGGCCCGCGACCCCTAGCAAGGTGCTGATCCGAAGTGTGAAGGGCGAACGACGCGACATAGAAGAAACATTATAGCCCGATGAGAAACGTGCCGTAAACACTCGCCGAGGCTCGTTCATTGGCTTGAGTGCCCCCAGGTCGCATGTTAGGATGCGCGGTGCATGGATGACTTACTCGCAACAGTCCAGCAATGGATTCCGGTCGATGTGCTCATCGGTCTCACCGTGGCTTCGGCCATTGGATTCATCGGCTCCCTGATTGCCATCCCACTGATTCTGGTCCGCTTGCCGGCCGACTATTTTGACACGCGCACTCCCCGCCATTGGATGAAAGACCATCATCCAGTGCTGCGCCTGTCGGGGTTGGTGGTCAAGAACGTCGTCGGCGTCGTGCTCCTCTTGGCCGGCTTCGCCTTGCTCTTTTTGCCGGGGCAGGGCCTGCTGACTATGCTGATTGGGGTTTCGCTCATGGATTTTCCCAGAAAGCGCGAGCTGGAAGCCAAACTGGTAGGTCAGCCGACCCTGCTGAACGTCATTAATGCCATGCGCCGCAAGTATGGTAAACCGCCGCTGACGCTGACCCCCGATCCTTAGCCCACATCATGTCGAGCACCGAGTCCAGCCGCAAGACGCTCTACCTAATCGATGGAAGCGCCTATATCTATCGTGCGTTCTTCGCCCTGCCGGCCCTGAATAATTCCCAAGGCCTCCAGACCAACGCCATCCTCGGTTTTACGACGACATTGCTGAAGATTCTTCGTGAGCGGAAGCCGGATGGTCTCGTCGTGGCGTTTGACGAGAAAGGTCCGACGTTGCGCCACGCGGAGTTCAAGGCATACAAGGCGCAGCGGCCGCCGATGCCGGAAGGCATGAGCGCCCAGATTCCCTACATCCATCGCGTGGTGGAGGCCCTCAACATTCCCGCAGTCCGGCAGGCCGGCTACGAGGCGGACGATTTGATCGGCACGCTCGCGCACCAGGCCGAACAGGCCGGCTTCGACGTCGTCATCGTCACCGGCGATAAGGACATGTTCCAACTCCTGACGCCCCACGTGCGTATCTACGATCCGGTGAAAGACAAGTGGTTGGGCGAAGCGGAATGCCGTGAACGCTTCGGCGTGGAGCCGGCGCGCGTCGTGGAGATCATGGGGCTCATGGGTGATGCGACGGACAATATTCCCGGCGTGAAGGGCATCGGTGAGAAAACGGCGATGAAGCTGATCGCCCAGTTCGGCACGATAGAGGAACTCTTACGCCGTGTGGAGGAGGTCACGCCGCCTCGGATACAAGCCCTGTTGATCGAACAGGCCGAGAACGCCCGCCTCAGCCGGAGGCTGGCGACCATCCAACTGGATAGTCCCGTGGCATTCGATGCCTCGACCTATCACATGAAGCCGCCGCACCAGGACCAGCTGATCGATTTGTTGCGCGAGCTGGAGTTCACCACACTTCTCAAATCATTTCAGCCGGCGTCTAAACCAGCCGAGAAGAACGCGGTTGGAACGGAGCTTGTTCAGGATGAACCGTCCGCACAGCGATTTGTGGAGGGATTGCCGAAGGGCGGCGCCCTCGGCCTGCAGTGTCTGCTCTCCCCTGGGCCAGGGGTGCAGGCGGATGTGCAGGGGATGGCGCTGTCCACGGGAGATAAGACCGCGTTCATACCGCTCGACGTCAGAACCTACATGCGGCCCATCACATCGTTGCTGCACGACCCCACGAGAACCAAGGTTGTCCATGACCTGAAGGCGACCTTGCTGGTTTTTCACCGCATCGGACTGACCCTCGCGGGCCCCTATCTGGATACCATGGTGGCGGACTATCTGCTCAATCCTAACCGCCGCGATCACCAACTTGAGACCATCGCGCTGGAAGTGTTGGACCATCGGCTTGGGACCGGACAAATACGCAGCGCCGCACCGCAATCCCTTTTCGACGAGGACACAGGATCACGAGAGGAGGCAGCGGAGGCCGCGTCGGTGCTGGCCAGGCTCGCCCCGTCCATGACGGAACGACTGTCGGAACAGGGAAGCCTCAAGCTCTTCACCGACGTTGAAATGCCGCTGGTGCCGGTGTTGGCCGAGATCGAGCGGAACGGGTTTTTATTGGATGTCGAAAGCCTGCGCGTACTCAGCAAAGAATTGGAACGGGACCTCGACAAGATAATGGAGACCATTGCCGTGGCAGCGGGCGGCGAGTTCAACATCAATTCGCCGAAGCAGCTCGCCACGGTGCTCTTTGAGAAGTTAGGACTCAAGCCGATCAGGAAAACCAAGACCGGGTACTCGACCGACGAAGACACGCTGACGCAGCTCGCCACCCAGCACGAATTGCCCGCGCAGATTGTGAACTATCGGAGCCTCAGCAAACTCAAGTCCACTTACGTGGATGCACTACCGGAATTGGTGAATCCGGAGACCAAGCGGCTCCATACGTCGCTCAATCAGACCGTCGCGGCGACCGGACGGCTTTCCTCTACCGAGCCGAATTTGCAAAATATTCCGGTGAAGGGCGAGTACGGATTACGAATCAGAGAAGCGTTTATCGCGTCGACAGGCCATACCCTGCTCTGCGCCGACTACAGCCAGATCGAGCCGCGTATCCTCGCGCATCTGTCGCAAGATCCGCGCTTGCTCGCCGTGTTTGCGAAGGGCGAGGATATCCACATGGCGACGGCCATGGAGATTTTCGGTCTGCCCTCCAGCCAGATCACGCGAGACATGCGACGCGTGGCCAAGACGGTCGTCTTCGGAATTGTGTATGGGATCAGTCCGTTCGGCCTCTCGCAGAACATCGGCGTGTCGCAGGCGGACGCGAAGAAGTACATCGAGACGTTCTTCGAGAAGTTTTCAGCCGTGCGCGCATTAATGGACCGGAATATCGAAGAAGGAAAAACGAAAGGCTACACGACCACGATCCTCGGCAGGCGGCGCCCGATTCCAGAGTTGCAGAGCAGCGATCCCGTACAGCGCGGATTCGGCGAACGCATGGCCGTGAACAGTCCGATCCAGGGCTCAGCCGCGGATCTCATCAAGGTGGCAATGATTAACGTCAACAATATGCTGCATTACGAGATGCCGCATACCAAGATGATTCTGCAAGTCCACGACGAGTTGATCTTCGAAGTGCCGGAGAAGGAACTCGAAGAGGCGAAGCAACTCGTGAAGACAGAGATGGAAGCGACGGGGAAGAAGCTGGGATTGTCGGTGCCCTTAAAAGTCGATCTAGGGACAGGGCACAATTGGAGGGCTGCCCATCCATAGATATGTTGGCCTGGCTGGGACGATCCCTTTGCTCACGGAGCGCGCACGTTCAGAAAGGATGGGGAGGGAGCGGCCAGGCGCCCTTCTTGCTCGCGGAACGCGCACGATAAAGCCGTGCTCGTTCGACGCGCGCAGATGGGATCATCCCAGCCACCCCAAGTGAAATGGTAGCGGGGTTCAGGGCCACGCCGGGCGTCGTCAAGGCCCGCATTCACCGTGCAGGAGAGACGTCAATGGCGGATGACAGAGGGTGTTCACTGGGAGCGGAGTGATTGGCGTTTGTGACCGGAGTGTTGGCGGGGCCCCCGGTGGCGCTGTTGCTTGCGCCGCAGTCGAGTCATGAGTCACGGGAGCAGTTGTGATAGTATGTGCAGCGCGCCGAAGAGACTGACCATGAGCTGGCCGACATTGCCACCCAGACCC
>CAZPWD010000213.1:0-3712 GCA_964590025.1 uncultured Nitrospira sp.
GATCGCGAGGCGATGATTGCCCGCGCCCGGGAAGCCGGTGTCGCAGCCTTTGTCACCATCGGCTGCGATCTGGCCACCAGCCGGGCGGCGATCGCACTGGCGGAGCAACACCCGTTCGTCTATGCCTCCATCGGCGTCCACCCGCATGAAGTGAAACATATCCTCGATAGCTGGTACGACGATTTCCGTCGGCTGGCACAGAACCAGAAGGTGGTCGCCTACGGCGAGATCGGCCTCGACTACCACTACAATCATTCATCGCCCAAGGAACAGCGCGAGCGATTCCGTGAACAGATCCAGCTCGCTCGCGAGCTAGGGCTCCCGGTGATCATTCACACGCGAGAGGCCCAAGACGATACGATTGCAATTTTGAAAGAGGAAGGCGCGTCAGAAGTCGGCGGGGTGTTTCACTGCTTCTCAGGGGATGCGTGGCTGGCGAAGGATGCGCTGGACTTAGGGTTTTATCTCTCGTTCTCCGGGATCCTCACGTTTCAGAAGGCGACGATGCTCCGAGACATCGCCAAGACTGTTCCATTAGACCGCCTCCTGATCGAAACCGACTGCCCATACCTGACGCCTCTCCCTCATCGAGGCAGACGAAACGAACCGGCCTACGTGTCCTTCGTCGCGCAAAAGCTGGCGGAGCTTCACGCCGACGCGCCAGGCATGTCGGTCGAAACCATCGGACGCATTACAACCGAGAACGCGAAACGCCTGTTCAAAATCGCTTGAGCTGCCGGCTGCGCTGCCGCAGCGCCTTGGGCAATTTCCGGGGATTCCCGCGCTTCTCCGGACCTCGCTTCGGTCGGAGATCCTCTCCCGTATCCAGTTCCTTGTGTGCCGATGCGCCGGTCGAGTTCGGCCCCTCGCGCAGTTTCCCGACAAACTCCTGAGCCTTCATCACAAAGGCTCCCTGCGCCCTCGCGAAGTCGATAATTTCACGATCGGAACTCACGACCGCGCAGGAGGACCCGAATTCGGCAGCCAGACGTTGAATCACCTGATCGGCTTTTTCTCCCCGTCGAGAGAAGATGATCTCAAGACCGAGCCGATGCTCCCGCTGTTCCATGCCCCATCCCTGTTGCCAACCGTCAAAGACCACCGTGATCGCATGGGATTTCCGTTGACGATACGCCGCTAGGTCACGCAGGAAGGACTCGCGCGCCATCTCGGAATGCAGGCTCGTCCCTGCACCGATCCGGCCCGTCTGAGCCAAGAGATTGTAGCCATCGACGATCAGGTGGAGTGCCATGACTAGGAGGCTGCGAGAAAGCTATGGTGGTTTGTCTGGTTCATCTGGTTTGTTTTGCTCATCTGGTTAGTTTCGTTCAACCAAATAAACGAGACAAACCAAATGAACCAAATAACGATCTTCTTATGCTGGCGGACTTTTTCAGCATCCTGCTAGAGACCCTACTGCTCGAACCGCCTACTGTCAATCAGTCCGTCGCGCGTTAGCATGGCCAATACTCTTGACAACGGCACAAACATCTGAGAAAAAACTCTATATCCCATCCCATCACAGCAGTGAACACCTATGCAATCAGCCCTGTGGCGCATCCTTACCCTCGCTTTCCTGGTCGGACTCTTCGCCCTCCCTGGGCATGCCTTCTATCTGTTTCACGCAGACCAGGCACTTGCGGCAACGAGTGCAGCCAGTCAGGAGCTTCCTGCCAAGCCCAAACGGTCGCGCACCTCCCCTGTACACCTGTCTCCCACTGCGCTCGGCCTGACGACGATACAGAACTTCCGGACAGCCAGCTCACCGGGGTTGACGAGGCTCGTGCTCGATCTCGACGCGAAGGCCCGCCCCAGCAAACATCCCCGACTCCAGGCCGAGGGGGTAACCATCGAAATTCCCAACGCCACCTTGAGCCAATCCGCCAAGACGAAACTTACAGCTGGTAGGATTGCCAAGCAGTTCATCATTACCCAGTCATCTGAACGATCTGTTGAAGTATCTCTCCCGACTGGTTCATTTCAACGCTATAAGTTGCTCACATTAGCGAATCCTCATCGGCTTGTCATCGATGTGGTGCCTTCCAGCGAACCTCTGACAGTTCCGCCTGTTGAATCAACACCCGGCCTAGGACTTCCACTCCCCACTCCTCCGCAGCCTGCTCAGCCGCGAGCCAAGTCATTTAAGACCATTGTGATCGATCCAGGGCACGGCGGGAAAGATTCTGGCGCACGTGGGCAGCGTGGGACGGAGGAAAAAGACATTACACTGAAGGTCGCGTTGAAACTGCGCGATCTCTTGATCAAACAGCCGGGGGTCCGCGTCCTTATGACCCGTGAGCGGGACGAGTTCGTCGAGTTGGAAGACCGGGCGAAGTTTGCCAATGGGCAGGAGGCGGATCTCTTCGTATCGATCCATGTGAATTCACACCCACAACGCTCCGTGAAGGGGATTGAAATCTACCACTTCGGAGAGGCCAAGGATCAACGGGCGCTCGAAGTGGCGGCCCGTGAAAATGGAACCCCGCTCAACAGCACCGGCGTGGGATGGGAATATCTCGTCGCCGATCTCCTGACGGCGAAGAAGATCGAAGCATCCCTCGAACTTGCCTGGACCGCCAAGGAAGCCATGGTGACCAACCTGAACGGCCACTACGACCTGGTGGACCATGGGGTAAAGACCGCACCCTTCTACGTGCTCCGCTTCACCAGCATGCCCAGCATCCTGGCTGAAGTTGCTTATATCTCGAACTCTGCTGAAGAAGACCTGCTCCGAACCACCCGCTTCACCACGCGCGTGGCAGAAGCACTCATGGAAGGCGTCAACACCTTCCTCGCCTCTGCGAAACTCGCCACGCGATGACCTCCGCACTGTTCTATCCCCCACGTCGATGCCCACGGTCAAATTAGTCTTGGAATACGATGGGACCTGCTACGCCGGGTGGCAACGCCAGCCCGATCACCCCACGATCCAAGAGGCCATCGAACGGGCCATTCACCAGGTCAGCCAGGCCACGGTATGCGTCATCGGCGCAGGCCGCACGGACTCCGGCGTGCATGCGCTCGGACAAGTCGCGAGCTTTCGCACGGACCGAGATTGGCCCGCGTCCAACTGGATGCGGGCGCTCAATGCCGTGCTACCAAAAGACATTGCGGTTCGTTCCTCCGCCCTCATGGACGCCCGCTTTCATGCCCAACACGATGCCCGAGGCAAGCTCTACGCCTATCGGATCCTCCACCGCCCGGCCCGCCCCACCGTCGATCGCGCATTCGTCTGGCACATCTACAGACCGCTGAATGAGGCTGCCATGCAACAGGCGGCAGAGACGCTGATCGGGTCACAGGACTTTTCCTCCTTCGAAGGAAGCCTTACGGACAACAGCAATCCCATCTGCCATCTGCAACGATTCACTGTCATCCGCCACGACGACCAGATCCTCATTGAAGCCTACGCCGACCGGTTTCTGAAGCACATGGTCCGCGCGATGGTTGGAACGGTGGTCGATGTGGGGCTGGGCAAACGGACTCCCGAAAGTCTCAGAGAGATCTTGCGGGCCCGGGATCGGTCTGCAGCAGGCCAGACCGCCCCTCCTCATGGACTCTGTCTCATGCGCGTAGATTACGAGTAGCAGGGTGCTGAATTCGTACGTCGTTCGTGAATTGTGAGCGAGACAAGCAAGCCGTGCGCGACAGGTGCGACTCGCAAAGCGTAAAAACCTGTTGGTTGCTCTGGTTTGTTTGGTTTGTCTCGTTT
>CAZPWD010000213.1:3722-4434 GCA_964590025.1 uncultured Nitrospira sp.
ACACTTCAGCCTTGAGACCGCCTCCCCTGTCTCGCTTTTCCCGCCAGTCTCGCCCGTCTCGCTTGAGCCAGGCATCGGCGATTGCAGCAGATTGGGATTAGAACAGGTGGGGGGAGTCTTGATTTTCCAGCTTCTTGCGCAGTTCGATCAACTCCTGCTCGAGTGCCAAGAGCCGATCACTGACGGGGTCTGGCAGGTTGCTGTGATCCATGGTGGCATCGGGTAGCCGCTCGCCTTGAGTTTTAATGACCCGGGCCGGCACTCCAATGACGGTGGAATTGGCGGCGACATTCTTGAGCACAACCGAATTGGCGCCGATCTTCACATTGTCCCCGACCGTGATCCCGCCGAGAATCTTGGCCCCGGCCCCGACAACCACGTGATTGCCAAGCGTGGGGTGGCGCTTCCCTCGTTCCTTCCCCGTCCCTCCAAGCGTCACGCCCTGGAAGAGGGTCACGTAATCTCCGATCTCTGCCGTCTCGCCGATGACCACACCCATGCCATGGTCGATGAAGAACCCGGTGCCGATCTTGGCCGAGGGATGGATTTCAATGCCCGTGAACCAGCGAGCTATCTGAGAAATAGCCCGGGGAATGAACGGCACGTTGTAGGACTTCAACCAGTGGGACACGCGGTAGGCCAGCAAGGCATGAAAGCCGGCATAGGTCAGCACGACTTCAAGCCAGCTGGTCGCCGCCGGGTCTCGGTCGAA
>CAZPWD010000214.1:0-4429 GCA_964590025.1 uncultured Nitrospira sp.
CCTGGGGGGACGCCGCCTTGGGGGGAGCTTTACTCGCAGGTTCCTGGGCCGATGCCACCAGGCCGAAAGAGAGCAGCAACACCGTCATGAGCGGACGAACCGGACTACTCATTCTTCGCCTCCTTATCGATTTACGTCCCAACTCACGCGCCCAGCGGCGAGGGTCGCGTCAGAGCGGAGGATGCCAAGAGAAACGCCAGCGATCCACACACTATTTCAGACAGCAACTCTTTCAAAATGTTCCGGTAAAAAGTTGCCGGTGCCCTTCAGGAGTGGACAGTCCCCGCAATCACCGTCTTGTTGATGTTCCTAGTCTACTCCAGAAGCGAGTGCCTGGGCCAGTCCGAAGATGGGCCACGGCGGGTGGCGCGAAAGGAAGGCTAATCGGAAAGGAACCTGTGGACTTCAGCGGGGGTCCTGGGGCTCGGTCCGAACAGGATCGTATAGTGGTTCGCGACGGCGACGAGGCGCGCATTGGGGATCGCGGCCGCCAGGCGCGCGCCGTTCAGAAAGATGTGAGGCATGCGCAGCTCAGCTCAAGGCGGCCGCCAGTTCGTCGAAGGTTCGTACCACGAGGTCAGGCTTGGGCCCGAGAGGGTCCAGCGGCGCTCCGGTCCGGTTGATCCAACAGACCTTGAACCCGAAGCTCTTGGCCCCCACCACGTCGAAAGAGTTAGACGAGACAAAGAGGATCTCCTCTTTTCTCAGCTTCATCTTGGTCACCGCAAGCTGATAGACCCTCGGCGACGGCTTGTAGAGTCTGATCGCATCCACGCTGATCACCCATCTGAAGTGCTCCAGAAGGCCGGTCCGCTCCAACCCGGTCCGCAGCATCTTTGGGCTGCCGTTGGAGAGAACGGCCAGTGCATACCGCTCCTTCAGCCGAGGAAGCGCCGTCGCCACCTCGGGGTACGGTCTCGGATGAAGCCAGGCCTCCATCAGGCGACTCCGCTGCTCCGGGCTGACGTCGAGGCCGAATTGCCGGGTCGTGAACTCCAGGGCCTGCTCCGACACCCTCCAGAAATCCTGGTACTTCCCCATCAGGCTCCGGAGAAACGTGTACTCAAGTTGCTTCGCCCGCCAGTGCGCATTGAAGGCGATGGGATCAGGGGCGATCTCCTTGCACGCCTCGGCGACCGCCCCCACATCCACCAAGGTGCCGTACATATCGAAGGCAATCCCCTTCACCCGGCGTCTGGCCATCAATCCTTCCCCTCACCCTGACCCTCTCCCCCACATGGGTGTATAGACTGGGGACATAGGTAACACATGTAACCCTTGACTCCGATCCGTACATGGGGAGAGGAGAGTCTTATGTCGGCGCCCTCTCCGACGGAGAGAGGGATCGCGTGACCTTACATCTCTTTGTAGAACAGGAACATCTGAAGCCCGAGCAGGAAGACGAACAGGGGCCAGAGACGGCCAAGCCATCGCCCCTCCTCATTTCGGCGGAGCTGGAACCACCGGCTCAGGCCGGCCAGAAGCGCAAGCGTTCCCATGACCGCATGCTGAACATAGATGTACGTCTGGGTGTCGCTGGCTGAGATGCCGAGGTCATGACTGTGGCCGAGGAGCATGAAGCCGCCCACCAAGCAGAGTGTGGGAAAGATATAGGCCCACCGCGACTGCCCGACCTGCCCGCTCCGCCCGAGATACTCGACCCATCCCAAGGCGAGGAGCAACAGGACCGAAAGCCGGTGCTGAACCATCTCCGGGATGCGCATGCTCTCGAGGAATCCAACGGGGCCGAAGGGCCAAGCCTCCGGGTCGTTCCGGACGAACAGGAAGGCCGCCAATAGGACGAATACTATCGGCCAGGCGCGCGCCCATCGGAACCGTCGCCCCTGCCACCCTTCGAGAAATGACCCGATCGCCATCAGCATCAAGGCGGCCCCCGCCCAGGTGTGGTTGAAGACCGAGTAGGCATAATCGTCAGCGGTTTGCTGGAGGGCGGGCCAGGGGCCAGCGCCCAGCCCTGGCGAGGAGAGAGGGGGGGGACGTGGGGTGAAAAGGTCGAAGAGCCTGGCCAGGCTGCGGACCGTCTCCCTGGAGGCCCAGGAACAGCGGTGCTGGAACCATCGGATCGTCAACGCCCTGGACCAGGTGCCCACAACCCGGCAGCCTCAAGCCCGGCTCCAGCTCACGCAGATCCCCTACGCGGAGACGGCGGAGGACGCGGAGCGGCGGAAGGCGGGGGACCCAGCACTGGTGCCGGACACAGGGGCTTGAGGCGGCCGCCGCGGTCCTCGACCGGGACGGGGCGCGGATGCTCACCTGCTCCCAGTTCCCCCAAGCGCACTGGCCCCACCTGTGCACGAGCAACCCGATCGCGTCGCCCTTCGCCGCCCTCAGGCTGCGGACCGACGCGGCGAAACGCTTCAAGCGGGTGGACAACGCCACAGCGGTCCTCTGGAAGATGCTGCTGGTCGCCCAGCAGCGGTTCCGGCGGCTGCACGCCCCGGAGTTGCTCAAGGAGGTGCATGACGGCGCGCAGTACGTCAACGGAGTACGAGTCGAGGAACGTCCCTGGGAGGCTGCCGCCTGACTTCTTTTTGCACACCTCTTGACATGACCTCGCCTATAGGTATCCGGTATGGCCTGATTCCTCTTCTCCTATTTAGTTACAAGTAAGAGCCTCTCGCGCACGGGGTGGAATAACAACTTGGGTGTCAGTCTATTCCCTTTATAGGTATATCCTTGAGCCAACACATTCAACTGTATGCCTGTTCTATTTAACATCGAATATTCTTGTTCGTAAACTAAAGCGACTGCACGTGGATCATTCTGGAGTAGAGCTCTGAGTTTGCTATTGTCCGAACCCTCGATAATAGCCTTGACGGGCTGAGAGGCCGGAAGATGTAATGCTAAATCTGCGGCCCATTCACTGGCTTCTGAGGAGGTATAAACATTTGCCTCAGTGGGCACGCTGCTGGCAAGTAACGAAGCGGGCTGGGATTGCGAGAAGTTGGGAGGGAAAATGAGAAGGATTGAGAGCATAATTGCAAAAAAGGCGAAAATGAGAGCAAATAATATGTAATTCACCCTCCCACGCCAGACGAAAAAAAGAACTGGCATGAAACTTATAGCCGCAACGCAAAAAGGTAAGTGACGAAGGCTCAGGTCTGGGAAAAGCAGTCCCACAGGACGTATCGTGAAGCTCGCCATGATTAGCAGAAGCACGGCTAACGTGAGCGCAAAGATAGACATTACCGGCTTAGACCAACTGGATGATCGTTCGTACCGGGATGCAATGCGGGCAGTGATCAGAGCCGCTGCTGGCATGCCGGGCAAAAGGTAATAGTCGAGTCTGAAGCGTGAGGCGGAGAAAAAAATGATAGGGAAGATCACCCAGATGTAAAGCATTCGCAACGCACGGCGTTGCATGTGGGTATCACTTCTATATTTGAAGTCCAAACAAGCAACAAAAGCGGTGAGGGGTGACCACGGTGCAAAGCCTCCGAAGAAGGCTGTAAAATAAAGCAGAGCTGGCATCGGTGATTGATAGATGCCAGTGCCTGCGAAACGCTGCAAATTCTCATTGATGAAGAAGGTACGTAATGGCTCGACCCCATAGCGTGCGTAAACTAAAAAGAAATACGGTGCAGCAATGAGAAGGAAGACGATTAGACCGGAGAAAGGTCTAAGTCGTTTGAGGTGCACAAAGTCATGTGCAATTAAAAGTTCGATTGAGATAGGCGTAACCGCAAGGGCTACAGCAACAGGTCCTTTAGCCAGAAATCCGCAGGCGACTGCGCCATATCCAATAAGGGCAAGTGTCCGCGGTCGTGCTGTCTGGTCGGTGAGAACAAGGGTCCAGCAACTGAGTGCTACAGAAATGCAAAGCGTAAGTAATATGTCCGGCATGGCTAAGCGAGCGAAGCTCAAGAACAAATAACTGGATGCCAACATCGCTGCCGCTGTTAAGGCCGTTAGCTTCCCGTAAAGTCGTAAACCGAGATAGTAGACCAACATAATCACGCCAAGTGCACAAAGTGCTGACGGAACTCGACTAGCGCCGTAACCGATATCCAGAAACCTGTAGGAGGTACCAATCAGCCAGTACTGAAGAGGGGGTTTGTTGAGTGGCAACTCTTGAGGAGAGTGAGGCAGAAGAAACTCATTGGTTTCCAGCATCATTCGTGCGCCCAGTGAAAAATAGCTTTCAGCGCGTAACAATTGTTTGTATGCTCCTATGTTTGTCAAGAAGAGGATGGAGATGAGGAAGAACATCAACAGAAAAGCGCGATGATGTTGCGCTACAGTTGGCACATGTTGATGAGAAATCATTGGTTAATGACGATACACGTTACGAGGAGTCAATCCCATTCTTAGTTGACAATGCGAAGCGGCCTCCCATGGATGTCACGCGACGCGCTCGCGCCGTTGGGTGCTCGAGGCGATCTCCCGCTGCAGCGCGGCCCGCAGGAGC
>CAZPWD010000215.1:0-4382 GCA_964590025.1 uncultured Nitrospira sp.
GCGAGGAAGAAGCGGCTGAGCATAAGAGAGCGATTATACACAGGTACTGGAAGCGACCAGTCAAGGCGCAGGGTGGATGTGGTCGAGCGTACGGAATTTGGCGGCCTCTATTGCTAACCTCACTCCTTCTTCGTGAGCTAGGAACCCACCGTTCGGTTACAGCTCAGGTCATCATCCTGTCGTGGTGCCAATCCCTACGAGCGCGGCAATCAATCACTCGGAAATCTAGTTCGGTTTCTGGTTACGTTGCTTGAGATTCGATTCGACCAACGTATCCCTTAGAGCCTGGGCTGGCGCCCCCTGGAGAATTCGCAGAATGTAGTGAGCAGGCACGACCGCCGCAATTCCACTGTTTTGAGCAACCATGCCCTGACGCGTTTCCACTTCAATGGCAAACTCACTTGCTTCAGGGAAGAATCCCTTCATAACTCCCAAAAGATAGTACTTATACCCGCTGACCTGCGGCCCAGACGGTCCTTCACGGAGCCCTCCAATCCTGAGGAATACCGGAGAACCGCTGTTGCCGCCAAAAGAGGTGATCTCTGCCAAGTATACATCGACGGTCGTGTCCGGAAACCTTCGATCAAAAGGTATCCGTTCCTCAGGGAGTAGGGCGATTTTCCCATGGCGAACGATTGGGTAGTTTTTCCTAGCCCCGGGGTGCCACGTGAACAATCCAGTAAACAAGACTTCGTCATTTTCGTTTGCGCGCAGTTCTCGCAAGGTTTCTGGAGTAGCGACCATCTCCGTCGAAAGAGTCATGAAATCCATTTTCCTCTCGTCAATCGCGACCCTGACGATAGCGAGGTCAACCGTGTCATCGTCAATATACATGAACCAAGATACCCTACCCTCATCATCTAGGACCCTGATCCTACCCAAATCAAACTGCCGCCCTCCGGGCCCGACTGCGTCGCGCAAGTTGATTCTCACCCATACCTCAGGGAAGTATGGGCCGGGGGTGCCGTCTGGAAGTTTAGTTCTTAATACATGCTTGCAGGTCACCAACCAAATGAAACCCTGATCTGTGCCTAGTCTGGGCTCGGGCACGAACATGAGAAAACCTGTGCCGACGGCTTTCAATTGCCGTCCGGCAGGGTCTTGCACGGCGATAAATACAACCGTCTTCTTCATTTGCTCTACGAAGAGCTTT
Organism: uncultured Nitrospira sp.; assembly: GCA_964590025.1. Classification (GTDB taxonomy): domain Bacteria; phylum Nitrospirota; class Nitrospiria; order Nitrospirales; family Nitrospiraceae; genus Palsa-1315. The sequence continues at coordinate 1,154 of CAZPWD010000215.1, forward strand.
GAGGAGTCAGCCTGTGAAAAGGCAGGTCGCTCCCAAAGACAGCTAATGGCTAAACCTAGAAATAGGAGGTGCCAGGAGGTTTTCCGGCTCATAAACCAAGTCCGACTCAGTCTCGAGACATTGTAGCAGAGATGATGATTGCCCACCTCTACCGCAAACCACTCTCATTCTTCGTCAGCTAACCTCGCTTTTCAGTGTGAACAGAATCAGCACTCAGCGAAGACTAGCCTCGTTTCATCGCCTCGGTATTGACAAGGTATGGAACGCAGGAGCAGACTTCCATCACATGACCGCCCGAACTATCTCGCACTATCGCCTCATCGAGCAAATTGGAACGGGTGGGATGGGTGTCGTTTATCGCGCCGAAGACACAAGGCTGGGCCGCAGCGTGGCCCTGAAGTTCCTGTCACCCGAGTTATTTACGGACCAACAGGCGAGGGAGCGGTTCCAGAGGGAGGCCCGCGCGGCTTCCGCATTGAATCACCCGAACATCTGCACGATCTACGATATTGGTGAACAGGGTGGGCAGCCATTCCTCGTCATGGAGCTGCTGGAAGGCCAGACGCTGAAAGCGTTGCTCCGTGGGCAGCCCCTTCCCCTCGACCAGGTGCTCGACCTTGGGCTTCAGATTGCAAATGCGCTGGACGCCGCGCACTCGAGAGGCATCGTTCACCGTGACGTCAAGCCCGCAAACATCCTGGTGACGCAGCGCGGCCAGGTGAAGGTCTTGGACTTCGGCCTCGCCAGACCCGCCGGGCGACCGGTGGCTTGGGCTGCGGATGCTTCGCCGACGGCTGCCGTTCAGGACGTGTACCTAACCAGTCCAGGCACCGCCGTGGGTACGCCGGCCTATATGGCGCCAGAGCAGGTGCGGGGAGATTTCGCGGATCAGCGCTCCGACATTTACTCCTTCGGGACACTCCTCTACGAAATGGCCACTGGAAGGCACCCCTTTGCAGAAGAGGTTCGAGCCGGTAGCACAGCAAGAGTATTCGCCGCCATTCTACACAGAGATGCACAATCGTCCCGATTGCTCAACCCCAACGTGCTTCCGAAGATTGAGGCTATCATCCTTAAGTGTTTGGAAAAGAGACCAGAAAAGAGATTCCAATCAATTAAGGAAATCGCCGATGCTCTCTCTGTCATGAAACGCGAACAGCCAAAACACTTTCTTCATGAACATGCACCCGCTGCGGTTCGGCACACTGGGACTCTCGCTGCGATTGCTTATTCCGTCGGTTTTTTCCACCGCCTGTCTTCTATGGAGTCTGGGGAGAGGTTTGCTTGGTTCACGCTGGTGGCAATGGGCGCCTTCATTATGGTTGGCTTAACTTTGTTTCGGGGAACTGTGCTAGGTTTTGGGATGACATTCGGAGCTGCGGTCCTTGCCTACGAAGGCTACCTGCTTCTTAGAACTTACAAGGAATAGTCTTCACCGGAGTAAGACGAGGAGAAATGAGTTTCTGGGACTTCTTAGACGGACTTCTTAGAAATACCCCATCGGCTTTAGCGCTTGCTCTGCTTGCGCTACTGGTCTCCCATGCCTTTAAGATCATCTTGCAATTCTTCGAGAAGCGCCCTCAATCCAACGCACTGGTCATAACGCTGGAAACACTGGTTGTCATTGTGCTTTCCTATCTGGCTTTCCACGTTTATCTGGGAAGGCACTTAGGAAGTGGCGAGTCGCCGAAGTGGGCGTATGAGCCTTTCGCGACGACCTGTCTTCTCGTTGGCTTCACATGTTGGTCGCTCCGTTTGTACACGAAGTACAAGGCTAGAGCAGGCGGGGCGAGACGCTAACCATTGCGGTCATGATGTATGGTCTGACTAGGTCGAGCTAAGCCTTCTCCCAAACGTCTCAGTTGGTTCACGCCATACAGCACGGCCAGTACCCAGACCAATTCTTCCGTGCGATCGGGGATGTGGTTCGGCTTCGCTCACCACAAGCGGTTCGGCAAGCTCACCACAGGCGGCACTGCCAATGCGCGACCAACTGCCGTGGCCGTCCTCAGACCGGACGTCCCGCAGGAATGCCAGGAGGCACAAGAACTCTTTTCCAAATTCAAAGAGAGATTCTTTCCGGCAAGGCCGGAATCTTCGATCGCTTCGCTCAGAATGGCCGAGGCAACTTTTTCAGCACCCTGTTAGCCAGGAACACTGATGTGGGCGAGATTGTTTCTGGAAGGCTCCACTGGCTTCTTCCGATGGTCTGCGGTGCCGGAGGGCCCGGTGAAGCATCCCTCTTGACCGTAAGTTCAGGAAGCAGAGGGATTCTTCGCTCGCCAGGCTCGCTCAGAATGACAGCGCGCTGGATCAGTCCAGTTTGAAGCGGAGGCGGGAGATGGAGCGGGAACGGGCGCGGGCCCCGGCAAAGTGCGTCGGGGTAAACTCCGTGGCCGGGCGAGACAACACGGCGGATTCGTCAACGTCGAGCAGGACGGTGTTCATCTGCAGGTCGCCGGAGGCGACTTCGAAGCGGGCGGGGAGGCCGTCGAGGAATTTTTTGACGATGCCGGCGCGGTCCATGCCGATCACGCCGGCGTGCGGGCCGGTCATGCCGACGTCGGTGATATAGGCGGTGCCGGCGGGGAGGACTTGCTCGTCGGCGGTGGGGACGTGGGTGTGCGTGCCGATGATGGCGGAGACGCGGCCGTCGAGGTACCAGCCCAGGGCCTCCTTTTCGCTGGTGGCTTCGGCGTGCATGTCCACGATGACGAGGGGCACGTCGGCGGGCAGCGAGGCAAGAAGGCGGTCGGCAACGCGGAAGGGGCAGTCAATCGAAGGCATGAAGGTGCGGCCCTGAAGATTCAGCACGGCGTAGCGAACGCCGTTGCGGGCGGTGCCGATGTACAGGCCTGAGCCGGGGGAGCCATCGGGGTAATTGGCCGGGCGGAGCAGGCGAGGCTGCTGCGGGAAGTAGTCGAAGATTTCTTTGCGGTCCCAGGAGTGGTTGCCGCCGGTGAGGACTTCGATGCCGGTGGAGAAAAGCTCTTCGGCCAGGCGCGGCGTGATGCCGAAGCCGGAGGCGGCGTTTTCGCCATTGGCGAGGACGAGGTCCACCTGCTGCTGGGCGACGATGTCGGCCAGGCGCGCGGAGACGATTGCGCGTCCGGGGGAGCCGACGATGTCGCCGATGAAGAGGATGCGCATGAAGATGAAAAATGGAGCGGTCCGCTTGGCCGTGTGGCGCTAGATCCATGAACCTCTCGTTAAAGGTGGGCGCCCTGCG
>CAZPWD010000216.1:0-4370 GCA_964590025.1 uncultured Nitrospira sp.
CGCGAGCACGGGGATCGTCCCAGCTACCCCACCTCCTTTTTCAGCATCCTGCTAGAGCTTCGAGCCAGAATCAGCCGTTACTGAGACGCCTGCTCCCGTCGACTTGCCAAGAATTCCCATGACGAAGGGGCACCGGAGCAAGGCGCTCGACATCGTGTGCCCCTGTTGTTCTTCTACTTGCCGGCGAAACCCTAGATAGTAACAATACAGTGCCATCATGCCTGTCACGAATCCGCCGGCGGCCATGGCATAGGAAGTGGGAATTCCCGGCTGTTTCAAGAAATAAATCACACATCCTACCGCCACGAGGTAGTACGTTGAGGCAAAGGAGAGTCCAGGCCACCACCAATATTTGAGCAATTCGCCCGCCTTCGTCTGTAGCAGCCCTTGGACCCATGACGTCTGTGGACGAAGCCCGCCAAAGTAGGCACAGAGTGCGACCCCACCCCCCAACACCGCCACAGCGGACAACTGGACTAGGGCTGCGATCTGACTCGCCTCGATAAAGTGCCCCAGCGACCCACCCAGTGCGCCGACGACGAGCCCCACTGAGACCCAGGGAGCAAGTTCCATCGCATGATTGCCCACCATCGTGCGGAGAGCCACCCCATCGGGAAACGTCGGGAATGGACGGCCCATGAGAGCCACCTTCCGCACAAGACCGATCTCAAAGGCGTCGCGCGCGACAGACGTACAGGCAATGATGATGGCCATCATGGCCGGCCCATCCGGATGTTTGAGATAGTCATACCCGACGAGCCAGAGCAGCGCCAAGACCAACAGAGACAACTGGACCCCATACACCAATCCAATCCAGCCGCCGAGCCATATCAGTAGTCGGCTCCCATCCTCTCGAAGGATACTCCCCCACGCAGTGGCCCGACCGACGCGATAGGCTAACAGCGCCGTCACTAACGCGACAAGACCGCTGACCGCCAACAACACAACCGGTTCCGAAAGTGGCAACAGCAGCTTGGCTAACCGGTAGACAGCGAACGCCACCAACCCAGGCACAAACATGACGATCCGCTTTTTCTTACGCACAGAGTCTTCCGTGACGGTCAGACTGAGGCTGGGTAACACTCGTAACGCCATTCGATGCAACATATTTATTCCGTTAGGCGTGAAACGTGAGGCGTAGGGTGACTGGGCCTCCGTTGTTCTTGCCTGACCCCTAACGCCTCACCCCTTACGTCTTCCTGGCACCCATCCCGAAATAGCGCGCCCTTACTTCTTCCATCAGCGCGACGGTGATGCGCGTCCCGCCGCGATCCGCCACTGTCCGTTCTAATTCGATACGTGCCATGGCACGCACCGGCGCCGGCACCCGCTCCAAGCGGCGTTCTGCTTCAGGTTCCCACTCAATGCGCTCGCCGGTCCTCGGGCGGAGCAACGTGTCGTAGGTGACAACTCGTTCTCCTCTCACCCGCACGGCTTGCTCGACCTCATCGCGCACGAGCGGGGCAAGGTACGGAGGCATGCGATCCAGCCGATGGATTGCATCATCGGTCCACATCACCCGATCGACGAGCCCACCGGGTTGACCGGCAGGGACATCGACCCCGACTGTTAGCCCGCAACCGCGACATTCCGTCCGAATAAACCACTGAGGGGCCCCATCACCGTACGAACGTTCTTCAATCCCCTCGGTATGCATCCAGCGACCGCAGCCACAGGTCAACATGGTGAAGCACCGTGATGCGTGAGACGTGAGACGTGAGACGTCTCGGAGCGCGTGATTATCCACCATCTCTGCGTTGCGTGCCCATCACTCATCACAGATCACCCATCACTCATCCGATTTTGCCTGGGTACAGTACGTAGAGCATCGTGTAGGTGGTGGTTCCGGTCACAAAGAGGATGCAATACACGATCATCGTGAACAGCCCGAGCGCCCGATGGCGTCGCGCGCCGTTCGGCCAGATCCGTTGTATCGTCATCTCAACCGAAAACACGATGGCGATCAACGACAACAAACCGAGATACACTTCGAATTTCCGCATCGAGAAATCGGCGGTGGCCACGCGCGAGAAGAACAACAGCATGACCAGCGCAGTGAGAGTGCCGAAGATCAACCCGACCTTCCTCCACGTCGTGAGCAACAGTGTCTCCTTGAGCGATCGGACACCATCGATCACTTGTTGTGCGCGAAAGCCCAGCACGATCATGTAGATCCCCATGACCAATCCGAGAATGACCAGAATGATGTGCACCGTCAGCACAGGAATAAAGACATAATCGTAGAGGGCCTGCGACCCACCAAAGCCTTCCTTCCCTTCAAAGGCCAACACGCCTAATTGACGGAATAAATAGTAGCTCGTGAAGAACGCCAACATGGCGACCATCCCGCCCAACATCATCCAGTGATGAGCATCCGCTCGACGTTTCCGCGCCTGGATCCAACCGATCACGAAGAGCCCCGTAAAGAAGGTTGCCATGAACTGGCTCATGTCCGCCCCGACCGTGGCGTGGGTTCCAAAAAATCCCGGCTCTTTCAGCCATTCAAGCATGCATCTCCTCGTTGTTCGCGCGGGACTCGCGAGACTTGCGAGAAAAGCGGGACGGGTCGGAAGTTTCATCTTCGCGAGTCGCGCCTGTCGCGCACGTCTTGCTTGTCTCGCTCACAATTCACAAGCCTTTACGCCCTGCACGACCGCTGACGGCTCCAGTTCTGTTACGGCTGGAAAGCCGGCTTCCCCCATCCACTGAATAGCATCTGCCGTCTTGTAGCAGTCGCCTCGTTCCGTGTTCACGAGAATGTGAACCGCAAACGCGGTGGTCCAGGCCGGACCGGTTCCTGCCTCATTTAAGAATCGATCCTTGATGACCAAGCGTCCGCCTGGCGCCAAATGGGCCCAAACCCTCTTCACCAATGATGCGTTTGTCGAAAAATCTTGATAATGCAGGATGTCGGACATCAGGACGACATCGTAAGGTCCGCCCAGTCCATCCTTGTTAAAATCGCCTGGACACAACGCAATCCTCGATTCCAACCCGGCTTCTTTCACGGTTCGTTCCGTGAGTCGGAGCGTCGCAGGCAAATCGAACACCGTGGCAGTTAGCTCTGGATAGGCCTGACAGAACGCAATCGCGTTTGTCCCGGCTCCGCCTCCCAAATCCAGGAATCGCACCGGTCCACTCAGCTGCAGCCGCTTGGCAAAGTCCGGCCCGCTCTGCTGCCCGATCCGATGGAGTACCGCCAGCACGTTGCTGCCTAAATCAGGGTCGGTCTCAAAGACGTGCCGGTCGACCGACCGCTGTCCCGTGCGAATCGTCTGCTCCAGTTTGCCCCAGTTGTCCCATTCTGCATCGTGAAGCAGCAGGAGATGTCCGATATATTGGGCAGAGTTGCGGACCAGATGAGTGGCCGCGGTCGTCGAATTCCCATAGGAATCCCCATCCTTCTCCAACAGTCGCATCGCGACAAGAGCATTCAAGAGCAGTCCCAGGGTCTGTCCATGGACGCCGAGACGACCAGCCACATCGTGGAGGGTTTTCCGCTTCCCATCCAAAGCAGAAAACACATCCAGCCTGACGGCTGTGAGCAGGATTTTGGTCTCCCAGTAGTACCCAAGCTGGAAGATTTCTGCGAGCGAGAGTTCTCGTGACACACCACTCCCCTCAAGCAAATCGCTTTGAAACTCAGTATCTTACCTAGATCGGAAACTGAAAGGCAAGGCGGCAAAATCAATGTGACCGGTGGGAAAAACACAAGGGGCAGCGGATTGCTCCGCTGCCCCTTGATTGCGGGTTACCCCGCTCATACAACTACAAGCTTACTTGATTTCGGCCTTGAGGTTGGCAGTCCCGCCCTCAGCCACATCGACCTCAAACTCTATTTTCTTGCCCTTGGCGGCGAAAGGATGCCAGGCCACCACCTTGTGCTTGCCGGCCGGTACATCCTTGATCTCGAAGGAGCCATCGTCCTTCACGACCGTGAAGTGAGGACTCGACACAGGGAGAAAGAAGCCCTGCATGAACTCATGCTGGTCGCACTGCAACCGATAGTAGCCATCCTTCTCTGCTCCGCCACGAAACACCACCGGCTTGTCGAGCTTGTCACCCTTCTTGGCCAAACCGATGTTGAAACCAGTGGCCGAGCTGGTGCCCTTCACCACAAAGCTATGCGGATTGTGCAGTACACCTAACGTCGACTTAGGATCATCTGGATCGGCGTCATGGTTCTCAACCTTGAAGGACTTGTTATTCACCACCACACCAGCGAACGGCAGGAACTCGCAGAACTCCGCAACCACTTCAGTGCCTTGATACCCATCGACGAAGGCCTTATCTTCGACGTCAATGACGGCAACCACCGCGTTCTTCAGGCCACCATCCTTACCGACTTCGACAGTCTTCAAGAGCCGCTT
>CAZPWD010000217.1:0-4322 GCA_964590025.1 uncultured Nitrospira sp.
TACGTCTTCGTCTTTCTGGCCGCGTTCTTGTTCGCCGCGATCAAGCTGATCGGCTGGCCCAGGACCTGGCGGTTCTGGCTGATTAGCTGGGCCACGGCCTTCGTCTGTGAATTTTCCTCAACCCGAAACGGCATTCCCTTCGGGTGGTACCACTATAATGGCTCGACCTTGGGCCAGGAGTTATACTTCTCCAACGTCCCGTTCATGGACTCGATCTCGTTCAGTTTTCTGCTCTACGCCGCCTACTGCGTCGCGCTCTGTCTCGCTCTTCCAATCAAGCCGTCCCCTGCTTCCACTCACCCAATGCTCAAACCGCTATATCTCGATGTGGACGCACGAACGAGTTGGTCCGTGCTCTTGCTGACCGCCTTCTTGTTTGCCTTCATCGATATGGTTATCGATCCCGTGTCCCTCCGCGGCGACCGCTGGTTCTTGGGAAAGATTTACTACTATCCCGATCCAGGCCTTCACTTCGGCGTGCCCCTTGCGAATTATGTCGGTTGGGCTGTTGTCGGATTTATCTCCCTCGCCATCTATTTTCCACTCGAGCGACGACTGCCCGCTCTCTCGCAGCCTCCGTCGGCCACACCTCAAATTCTGTTAGGCGTCGGCCTCTACTATGGCGTCCTGGCCTTCAATCTCAGTGTGACGTTCTGGATCGGCGAATCGTTCATGGGAATGAGCGGGCTGCTGATGCATCTCCCCGTCATCGCGCTGCTGATATTTCGCCTTGCAGGACCGCGTGGCGTCTCCCTGTCTAGGTAACCCGGTGGCAATCAAACAAAAGACTTTGTATAGTGAGCGGCAGTAGCCATGCGAACGAAACTGATTGTCTTCATCATCGTAATGGGCCTTGGAATTGTCGGTGCCTTCGGGTGGGTGGGGTATCAATTGTTCACGACCGGATTTAGCGCCAAGACCGAGCCGCATGCCCTGGAGGTCTTAATGGCGCGGCAAATCCGCCATCTGGCCATCCCGATCGAGAAGCGAAACGCGCAGAATCCCATCCCGTTGAGCCCCGACGTGATCAAGGAATCGCTGGCGCACTTCGCCAACCACTGCGCGCTATGCCATGCGAACAACGGGAGCGGCCAGACGCCCATCGGCAAGAATGTCAATCCCAAAGCGCTGGACCTCCGGTTACCCGAGATCCAATCGATGTCGGATGGTGAGATCTTCTGGGTGATCCACAACGGTATCCGCTTCACCGCCATGCCGGCCTGGGGAGAGGGTGACCTCGACAAAGATTTGGACAGTTGGAAGCTGGTCCACTTCATTCGCCATCTCCCACAACTGACCCCGAAAGAACTCGACCAGATGAAGGCGCTCAATCCCAAGACGAAGAAAGACCTGGAAGAAGAAGCCGCCTTCGGCCAGTTCCTGCAGGGAGACGATGCGGCGGCAGCACGGACCGATAGCGGCCATCATCACTAATACGGTGTTGAAAAATACTTCGAGACTCAGAAAAACGTAAGGTGTAGGCAATCGCGGGACAGCCCCTGCACAACCAGCAGGCTGTTCAAAAAGGCCTCCAGCAAGGCCGCAGCGAGCGAAGTGGCGAAGCGTACTCTCTGGTGTACGTTGAGCCTCTGAGCGACGCGAGAACGAAGCTGGCGGACTTTTTCAGCAGCCTGCTAATTCATCGACGGCGGTAATAGGAGATAGGATTCACCATGTGGTTACGTCTGATTGTGACTCTCACATGCCTTTTCATTTCGACGCCAAACTTTGCCCATGGCACCGACCAACATGTGCTCGGCACCATTACGGCCATTGGCGCGACCCATGTCGAAGTCAAAACGCCCAAGGGTCAGTCGGTGGACGTGCGGGTCAACAAACAGACCCAGTACAAGGACGAGAGCAATCCGAGAGGTGCCAACGTGCCCGAGGTGGGCGATCGTGTCATCATCAAGGCCACAAAGGGCGACAAAGTGTTGCTCGCCACCGAAATCCATTTTTCCGCGGCCAAGCGCGTACCGGTCCCCATGCAGCCGGTTCCGGTTCAGTAGGGTGATCGATGCCGACGTTTCACGCCACACGGGAGATCAAGAACTACTTTTTTAGTGGCGGGGTTCGCGCGGCAGTCATTCGGGTCCTGATCACGGGTATCGCGGTGTTTCTGGCGGTCATGATCGTGCCCGGCCTTGAAGTCGACTCGCTCCGCGCCGGAATCGCCGCGGTCCTGGTGCTCACATTTCTGAACCTATTGGTCCGGCCCATTCTCTTTGTGCTAACCCTTCCCTTGATCGTCCTCTCGTTGGGGCTCTTTCTCATTGTGGTCAACGCGCTCCTTCTGGAACTCACCGCTTACCTGGTCAGAGGATTCTCGGTAACGGGGTTCTGGCCGGCAGTCGGCGGCGCGGTCGTGATCAGTCTGGTCACCATGATCCTCAACGCATGGACATCTGACCACCGCCCGACGGAACGTCGCGCGTTCCCCCAACGCCCTCCAAAGATTATCAATCCCGACGAATAGCAGGACCTATTCCTTTTCATTGAATTGCTCGTCCTGCGTTGTTACAATGCCGCGCGCCTGGCTAGCCTAACTCACGAATGACACCCACAGCTCCACACAGCAAACCAATTCCCGAGACGCATCTCCAGCGGACCTTGACGTCCGTGCTCAACGAGCTGCCGGTCGACGCCGCGCTCGCCGCCGTGTTCCACCGTGACCAAGGCCCGCTGGTCAGCCATGCCGCACGAGGCTTCACACCTCGAGATATTCAAGCCATCCTCCGGACACTCTCGGCCCCCGCCATCGCTGCATCGCCCCCCGCGAATGATCAGGAGGGCGGGCGCACCATTCGCCTCCGCTTGATTACGCCGGGCACGAAGTCGTTGCTCGGGGTTTCCCTCCTGCATCGGAACCGGACGTACGGCTTCCTCGTCATCGGGCGAAAGGAGAGCGCCACATTCGTGAAAAAAGAGAAGAGCTTGATGGAGCAGGCCAGCGACGAGGTCACGAAAGCGCTGGATCGCGAAGGCCTGTTCGATATGAATGTCGTACTCAGCCGGCCGTTTGTCGCGCACGAACCGGTCCCTCCGCCAACCTCTCCGGCAGAGATGTTCACGGCTCCGGTGTCGCAGCTCACACCGGAACTCCAAGACAAGATTATTGCCGTCTTGACAGATGCCAACCAATACGTCGCCTACGATCGTATCTGGGCCTGCCGCTACGATCCCCTCGCAGGCAATGTCGAAGTCCTGGGATTGGCCGGTGATCTGAAGAGCGAACAGAAGGACGGGAAGAAAGATCTGAAGCCGGGCCACCGCCTCACGCTCGACAGCTCAGCTTCCGGATGGGCGGTCCGCCATCGTAAGCCACGCGTGGATCATGATCTCGCCTCCACACAGGGGCGATTCCTCGATCACAAATATCTGTTCAAAGACCGGCTTCTCTCCTCGCTCGTCGTGCCGTTCTTCGTCCGGGGACAAGTGGGCGGGACCATCACCCTGGCCTCGAAAGAAGCCGGACGCTACCAGCAGACGGATGCCCGCACGCTTGAGCCGACTATTGTGAAGATCGCGGATATTCTCCAGGATCCGGCACCGGCGCCAACCAGCCAGCCTCCCGCTATTGGACCAGCTGGCGCCCCCGGGGCAACATTAGCCCCAGGTCCCTCGGAGCCCATCATCAGAAAACAAGAGCGGCAGGCCGCGATCGGCGAGTTCAGCATGTTCCTGGCAACAGAAGTGCGTGAGCCGCTCGCCTCGATCCGTGCCCAATTGGAGGAAGTCACGGGTGAAGGCATACTCGACTTCGACCCGCAGACCCGCGTCGAGAACGCGATGCGCGATTTGATCCGTATCGAAGCCATCCTGAACGAGATCTTGGACTTTGCGAAACCACTCGAGCTGACTCGACGGCTCCTCCGCATCCCCGAAGTGATCGAGAGCGCGCTCACGGTTGTCGCGACCGACCTCGAAGTCACAAGGATACAGGTGACCAAGGACTATGCGACGATGATCGCGCCGGTCCGCGGCGACGAAGCCAAGCTTCAGCAAGTCTTCCTTAGTATTTTCAAAAACGCGTGTGAAGCGATGAACCCCGGTGGGCATCTCCATATTCAGGTCACCCAGCATCGCGCGGGGCGCGGCGTGGAAGATCAGATCCTCATCAAGAACGACGGGGCTCCTATTCCGGCAGAAATCGTCGATAAGGTCTTTGAGCCGTTTTTCACTACGAAGCGGGCCGGCACCGGTCTGGGTCTCGCCACGGTCAAGAAGATCGTCGAAGAACATGGTGGCTCGATTGCCATCGGCAGCGCGCCTGGTGAAGGGACCACCGTCACCATCCGCCTCCCCGGTCTCAGCCCTGGTCC
>CAZPWD010000218.1:0-4305 GCA_964590025.1 uncultured Nitrospira sp.
GAAACGCGGCGCATCTTAGCATGCGGGTGCGTGCCTCTCAAGGCGAAGCGCAGGGCACACGTCGCTTGAGGGGTGTAGAGCCGTGTGCTATACAGATTCGCACAAGGCGAGGGCGAGGGGTTCGTTCCGCTTCCACTTTTTACAATTTGGAGAGACTATGGCCAAAGGGCGTGACAAAGACCGCAAGACGAGAAAGAAGCATCGGAAGAATGTCGCGCGGGTGAAGGCACTGGCGACAGCCAGACGGAGTAAGGGTAAGAAGAGCAAGAAGGGGTAAATCGGAGCGGGGGCTAGGCGGCTTGTGTGAGTCGTGTGATCTCTGCTTTGATCTGCTCTTCGGCCAGGTCTGGCACGAGACGCTGAACGGTCTGACCGACCTGCTCTCGGGCCATCGCCCGGACGAGTGCTTCGACCACTTCAGAAGTCTGCTTGGCGGCAGCCTGTTGGATCTCTTCCTTGACAAGTCCCTCGATCGATCCGAGGTGTTCCCGAACCATATCGGACAGTGCGGTGCGAACGGCATTGATTTCTTCGCGGACGAATTGATCGATGCGCTCTTTGATCAGGGGGGTTGCGGTTTCGAAAATGCTGTGCCGAATGATGGGTTCGAGGACGGACATTTCCCGTGAGAGGATCTTCGGGAGTGCCGTTATGAGCAACGGTTCAAGCACCTGAGTCAGCCGCTCGCCCGAGAGGGACGCACCCATGTGTGTGTGTACCTCTGTTTCCACGGCTTTGGCCACGAGGGTTGCCAGGTCTTTCCCCACCATCCGGGGGAGCAGCTCGGCAATCTTTTTTTCCGTCCGTTCTGACATGGACTGAAGGAGTTGACCGAAGAGGCCCTTCATTGCTTCTTCCGGTTCGGTTGTCGAGGCTTGCGCTGCTGTGGTGGTGTTCACGGGGGAGTCTTTCGGTTGGGGGTGGGGTGCGATCGCCTGTTCCTCTTCTTCCTCAGTCAGACTGTCATCGTTGAAGGCATCATCATCGGAGTCCGTCGCGCTTGAGACCGGAGGCCAGGAGCGAGATTTCTTCTTTGGTCCGTTCGTCCTGGATACCTGCTGTGCTTCCAGATCCTTGATCACATCAATGAGGTTTTCTGACTGAAATGGTTTGTTGAGAAAGGCCTTCACCCCCAGCGAACGCAGGTGGGTTTCATCCACATGATCGGAAGGGCTGATCAGGGAGACAATATAGGTTTCTGCCAGGTTATCCAGCTTGTGGACTTCTTTGCAGAACCCCGAAAAGGTCATGTTCTCCAAATGATAATCTGCGATGATGAGACTCGGGCTCATCCGGCGTGCCGCTTCCAAGGCTGCGGGGCCATCCTGGAATCCCACGACATCACACCCTTCCGGTTTCGAGATTTGCTCGACCAGCCGGCGGACGGCGGGACTACTGTCGACGACAAAGATGGTTGAAGCCACCTAACCCTCCAATGTTATTGAACTATATCGAAGCTAGCAGTGAGGGTATTCTTTGTCAAGAAATCGCACGATAGGTGCTTGTTTTGACTTCGGATTTTTGAACTGACTACAATCCGACATTCGTAGGATTTGCACGAACAATGAAGACCCCAATCCACGTCATCTTTTTTGATGCAGCCGAGACGCTCTTTCATGTTAACGGTTCAGTTGCGGACATTTATCTGCAGCATGCGGTTCAGCACGGGTTTCGGCAGACTCCCGACTCGCAGGTATCGATTGCGCAAGCCTTTCAGCGAGCCTTTCGCGACGCTTCGCCGCCGGTCTTTGCCGTAACGGATCCTATCAAGTTAAGACAATGTGAACGGCTCTGGTGGTTTGACATCGTACACAACGTGTTTTATCGCGTCGGGATGTTCGAGCGGTTTGATGAATTCTTCGAGCAGGTTTTTCAGGTGTTTGAAGATCCTCGCTCCTGGGTGCTGTTTCCTGAAACTCATGCCGTGCTGACCAGGCTGCGTGAAGAGGGGTTCGAGCTGGGGATCGTATCCAACTTCGATTCCCGGCTCTTTCCGGTGATGCGGGGACTCGGAATCGACCGGCTCTTCGACTCTGTGACGATTGCAAGCCTCGCCAGGGCGGCCAAGCCGGCGCCGAAGATTTTCGAGATTGCCATCGAGAAACATGCGGTCGATCCAGATGAAGCGATGCATGTGGGTGACAGTGTCCGGGACGATGTGGAGGGTGCGACGAAGGCCGGGCTGACCGGCGTGTTGCTGGATCGAGCAGGGCGCGTTCAGGCGTCGGGCGGCTATGTGATTCGAACGTTGGAGGAACTTCTTCCGTTGGTGATGACATTAAAGAAGTAGCGGAACCAGATCTTTCGCGCGGCCCTGCAGCGAGAGGTCAACCAGGTTCGACTGCGGGGTGCTCTCGAGATTGATCTCGATGACCAGCGCGCCGACTTCCTTCGCTACCGACGCAAATCCTGCTGCTGGATAGACGACTCCCGATGTCCCGATCACAAGGAGGAGGTCGCAGGCCCGCAGGGCCTCGTCGCAGCGGCGCAAGTCTTCCTCCCAGAGCGATTCCCCAAACCAGACGATATGAGGTCGGAGCAGAGCATGACAAAGTGGGCACGTCGGCAGGATGGGAAGAGGAATCTCACGATTTTCCGAGATGACGCCGCAGCCCGTACAGCGAACCATCCAGATGTTGCCGTGAATTTCGGAGAGGCGTTGTGATCCGGCGGCTCGATGGAGCCCATCGACATTTTGCGTGATCAGCCACATTCGATCGGTCCATCGCTGTTCAAGCTCCACGAGCGTGTCGTGGGCAGGATTTGGCTGTTTCGTGGCAATCAATTCGCGTCGCCAGCTGTACCATTCCCAGACTAATCGTGGGTCACGCGCAAAGGCTTCCGGGGTCGCGAGATCTTCTGCTCGGTAGGTACGCCACAAGCCGTCCGCTCCGCGAAAGGTCGGCACGCCGCTATCCGCAGAAATTCCAGCTCCCGTGAGGGCGGTCACATTTCGAGCGGAGGCGAGGTGCATGCGGGCGAGGAGGATCTGATCGTCGGTGGCCATGGTCGAATGGGCTGATTCTACCGTATTCCGAGCCACCGAATCTGCGTGGTATAGTACGCTTCCTTTCTTCTTGTGAGGAGCATGATGAAACAGATTCTGATGGTGGGGGCTGGATCGGTTGGTGGATTCTTTGGCGCACATTTAGCGAAAGCGAATCTTTCTGTTTCTTTCCTGTTGCGGCCTAAGACGCTCGCAGCTGTGAAGCAGAATGGCCTCACGATTCGCAGTGCCCAGGGCTCCTTCACTGTGCATCCACCAGCCGCTTCCGATCCACGAGATCTCCCGAAGCCGGACCTGATCATCGTGTCCGTCAAAGCCTACGATCTGGATGAGGTGCTGAACCAAATCGAGCCGGTCCTGACCGATCAGACCGTTATCTTGACCCTGCAAAACGGGGTCGACACCGAAGACCGCATCCTGGCGCGCTTTCAACGTGATTGTGTCGTGGGTGGTATCGCGTATATCTATACCAAGATCGCGGCACCCGGCGTCATCGACCATTATAAGAAAGGGGCTGTGGCGATCGGGGAGCTGATGGGGCATCAGAGCCCTCGTCTGCTAGCCATCGCGGATTTGTTCAAGCGGGCGGGGATTCCTTGTCAGCTGGCCGATGATGTCCGGCGCAGCAAGTGGGAGAAGATGTGTTGGAATTGCGTCTTCAATCCCTTGACCGTGATGATCGACGACAAAGTGGCCAAGGCGCTTGATCATCCAGAGATGTTGCAAGTGATTCACCAGATCGTGGGTGAAGTGGTGGCGGTGGCGGCCACCGTGAAGGTGCCGTTAGCTGCCGATATGGCGGAGAAGGTGGTCCGTTGGACACAAGAAATTCGGGATATCCATACCTCGATGTATGACGATTGGAAGGCCGGTCGGCCGACCGAGATCGACTTTTTAAATGGGTATGTCGCGAAGCTCGGGCGTAAATTCGGTATTCCGACGCCGCTAAACGATCTGCTGACGGCGGTGATCAAGACCATCACCGAGCGGGATCGGACCGGTCCCGGTATCGTGCGGATCGACGGGGCGGTGGTCCAGCCTGTCTCGTTTGATCGTGCCGCGATCGCATCGTTGCCGGCAGAACATCAGCTCGATATTTCGACGGTGATGCCCGGCATGAAGGGTAAAGGGATTCGCGTGAAGGGTCTGCTCGATATTCCAGCGCTGGCCATCGGGGCGGGTCATGTCACCTTTCATGCCTCGGACGGGAAATATTCCGCCTGCCTCACGCTTCAACAGGCGAGAGAGTTCGGAATTCTCGTCTATGAACTTGATGGAGTGGCGTTGCCTGATGCGAA
>CAZPWD010000219.1:0-4270 GCA_964590025.1 uncultured Nitrospira sp.
GTTCGAACCAGCCTGTATCCCACACCAACACCGGTCCTGCTCCATAATGGCCTTCTTCGATCACCCCCTCGAACTCCGCATACCCGAGATCGTGATCCTCCACTTCCACCGCAAGACGTTTGACCGATGGGTCCAACGAGGGGCCTTTGGGGATGGCCCATGACTTGAGCAGGCCGCCGATTTCCAGACGGAAATCATAATGAAGGTGAGAGGCCTGATGCTTTTGGACCGTGAAGATCGGCCGCTTGGATCTCGGCATATTTTCCTGTGCCTTAGAACTTGTACCCGAACCGGCGCAACAGTGCTTTCCGCTCTACGATATCTGCTTCCGCTTCGATCCCCTTCGGAGGAAATCCATCGACGACGCCGAGAATCCCTCGTCCTTGCTCAGTCTCTGCCAGTATCACCTCCACCGGATTGGCCGTTGCACAGTAGATCTGGCAGACTTCCGGAACCTGTCTGATGGCTGGCAGCACGTTCACGGGGTAACAATTCTTCAAGAGCACCAGAAAACTATGGCCCGCCCCGATGTTCTTGGCATGGGTCCGCGCCAGCTCAATCAGCTCCTGATCGGTACCGCTCCATCGCACCAGGCAGGGCTCCGAGGCTTCGCAGAACGCCAATCCAAACGCGATGCCCGGCACAGCCGTGACCAGGGCCTCGTGGAGATCCTCGACCGTCTTGATGAAATGAGCCTGACCAAGAATGACTTGGACCGCCGGAGGACTCGGAATATGCACCTTCACAGAGATCAGACGAATGGACATCGACTCCCCCCTCCTGTGTGAGTCGATAGGAGCATCAGCCATGCCATCGACTGAGACAGAAGACAGTCGCTCGCCGTTCCACTGCAACGTCAGGACTTCTCACGACTCTGTGACGATCTGATCAAGAACATGCGGACCTTGATGACTCCTGACGTGACCCGCCCCTGCCCTCTTACGCCACAGTGATTCGGTGACCTGTCCTGACCAGACGGAACATCGCCAGCGATTGACCTCTCGCGAAATACGGTTATCTTATAAGTGAGCGGAGGCCTCGGTGAGAGGAACATTCAAGGGAATCGAGGTCAAGCGCAGGGGTGGTGTGCAGGCCCGCCGGCAGGGTGGGAAGCCTAAAGCTCCTCCAAGACCTCCACAATAGACAAAAGCTCTCTGACCCGCCTCCGCTCTGCTTTTTTGTCTTCTTCGCGAGTTTCCCACTAATGTGGTGTTGTTTGTATGAGACCTGTTCGTCGTGGTTCGCTGCTGTATGGGGAAGGGCTGCGCTTGCTGTGAGGGAGATTGAGACATACCGCTCGGAAGGAACCACGCTCTAACAAAACGGCCCGCCCTTGTGTGGAACACCGGGTCTGCTATCCGAACAGGGTGACGTTCAGCAATCCTTCAGTCGCTCAAGGCCGATTGCCCCGCGCTTCCGTCTTCCTATAGGCCCCTTTGAGGAGCCGTGCCTAGTGGCACCGACATCGATAGCGCGTCCCTCGAACCACCACCCCGCCACTGAAGCAGAAGCGGTACCCTTTGCACGCTGGCTGCACAAGGGCGAGTCAAACTCGAACTAGGCTGCTGCCCTCTCTAAGCTCTATCCACCTCCTTCAGTTATAAGTTAATCTCGATCCTGTCGGAATCAACCAGGGCAAGATGCCTCACCGAACTGCAGACTGTGGCATTACAGGACCTGACGAGATTGTGGGGACCTAATTGAGACGGGCTTTGCCTTTACCAGCAAAGAGTCTCTCGGCTTCGACCCGCGCGAGGTCTTTCTGGCGATGGGCGAGAATGACCGGATCAATCCGCTCGCCGCAGCTCACGCAACGCCAGTTGTTCGATCCGATCTCGAAAACTCGTTCTTCCAGCATAAGTCCGCCGCAGCGATGGCAGCAATCGAGCGCCAGCTTCTTGGCTTGATTCATTCTTGTCGTCACTGTTCCTTTCATACCTTTCTCCTTCTTCGAGTATGTAAGAGGCAGCTGGCGCAAAAAGGATTCATTCCCTGCTTGCTTTGAGAGTAATGCCCTGCAATATATCCCTGAAACCGGGCGTCCCCTGTTCTTCGAGGCGATAGGTGACGCGGCTGGCTGGCTGTTTGATAGTGATGATTCGGCCTAAGTCAACCGGCGTCGCGTTCAGGACGACATTGCACGGAATCCGGTTGATGTAGCACTCCCATCACTGTAGCCATTTACCGCAATCTCCACCCTTGGAGATGTGGTGCGTTGCCCCTTCCGGATTTTCTTCGTGCGCACCGGCCATGCAGGCTGATCTATCCTCTTGATTCCTTCAGCGATCTACAGAAGATTCTCTGCTCTCAAACGGCGCTATCCTGCCTCGCCATATGCAGTTATTCAATGATAAGCTCATCTCATTCATGAATGAGATGGGCTCATATAGGGTGATCGACGCGCAGCAGTAGGGTGTCATGCTGTCTCACGAAGAAAGGGAACGTTTATGACTGCACGGTCAGGAGGCACGGTGGGGGATTTCATGCATCGATACTTGGAAGTCGTCCCACCCGGGACCACGATTGTGAAGGTCGCCGAGCGTATGCGGGAGAAAAGCCTTGGTTCCCTGTTGGTAGAGTCGACCGATGAAGAGGGTCGCATGTCCCGCAGGTCGGGGATTGTGACTGAGACGGACTTGATTCGGAAGGTGCTCGCCAAAAGAATAGATCCTTCTCTTGCCAAGGTGGATCAGATCATGACCAGTCCGCTGCTGACGATTACGCCGGATCGCCCCATGCTGGATGCGAGCCATCTCATGGAAGCGAACCATATCCGTTATCTCTGCGTCTCGGACAAGGATGAAATCGTCGGGATCATTTCTATGCGAGATCTCGCGCGCCATTTTGTCGATTCAGAAGGGGGCCCCATCCGTGACCTCGACAACGTATACCGGCCCCTCAGCGTGCTCATGCGAACGACGATGGAGACCATTGCGAGTGAACGGGCGGTGCTGGAGGCGGCGCAGACGATGGCTGAGAAGCGGATCGGCTCGCTCCTCGTGATTAAGGCTGGAGAAATGGTCGGTATCGTGACCGAGACCGATGTGGTGAGGAGAGTGATCGCGGCCCGTCTCCCTGCGAGCAGCACCAGCGTGGGGGCCGTGATGAATGATCCCCTGATTCAGATTGACATCAACCGCACCGTTCGCGACGCCAGCAGGCTCATGGCCGAGCAACGGATTCGCCACCTCGCAGTGACGGAAGAGAACAAGGTCGTGGGCCTCCTTTCTGTGCGGGACCTGGTGAAAATGGTGTCCGTCCGAGACAAGCCCCGATTCCTTCGCAGTACATAAGCAGCGCACCTCCCTCACCCCCGCATAGTGTTGGTCGAAGGCCCTCTTCCAAGGAGAGCCTATGAGAGACCCCGACTCAAGGGGTTTCCTCAATTCCGTGATCGCCCTTCACCAGTGGCCACTGCCATTGTCTCACACGCCATAATCTCATGTAATTACTTCAATTAGTCGCCACACTCAGCATCAGCAGGCGGACCGCCCACATTCCCATATTTTGTGTCTTGTATTACGGATATAGGAGGATTACGATACAGCACATCTGCTAAAGATTCCTACTTGCTGTACCGGAGGTGTAACGTGGAACTCGGAGAACCAGGACAAGCCCCACGGACCCTCTCAATGAGCCCGCCTTCCGCCTGTACACATAGACGTGTGATCTCCGATTGCGTCTCGGAAGAGGAACGCAAGGCCGGGAAGGTGCTCTGTGTTGAATGTGGGGGCGTCATTTCCGATCCGCACCTCCAACGGGAAGCCAAGGAAACGTAGTCCCCCCTCCCTTCGCTGAGGAATTTGGCAACAGTCCCCTGACTTGTCACTGACCCGAAACTCCTCAACCTGCCGGATGGTACAGCCCTCTCCTTCATGCTTTAAGCCTGTAACTACCTGTGCTACCGAACTTCTCCCTCTGCTTTCAAGCGAGACCATCCTGTGGCACCGACAATGCAGTACCGTTCCTGCAGCAGTTCATTCTGTTCCCTAAAAAAGGTGGCGCATGGCACAACATAAGACCGTGGAAGATCAAGTGATCGACATGCTGCATAGAGCCCATGCCTGCGACCTCGAAGAGATCACACGTCAATGCACCAATCTTACGTGGAACCAGGTGTTTCTCGCAGTCGACCGCTTGAGCCGAAGCGGCGAACTCATGCTCGTGCCCAGGGGCCGGGGCTCTTATACTGTGACCTTCCCGCACCGGCAGGATGGTCGGCCTGATCGACGCTCACTCCCATCTTAATCACAACTTAATCACAAGGAGG
>CAZPWD010000220.1:0-4235 GCA_964590025.1 uncultured Nitrospira sp.
GCCGAATGGGTCGATCGCACCGGCGGCTTCGTGGCGGACCAGGCAATCCTCGCCCTCTTCCGAGCCCAGCCTGGCCGCCTGAACCTCTTGCCTTCGCCGCCCCAGCGCCTCACCGCGACTGAGTGCCAGGTACTGGAACTCCTGGTGAGCGGCCTGCACGATGCAGAGATAGCCACGCGGCGGGGAGTCAATGTCCACACCATTCGCGCCCACATCCACAACATCGAGCGCAAGCTCGGCGCGCGGCAGCGCGCGGAGCTTGGGATGCTGGCTGCCCGCTACGGCCCACTCTACCGTTTAGCCGATACGGGCTTCGCGCCCGACACAGCGTGAAGCCTCTCACAATTAGCGCTTCCGCTAGACCCGCCTAACGAAACAGCTAGGCGAATATAACGGTTCCGCTATAGCCAGGCCAGGGGCGGCGCTTCACCATGCCTGCAAAGAAATCTCCAACCACCGGCACGATAGCGAGCGCGCGATCGAACCGGGCAAGGGACCGCGAAGGTTAGGTGAAGCCATGGCTACACTTCTGGTTCTGCCATCGTCTCTACTGTTCTTGTTAGCTGGCGCTTCCAAGTTTCATTCCGCCCGAACCTTTCGCTTCGTCCTGCTGGAATTAGGATTGACCAAAGTTGCGACCACAACTACTGTCAAAGTATTGGCTCTCATTGAAATGCTGGCTGGAATTCTAGGCTTAGTAGTTTTCCGATGGGGTCTGTTGAGTGTAGCTCCAATGTTTGTCGCTTTGCTTATTTTCACTGCTGTCTTGCTGTGGAAACGCCCGCGCTCTTGCGGTTGCGGCTCGTTTGACCTTCATTGGAGTGGTGCAGCTTTCCGAAACGTGGTGCTTCTGTCCCTCCTTGCAACAACTGCATACACTTAGCGACTTAACGCTACGTGAGAAAGGAATCACCAGAATGTCCATCGAGACAGCGTTGATCGTCAGTTCACTCTTACTTTGGCTCGTTGTCATCTTCGGCACAACTTTAGTTCTTGGGTTGATGAAGTTGGTCGGCTCCCTGAGTCTGCGCGTTCAGAATTTCAACCTCTCGAACGGAGCGGACTCACAGCCATCGCTTCGTGGCGTGAATATCGGAGAGGAATACGTAGAGGTCAACGGCAGGAGCGTACAGATCGCTGAACTATCTGCAAGGCGCCCCCTCTTGCTCATTCTGGCAGACCCTACCTGCGAAGTTTGTGACCTCGTCGTTAGAAAACTCGTCGAATCTCCTGAGCTTCCAACTGGCCGCGCTGTAGTGATAGTCCGTGGCGACGCTCAAATCACTCGCGAAGTGGCGCGTGATTTGGGATCGAGTGTACTCGTTATCTCCGAACGTCCTGGGCTTGGCCTAATCGGTTTTCGACCACCGTTGGCGGCAATTCTGAACTCGGAAGGCACTTATGTAGGGACCGTGAACCTCCGCGAGGAAGACCTTCCCCGGGCTTTCCGCCTCCTTGAAACCGAGCAGGAGCATCAGGCGGCTATAGAACAGTTAGCTCTCACATAGGATAAGTTTGTGGGCGAACACCCAGCAGCTTCAAATGCCGAGAGGAGGTTCATGTGAACCCAATTGCCGAAGAAAATCTACGGGCCATTAATGAAGCCATAATTACGGGACATTCGCGAAGGACACTGCTAGTCCATATGGCACGCGCCGGGGCAGCTGTTGGGCTGGGAATGACGAGCCTACTGAAAATAGTGCCGGCTTCTGCCGACTGCCCCAGCTATCCCTGCTCTTGCCCAGCTTCTTGCTGCTCATCCTGTGCCGCTTGCGCAACAAATATTGTGCCTTGTTGCGCGACCTGCGGCAATTGTTCCTCCTCAAGTTGCAGCGCCTGCGCCGGCAGCCCCGACTGCAGCTGCCAAAACGGCCTATGTAAAGGAGCCACAGGTGGCAACAATTGTTGCGCGTTCTCGGGCGGCTGGTGGTCGTGCTATCCCGACGGCCTCGAGTTCTTATGCTCCGACTGCAGTTGCAGATGCAGCAAGCCAGATGGCGTCCACATTTGTCCTTGTTTGTGCATGGACGGCCCATACGCTTGTTAGCGAGAGGAGACCTCAACGATGGACTTTCTGATCCCCTCAGTGTCGCTCTCGATCGCAATTCTCGCTCCGGTACTGCGCAGCCAGAGTGCTTGAGGTAAGTCGATGGCGAATGCCATCTTGGTTCTGGTTCAGGACCATACAAGGCAGGCTGCGCGCCTGGTTACTCCCTACCTGATCGGATCGATCAGCGGCGCTGTCGGCTTGAGCCTTGTAGCTGTCGTGCTTGGCACTTTCTTAAGTCAAGCCTACGAGAAGCTGCCCGTAGCTCTGACAATTGGCATCGCCATGACGGCGGCGCTATCGACGTCCAGTAGTGTCTGGCCTCAGCGACGTCGTCAGGTACCTCGCTGGTGGACCGAGGCTTTCGGCCCGCCGGGGCTCTTCTTGGCCGGCACGGCTCTCGGCGTCGGAACGGTCACATATGTCAGCAGCACCCTGTTCTACGTCTATGTGGGCTTGCTGTTGATTGCGGGAGGTGGCTCCCCGCTACTGGCAGTACTGATGGGCATTCTATACGGATTCACCAACGGCATTTTGCCTATCTTCGTGAGTGGCGAACCCGCGACTGCGTCTTGGGTCGATCGATTTGCCGAGTCGATGAAGGGTAAACCTTCGCAGTTTCTGGCGACAGCGGTCGTCGCATCCTTAATCTTGGTCCTGTTCTCGACGTAAGGCTCACGGAGGAGGTCACAACGGTGAGGTACCAGAAGTTTGCCACGCTTTCGGATGCCCAACTGAACGTTCCGTATCTGGTCGTAGACCCTGACACGGCCGTCGAAAGGACGATAGGTCTAAGGAGAAACTCCTTTGTTCGGTGGATGGATCAGGGCGTGGACCTACTCGGCTTTCTGTATGTTGGCTTTACCGACAAACCCGGAGGAGGCCACTTAGCATCGCGAATCCTTGTTGTCTTTCAAGGGCGCGGGGGAAGGTCCGAATTCGCCCCCTCCGACCTTCACGGTGTCAGCACGGGCACATTTCCTTTGCAAGGCGGGATTACCGCCACGTGGCGCCAAAAGTCAGGACTGCCGCCCGCGGGCGTTATGTCATCGGCTTCGTGGCCGGATCCCGGAAAAGATGTACACTTCCGAGTTGATGGGATTGGATTCGACCTTGCCACTGTGCAGTCAGTTGCTCATGCAATCGTCCGGACTTCTTAAGCCCATCGCGTCGTAGCGAAAGGTTCGAGGTGGAATGAGAGTGCGACCTGACCGTGGCGTGCGGTCAAGATACATAGCGGCCATCGCCTTGGTCTTGGCTGGTGCAGCCCTGGGCTCGTTGGCGACCCACGCGATCGAGAACCGAAATGAGGACGACAGCCTTGCTGTCATAGCTTTGGGCCCGGGGGACGGATATGTGACCCGAGTGCAGCTTATTGCCGATGGCTTCGAATATGTTGGCAGATTGATTACCGCTCGCGGCGGAATTTATACCGTGGACAATGGTCGCGACGGTGCCCTCGTCACCATCCTCGGAGATGGCGTAGTGACCTTCAGCGCTGTGGCCGACCGGTCTAGCGCAAATCTGCGTCTCACCCCAGGTGCTCTGTACTTACCGATCAAGTTTCAAGACCGGCAGGTCACCATCATAGTGTCGGCGGGCGAAAATACGACATTCGCTCTTGGCTCGGAGGAGTCGGCCGCGGCATACTCGTGGTCGCGAGCGAGAATTCCGTTGGCAGGCGATATTGAGTTTTCCCCCACCGTTACTCAGCTTCTAGTAACTCTTGTCCTCTCAACTGACAGTATGCAGGTCGCTGTCGACTCGGACGGAAACGTCTACTTGAAGCGCACGTTCCTGAGTCCTGCCAGCCGGAGAGACAGCATACGCCCGGGCCGATGACGTGGTGTCTTTCGCGAGGGATAAGAGGCGCCTACCTGACTACTCTTCACTGTGCCTTCGTTCCCGCCGGGTTGCTGTCGAGAGCCAACTGACGTGAAGAGAAATCTCTAGAGCAGCGCGAACTTCACGCAGGTCATACTCCCTCCAGAGGGGTCCCTTGATCAGCTGAGGCCGCCTATGACGGATGGCCACTAGGGGCGCCTGGGGGTCAGGGCCACTTCCCTGCTTCCCGCTTCCCGCTTCCTGCTTCCTGCTTCCTGCTTCCTGAGCCGTGTGCCAGAATTGGCGGGCGGCCGTGAACACCCTCTTCAGCGTCCTGCCCATCGTCTTCCGCCGTGTCAGCGCG
>CAZPWD010000221.1:0-4214 GCA_964590025.1 uncultured Nitrospira sp.
TGATCCCGGAACCATTTCACGGCTTTCTCCAACGCCACTTCCGGCGGCGTTTGCGGGATGTCGAGTTCCCTGATCGCCTTGCTGCAATCGTAGTGCATCTTGTACTTGGCCATCTTTACGCCTTCAAGTGGGATGCGTGGCGGGTGGCCCGTGAGATTCGCGATCCATTGATTGGCATAGGCTAACGGGAGGATTGCCAATCTGGGCAACTTAATCGAAGGCGCCTTGATGCCGGTCAGGCGACTCAAGATCTCAAGCACCTCACGCAGCATCAAGTTCTTGTTGCCCAGAATGTATCGCTCGCCGATCCGACCCTTCTGCATCGCGAGCAGATGGCCGGCGGCCACGTCATCGACGTCCACGATATTCATCCCGGTTTCGATATAGGCCGGTATGCGGCCTTTCATGAAATCCACGATGACCTGCCCCGTTGGAGTCGGCTTCACATCGCCTGTGCCGACCGGGGCACTGGGGTTCACAATGACGACCGGCAGCCCCGCCTTTGCGAGTTTCAAGACCTCTTGCTCAGCCAGGTACTTCGACCGTTTGTAGTGGCCGGCCATCTGTTCGAGCGAGACGGGCGTCTCTTCCGTGCCGAGCCCTCCGCCGGGCGGAAGGCCGATCGCGCCGATGGTGCTGCAGTAGACGATCCGTTCGATACCGACCTCGCGGGCCGCTTCCAGCAGATTCTTCGTGCCGGTGACGTTGACGTCGTAAAAGATTGCTGGATCTTTGGCCCAGAGCGCATAGTGTGCCGCCACATGGTAGAGCTGTCGGCAGCCGGTGAGCGCGTTGCGCAACGAGGCCTGATCGCGCAGATCGCCTTCGACCCGCTCGACGGTCAGCTCCTGAATATTTTGGAGGTCGGCTCCAGCGCGGGTCAGGACGCGGACGTCGATGCCGCGGTTGACCAGCGCGCGTACCACTGCGCCGCCGACGAATCCGGTTGCACCAGTGACGAGAGCCTTCATGATGCGGACGTAAAACGTGAGGCGTGAGGCGTGAGGTGTAGGGCGTAGAGAGTGGATGATGGAGCTGCGAAGGACTTTCGTTTCACGCCTAACACCTCACGCCTGACGCTCAGTTTTTCCGCGACGTGATGTAGCGTGCCAGTTCGCGGAGCGGGTCGGCTGTGGGACCGAACGAGGAGAGGCGCGCGATCGCGCGGGCCACGCAGTCGTCCGCCAGTTTTCTGGCTCCCTCGGCCCCGTAGAACGTCGGGTAGGTTTTCTTTCCGCGTTCAGCGTCGGTGTTGGGATTCTTGCCCAGTTCCTCGCGCGTTCCCGTCACATTGAGCACATCATCCGCGATCTGAAAGGCCAGTCCGACATCCTCGGCATAACTCGTCAGGTCATCCAGTTGGCGATCCTGTGCGCCGGCGGCAATGGCGCCCATCCGCACCGCTGCGCGAATCAGCATGCCGGTCTTATGTTTGTGGATGTTCTGGAGCGTCGAAAGATCGATGTCCTTGTTTTCAGCCTGGATATCGATCACCTGCCCGCCCACCATTCCCATGTTCCCTGAGCCGTAGGCCAGTTCTTGAATCAGCCTGACCTGGCGAGCCGGGTCGCAGCCTTTCATGAGATCCGGACGGCTGCAGAGATCGAATGCCATCGTCAGCAACGCATCGCCGGCCAGGATCGCCATCGCGTCTCCGTACACTTTGTGATTCGTCGGTTTCCCGCGCCGGAAGTCGTCGTTGTCCATCGCGGGCAGGTCGTCGTGAATCAAGGAGTAGGTGTGGATCAGTTCCAACGAACAGGCGATCGGCATCAATCCCGGCGCGGGCTGCCCCACCGCTTCTGCCGCGGCAATGGCCAGGATCGGGCGGACTCGCTTCCCTCCCGCCATAAGACTGTACCGCATGCTTTCGTGGAGCGTGGTGGGCGCCGTTGTGGAGCTGGGCATGACGGAATCGAGGAACTGATCCACGTCGTCCCGCTTCTGTTCGAGGTAGTCCTTGATGTTCATGGGGTAAATTACGTGTGCCGCGACAGGCGCTGGACCGGCGCGGAGCGTAACAAATGGCCTGGAGGCTGTCAAACAGAGTGGGGAGGGGAGCGGCCAGGTGCCCTTCTTGCTCGCAGAACGCGCACGATAAGAATGTGCTCGTTCGATGCGCGCAGTAAAGGGCAGCCTCGGCCACTCCCCTAAAGAGAGGTATAGGGAATCGGAAGTTCCTCGCCTGGGCTAAGCGGGAGGCTACCTAGCTCGCCCTCATGGAGGAAGATGGAGGAGCGGGGTCGTCCGATGCGCGCACCAAGAATAATCAGATGCTGAAATCAAGGGCGGTGCTCGCTCGATGGGCGCGGTGGAATCAATCACGGGCGCCGACCCAAAGGGGAAGGGGGAAGGGGAAGGTGCGCCAGAGACCGTTAGCTGGATTGGCAGATCCGGTGCCCCGCACTCCTTCCTCCATGCCCCTCGCCCCTTGCCTCTCGCCTCTCGCCTTCGCTATACTTCGCGGCATGAGTATCCGAAAAGCCGGCGGGGACTGGGAGCCGATGTTGTTGGGGATTGAACCCCGACTTTGCAAGGTCTGCAAGGAAGGGCTCTACCGCAACAAGACATTTTTATCCGGCGGGTGGTCTCGCTGCTCCTTGTGCGAGGAGTTCGTTCATTATAGCTGCCTGGCCACCGGCAAAGTCTCGTTCCTGAAAGCCCGCCCCCGCCTGTGCAAGACCTGCCGCGCCGCCCAGGGGGGCACTTCTTTACCTTCGCCGAAGGCAGCGACTCCGGTGGCCGTCGGGTCGTGAATCCCAATTCACAATCTAGCCCAGTGGAAGCCCGTCCGGGCTGGCATGCCCTTTTTTCAGACGGAGTCCGGTTCGTCCTGGCACCGCTGGTTCTCCTCTTTGGCGGATTTTTCACCGCGAACTTCATCATCAGCGGCGCCTACACCTGGCCGCGGACAAGTCGGACGTTGGCGCTGACGCTCACGGTGTTGATTCTCTCCCGTGAATTCGTCTACAAGGAGCAACTGTCGCGCAACGCGGCGCCGGGCCGTGCGTGGTCGGCACTGCTCTATTCCTGTGTGCTCCCCTATGTGATCGGCTGGTTGGTGATGCTGGCTCTTTGGGCGCTCTAAGAAGATCGTTGTTTGGTTTGTCTGGTCTGTCTGGTTTTTTTGGTTAAACGAAACATGAACCAAACAAACCAAATAAACAAAATAAACCAGATGAACGAGACAGACGTGTGAGGACGGTCCGATGGCAGAGATTATCCGCAGCGGAGCCTTTCTCCAACAATGTTGGTCGGTGCATCCGCTCTGTCTGACGGTCAAACGCGTTGAGCCGGAGCGCATTGTGGTGCTGACGTGCAGTTCCTGCCGCATGGTGCATCGGGTGACCACCGGCGCGATCACCAGGCAGGCATCGGCTGTGGATTCCTCTTCGCCTGAATCGGGGCTTGCGCAGCCGGATGGGCTTGTGGCGCTCAAGACCTGCATGGGAACCCATGCTCCTGCCCTGTCGGTTCGGGAGATGGATGTGTTTCAGGATGCGGTGTGGGTCCGCTGTGCGGAATGTCGGGCGCAGTACGACCTGACCGTCTCCCAGTTCGAAACACATCAGAAATAGCCGGTGCCCTTCGCGCCGGTCGTCCAGCCGATTGATGACCATGCCATCACAGTTTACAAACGAAGAAGCGGCCTTAATGGCCGATCAGCACTTCTTTCTCGCTAAGGCGCAGATCATGGCCAAGGTGCGTCGCTTGCTCGCGGCCACGCATACGTCGTTGAAAGAGGAAGTCGGGTCGGCTTCGCTTGTGACCCCGCCGGATTTCGATCCCATCGCCTATCATTTTGTGAAAGGAGAGCATCTTGAATTCTTTCCCTACCAGTATTTGGACTTTCCGAAACACTTTCACGACTCGAACGCCTTTGCCTTTCGGACGCTCTTTTGGTGGGGGCACCACGTCGTGTGCGCGTTGATGCTGGAGGGGGAGGGGATCAAGCAGCACAAGGCACGGATCGTGGACCGGTTTCATCAGCTCGCCGGGCAAGGGCTGGAACTTTCGTTGGCGCCGACATTGTGGGAATGGAAACGTGGCGAGGGGTATACGTTGCCGATCACCCACGATCGCAAGGCGCAGATTGCCGCCGTGTTGGCCGAACGGTCCTTCTTGAAGATCGTCCGCTTCCTGACGTTTACCGACCCGCGGATTCAGTCGGGTCAGATACCGGAATTCAGCCGCGAGACCTTTCGGGCCATCCT
>CAZPWD010000222.1:0-4179 GCA_964590025.1 uncultured Nitrospira sp.
TGAGCCTCTGAACGAAGCGAGAACGAAGCTGGCGGACTTTTTCAGCATCCTGCTAAGGGCGGAGACGATGGATCGTATTGTCATCACCGGTGGTATACCGCTTCGAGGGGAGGTCCAGATCGGCGGGGCGAAGAATGCCACGTTGCCGATCTTAGCCTCCACCATTCTTGGCGGCGGCGAGTGCGTCATTACTAATGTGCCTCGCGTGGTGGACGTCCTCACCATGGGCAAGTTGTTGGGCATCTTGGGCGCGAAGGTTCAACATGAGGGGAATCGCGCGCTCATTAACGCCGAGGTGATCACTTCGACCCAGGCTCCGTACGATCTTGTGAACACCATGCGGGCCTCCGTGCTTGTGTTGGGGCCGTTGCTGGCGCGATGGGGAGAAGCCACAGTGTCGATGCCAGGTGGCTGCGCGATTGGGTCACGGCCCGTCAATCTCCATCTGGCCGGACTCGCTAAAATGGGTGCGGAAGTTTCGATGGAACACGGGTATATTCGCGCCAAAGCGAAGCGGCTGACGGGGGCACAAATCTACTGCGACACGCCGACGGTCACCGGAACAGAAAATCTGATGATGGCCGCGTCGCTCGCCCAGGGGACCACGGTCATTGAAAACGCCGCGAAGGAACCGGAGATCGTAGACCTCGCGAATTTTCTCGTGAAGCGAGGGGCTCGCATCGCAGGTGCCGGGTCGGATGTCATCACGATCGAAGGTGTCCGTGAGTTGCATGGGAGCGATCACGATGTCATTCCAGATCGCATCGAAACAGGAACGTATCTGGTGGCCGGGGCCATTACGCGGGGAGCGGTGACGCTCAATCGATGCCGTCCGAATCACTTGGACGCATTGCTGATGAAGCTGCGGGAAGCCGGCGTCGAGATGCAGGTGGAGAAGGAACGGATTCATCTCAACGCGGCAGCGCGACTCAAAGGGATCGACATTCGGACGTTGCCGTATCCCGGGTTTCCCACCGACATGCAGGCGCAGATGGTGGCCTTGATGACGGCCGCCGAGGGCACGAGTGTGATTACGGAGACGGTGTTCGAAAGCCGCTTCATGCATGTCGAGGAGTTGCGACGGATGGGTGCCGAGATTAAGGTCGAAGGCAATCGCGCGGTGGTGACCGGACCGACCAGGTTGGCCGGGGCTCCGGTGATGGCGTCCGATCTTCGTGCGAGCGCCGGATTGGTCTTGGCTGGTCTTGCGGCGGACGGCACGACGGAGATTCTCCGCGTCTACCATCTGGATCGTGGCTATGAGCGGATGGAGGAAAAACTGCGTGGGTTGGGTGCGACGATCACCCGTCATAAAGAGGGAGCGACTCCGGCCGGGACTCGCTGACATCATGCTGACGATTGCCTTGTCGAAGGGGAAAATGTTGGATCTCACGCTGGACGTCTTTCGCCGAGCGGGATATGCGCTGGGCAGTCTCTCCACCGAGAGTCGCCGGCTGGTGTTTCCCTGTCCGGAGATCGGGATGACCTTCCTGATCGTGCGGCCGACCGATGTGCCGACCTATGTCGAATATGGCGCGGCGGATGTCGGGATTGTCGGGAAAGACGTCTTGATGGAGCAGGACAGCGACGTATATGAGCCATTGGATTTAGGGTTCGGAGCGTGTAGAATCGCCGTCGCTGCGCTCAAGGGGCAGGCCTCACGCGACCGGCTGTCCTCGAAAATTCGGGTAGCGACCAAGTATCCGAAGATCACCGAGCGGTATTTCAATCAGCGCGGCGTGCCGGTTGAAATCGTCAAGTTGTACGGCTCGATTGAACTGGCGCCTTTGGTCGGTCTGGCCGATCGGATCGTCGATCTGGTCGAGACCGGCAATACGCTGAAGGCGCATCACCTCGTCGAAGTGGAGTGCATCGCGCAATCCACGGCCCGGTTAGTCGTCAATCGAGCGAGTCTGAAGCTGAAGCATGCGGTGGTCACAGAGCTGATCAAAAAACTCCGGGCCGTCAGCAGGACACCAGCCGGGTCTCGAACATCCGTTCCGCGCAAGTCCTCGCGCGGGGCACGTCGAACGGTCAGACGGACGCCCAGATGAAGATTGTGGCCTCCACCGAGCGCGCCTTTCTCCCCGCACTTAAAAAAGTGGCGTCGCGTGCCCGCGTGCAAGGGGCTGCCGTCGAAAAGACGGTCAAGTCGATTCTGCAAGCCGTGGAACGGGGCGGCGATAAGGCCGTCCTCCGCTATACGAAACAGTTCGACCGCGTCTCTATAAAGGACACGGGACTGCGCGTCACCCCCGAAGAGATCAAAGAGGCCTACTTCCACATCCGGAAAGACGAGGGCGACGCACTCCGGTTTGCGGCCAAGCGGATCACGGCGTTCCACGAACGCCAGCGCATCAAGACCTGGATGTATCATGATAATGAGGCGACGCTGGGGCAGGTGGTCACGCCGGTCGATGCAGTCGGGGTGTACGTGCCGGGGGGTAAGGCCGTCTATCCCTCATCGGTCTTGATGTGCGCAATTCCGGCCAAGGTCGCGGGCGTCTTCCGTGTGGTGATGTGTACGCCGCCACAAAAAGGCCCGATCAATCCTTATTTACTGGTCGCAGCCGACATCGCCGGCGTCACGGAGATCTATCGCGTCGGAGGCGTGCAAGCCATCGGAGCGATGGCCTATGGGACAAAGACGATCCCACGCGTCGACAAAATTGTGGGCCCCGGCAATATTTATGTCGCGACGGCCAAGCGGCTCCTCTACGGCACGGTGGGGATCGACATGGTGGCAGGCCCTAGCGAACTGCTCGTCGTCGCGGATGGCGACGCCAAACCGGCGCATGTCGCGGCCGATCTTCTCTGCGAAGCGGAGCATGACGAAGATGCGCAGGTCTATCTCGTCACCACATCGGCCCAGTTGGCGAAGGACGTGGTGGAACTCATCGGCAGCCAGTTGAAGGGGTTACAACGGGAAAAGATCGCAGCCAGGTCCATCGCGCGCCATTCGGTGGCCTTCGTAGTCACCACGATGGAGGAAGCCATCGATGTGGCCAACGAGATTGCCCCGGAACATTTGACCCTCTCGGTCGATGAGCCGTTTGACTATCTAGAGAAAATCCGTCACGCGGGGGCGCTCTTCTTGGGTCGGTACACCCCCCCATCGGTTGCGGATTACGTCGCCGGCCCGAATCACGTCCTGCCGACCGGCGGGACGGCGCGTTTCTTTTCGGCTCTGTCCGTCCACGATTACATCAAGGTGAGTAACATCGTGCACTATACGCGCGAGGAATTAAGCAAGGTGAAAGATCATCTCATTCGGTTGGCCCACATCGAAGGGTTCGACGCGCATGCCAAGTCGGCCCAGAGCAGGTTCTTATGAAGAAGAACGGATCCGCACCTCGACAGTCGTCGATTCACCGGGCCACGAAGGAAACGGATATCCTGGTCGAATGGACGTTGGACGGCAGCGGGCAGGGGAAGATCGACACCGGGATTCGCTTCTTCGATCACATGCTGGAGCTGTTGTCCAAGCATGGGTTCTTTGATCTGACGGTCCAGGCCAAAGGCGACATCGATATCGACGAGCACCACACGGTGGAAGATGTCGGCATCGTCATGGGCCAAGCTCTGCACCAGGCCCTCGGCGAGAAGGCAGGCATCAAGCGATTTGGATTTGCCTCGGCGCCGCTTGATGAAACACTGGCCCAGGTCACCGTCGATCTCAGTGGCCGGCCCTATCTTGTGTACAACGTCAAGTTGACGGATCGGAAGATCAAGGCGTTCGACCTCGGCCTCTTCGAAGACTTCTTCCAGGCCTTCGTCACGCACGGCGGGCTCAATCTCCACGTGAATCTCATATACGGCCGCAACCCGCACCACATCATGGAAGCCATCTTCAAGGCGCTCGCCAAAGCTTTGGACCAGGCCACGATGCTGGAAGAGAGGTTGGCAGGAAAGGTGCTCTCGACGAAGGGGATGCTGTAGGGCCACTCCATAGTTCTAGTGGAGCATGATTTTCAAAGTACTGCAAGTGGTTGGAGTGTGAATGGGTTTGCTGTTCGAGTGGGATGAGCGGAAAGCCAAGCAGAATCTGGGCAAGCACGGCGTCTCATTTGAAGAAGCGAGTACAGTATTCGGCGACACATTTTCAGTCACTATCGATGACCCTCTCCATTCGATGAGAGAACAACGGTGTGTGACGCTTGGTCATTCAACAAAACAACG
>CAZPWD010000223.1:0-2204 GCA_964590025.1 uncultured Nitrospira sp.
GGGCAGTCGAGCAGGCGGGCAGCAGGCGAGGAGGGGCGCGGGCGGGCAAGCGGGGCGCGAAGCAGTGAGGTAGGGCCGGGGCAAGATGACAGCACATTGATAGAAGTGGCCGCGACTTATGATACGTGCGATCTGCTAGCATCTTTCGCGAGTGTCTCCCAACGTCTGCACGAACCACCGGGCGGGTGAGGGTAAGGGAGTGGTGGGTAGAGAGACAGACCAACGTGTAGCTGGGCAGTATGAAGACGACGCTGGACTGGCGGGCGTCCTGGCGCGGGCGCATGTGAGGGGGCTGGAGGAGGAGCACGCCGTTGTCATCGCGGCAAGGCTGTCGGGCGGCAGCAGCCGCGATGCCGGACGGGCGATCGGCTATTCCGCTTCGCAGATGCGGCGGCGCTGGGACCAGGTGAAGGAGCTGGTCCTGATACCCCTTGCCTTACCCCAGCACGACGACGCCCTCGCCGGGTTGTGGGTGGCGCTGCACAGCGGCTGCTGCACGGCGCGTGTGTTCGCGCTGTTAAAAAGTGACAGCAGATTTATGCGCGGATCTTCCAGCAATTTTCGCTAGACGGGGGTGGGGACGGCGCGCGACCATCACTGTCACCAACTTGCAACGCATCTCGCTGGTGGATATGAAGCCAAAGCGAGGCCTCTTGCTAACGCAACGTGTTCGAAGGCGCGGGGGCCATCAAGCTGCGGCCCCTGCAGGCTGGGAACGAAATTCAAGTTCCGAGGGAGGGCCCAATGAGTAAGTTCCACAATCGGACCGCTTTGATGTTCATAACCAGTTTGAGTGTCGCCATCGCCGTGCTTCTTGTTGCAGCCCTGGCAACGGCAACTTCGCAGGAGGACGACGTGCCACCTGCCCAGCCACTTGTGACTCCCGTCGTGGGACCAGCCGGTCAGGCCGGGCCCTTCAACTTCGTGATTCCGGCGACCGTCGAGAGTCCCGGGACCGCACAGGCCTACGGAGATTTCCGCCTGGTTCGTTACGGCTATGCCGCAAGCCTCCCCCACACTCAGGAGCTTCCCGTAAACCTAAGGGGGCAGACTGGTGAGCTCTCCACAACTTCTGATCAATCCGCTGTCAAGGCCTCATGGCTCTATAAGGAGCCAGCGGAATTGCCAACTGGCTACAAGCTCGCTCGCGTCGAAGGCCTCGGCCGCGGGAAGGCGGATTATGGGGTCGTGCTCTCGTATGAGGGACCTTCCTTCCCGCTCGTGATCGCCCGGCAAGCCGTAATCCAACGGCCAATAGATGTTCACATGTATCCGGCGAGCGGGAATCAGATTTCCACTCGAATGGTGGGCTCGATCGGGAATGTGAAGGCGATCTTCGAGAAGCCAGTGCCCGGGAGCAAGTTTCAGTCTGCAATCAGCATTCAGTTCGTCGCGGGTGGCATCTTGACCTCCGTTGAATGGAGGGTTGTTGACCCCACGAAATCCGAAGAAGCTTTTCAACAGATATTGAAGGTAGCAGAGTCGCTACTGCGGTGACCGCGCCAAGTATTCAAGAAGCAGACAAGGAGTAACGAAAATGTCCGCAAAACCCTGGCTGCGAGGCTGTCTGGCATTGGCAGTGGTGGCTCTGTCCTTTGGCGTGAAGGCGCCTAGTGTAATCGCAGGCGACCATTCTTGGATATCCGGAATGGCAGCCACATGTGCATACGTGACGCAAGGCTGGCATTACGAGACTGGTGGATACCTTGCTCTTGATCTCAAGAAAGATCAGCCGAGTTGTCCAGGCACCACCGCAGGTACAGCGGTGTATTACCAGGACTACGGTTACAACAATGACTTGCGCGTAAAACTGCGGGACTATCGCATTACCACGCAGTGCACAGGTGTCAAAGCCGACTTATACGACTGGGATTGGGGCTACTATGTTGGCACCGTAAACTATGTTCATCTCAACGTCGCACAAGGTGTCTTCGGGCAAGAATTCTATGCTGGATGGGGCTGGACATTCGCCTATCTCGGCACGATTGCCGGAAGCCAACCCAATTGCAGCTGGACGACGCCGCATTTGCATCAGAGCGGACCTTACCAGAATGGGCCTTGGTGGAGTAACTTTGGGTTGCCTGGGACTGGCGGGACGATCAACCCCACCGGAAATCCCTTTTGCGCTTGGCTTCATACCCGTGATCCCTGGTAGGCGGTAGTTTTCTGTTCCTGAGCGAGATGGCCCCGTACTGCCCAGGTCT
>CAZPWD010000223.1:2304-4157 GCA_964590025.1 uncultured Nitrospira sp.
TGCGCTACTGTCGTCGCGGGACAACCTGGAAGTGCTGACGCTTCGCGCGGCGGACGCAAAGGGTGCCGCCTCAGCTCCAAAAGCAAGTGTCCCCACGTGAGAGTTAGCCTGGTTCTCGTGATCGCCATGGCCGTGTTCGAGATGGCGTGCTCAGAGAATGAAGGCCCCGCCCCGCAGACTCCGACTCCACAGGTTGCATACCCAGAGGTAGGTCAGGTGATTGGAGTTTGGGTCTATGCGGATTCGCCATCCCATGCGGATAGTTGCTCGGAATTGCTCTTGAACATGATTCCCAACGCGGCGCCCGGCGACGTCCTCGGGAAGACTTCGACCTGCGCCTTTGGACCGTACGAAGTGGGGCGCTTGTCCTTCACCAAAACGCCCGATGGAGTGTTTCATCTAACGGCTGCTGAAGTTCTCCTTCTGCACACGAAAGACTTACCAAGGCCTTATGAATACTCTTCTTGCGAGAGAATCGCCCAGTATCTGCTCTTGAGAAAGTCCAGGCCTGATGAGGCGGGCGGCCGTCTAGTGTGTTCACTAACGCCACCGTACAGGGGCGAATCGAACCGGCGCCGGATAACCACTTGGGGCCTCAGGCCAGCGGATGCCCCAGAGGGACTCTTCTCAGGGGACGTAACCTGCCTGGAGCTCGTCCGCTACTTATCGAGGCCGCCCGACATTGACACGATTCCGGTCCCTTGTGTGCTCAGCCTCGCAGAGTGACGGTCTCAGGCCGGATTACTTAGCGCCGAAGGAGTCACTAAGCTCGACGTGCGTGCCGGCTAGGGCGGCTTCGGGATGGCTCTGGTGCTTAGCGGCTTGCTCATAGCCTGACACTCAGTCTTACGCGACAAGAGGAGGAACTTGAAAATGGAACGCATCTTGAGTGCTCTAGCCCGCGGCACAAACCGGCGGAGGTTCTTGGCAGCGATCGGGTCCGGGGCGGTGGGCGGCGCCCTGGCTCTTATGGGCAAATCGACATCCGCAGAGGCGCATCTCTATCACTGGGAGTGCTGTCACCTATGCCAGTCTCCGATAGGAGAGTGCCACTGGGTGCTCGTGCCAGTGGTGCTGGCAGTGCTGCACGGAAAGCTCCCCCAGTTACCTATTCTCGTGCTGTGAATGCCACACGAGCGGGGCCTGTGACGCTAACTGCGGCAATATTGCTTACTCGTGCTACGTGTCTTTCGGGCCTTCATGCTGAAAGAGCGGTTCTCGGCGCACGGTAAGGGCGCGCTTCCTGAGGTGAAAAGAGGCGATCTGAAGTTTCGACGTGAGACGGGAACACGTTGGAAGCTATGGGAGAGTGGGGAGGGAACGGACCATGCGTCCAATCGTTGTGCCGATGGCTTTGGCGGTAATTGCTGTAGCGCTGGCCTGCACCAGTGGCTCCGGTAACTCGGAAGATAGCTCTCCTGTGACCGCCGTACCAGAAGTGGGAGCGTCTGTCGCGCAGGGGGTCTGCCCGGTGACACCTCCTAATTTCTCCAGACCTCCTGGCGAGAGCGTCGATTCGACGTACCTGGGCAACGGGACTATCTGGACGATTGTGTATCCGGATGGCGTCGCCAGGATTGACGGAAGGACGGGAGAGATCCATGAGGATGGCTCCCTCGAGATAAAATGGCCCTGGTACGTGAAGGGCAGCGTTAGCAGTCTCAAGGTGACGGGAAGGAGACTGGACGGCCAGTCACCGCCAGCCAGAATCTCCATGCCACCAGGCATCACGATAGACCCGCCCGGATTCCAGCCGTCGTCACTCCTGTTCCCGACCGAGGGCTGCTGGGAGATCAGCGCTCAAGTAGGGACCTCGACACTGTCGTTCGTTACGAAGGTTGTGCGCGAGTAAG
>CAZPWD010000224.1:0-1478 GCA_964590025.1 uncultured Nitrospira sp.
CTCTCCATTTCCGCCCAATTCGGCGTCCGTGACAACAACGAAGCCAGCTGGACCCAGGTACTTGAGGTGCTGGAATTCATGTCCGATGCAACCACGATTCCTATTCTCCTCGATGGCGATACGGGATATGGCAACTTCAATAACATGCAGCGGCTCGTCCGTAAACTCGAACAGCGCCACATCGCCGCGGTCTGCATTGAAGACAAACTTTTCCCCAAGACAAATAGTTTTATCAAAGGGGGCGCCCAACCCCTGGCAGACATGCAGGAGTTCTGCGGCAAGATCAAAGCTGGCAAAGACGCCCAGACCGACCCGGACTTCTCCATTATTGCCAGAGTGGAGGCCTTCATCTGCGGCTGGGGGCTGGCGGAAGCCCTACGTCGAGCCGAGGCCTATCATCAGGCGGGGGCGGACGGTATCCTCATTCACAGCGCCCTGTCGATGCCAGATGAAATCCTCTCGTTCAAACAGGAATGGGGAAATCGATGCCCCGTCGTGATCGTGCCCACCAAATATTACGCCACGCCCACCGATGTGTTTCGGCAGCATGGGTTTTCGATGGTGATTTGGGCCAATCACATGCTACGGGCTGCCGTGGCTGCCATGCAGAAGACCGCGCGGACCCTCAAGGAGCAGGAGCACCTGCTCTCCATTGAAGACAGAGTCGCGCCGGTCTCCGAAATCTTCCGCCTGCAAAACGCCGCGGAACTACAAGAAGCTGAAGACCGCTATCTGCCCAAAGGCGCCGAGGACACCTGTGCCATAGTGCTTGCCGCATCCCGCGGCGATGAATTGGGGGAACTCACCGAACAGCAACCCAAAACGATGGTCAACATCCAGGGCACACCAATCCTCTCCCACATTGTTGACGCCTACAATGCGGTGGGCATCAAGGATATCGTGGTGGTTAGAGGGTATAAGAAAGAGGCCGTCAATCTGCCCAACCTGACCTATGTCGATAACGAGGATTTTGCTGGAACCGGTGAACTGGATTCTCTTTTGAAAGCACTCCAATCCAGGAAAAGCCATGTGCAGAATACGATCATTTCCTACGGCGACGTGCTGTTCAATAAATATATTCCTCAGTCTCTCTGTCAGGAGAATGATGACTGTGTCATTTTCGTCGACAGCAACTGGCAGGAACAGACCAGCTATGCCCGCCTCGGCGGGTTTACCGAATGCACCATTCCCAATTCGAGAAGGGCTTTTAACGCCAAGATTTATCTCAAGCAATTGGGGAACAACATCCCCCAAGAATCCATCCACGGCGTATGGATGGGGTTCCTCAAAGTCTCGCCCAGCGCCGCCGGCCACATCACCGACATGATTGTGGAGATGTTGGCCAAGCAAGCCAACCGCAAGGCCGGCATCCCCCAGCTGCTCCAAGAACTATTGAAACGTCAATATCCAGTCCGCGTACTCTATACAGTCGGGCATTGGCTCGACATCAACAGCATCGAGGATGTGGTCCAGGCAGG
>CAZPWD010000224.1:1578-4127 GCA_964590025.1 uncultured Nitrospira sp.
CGCTACAGATTGCTGAGGCTGCTTTGCTATGTTGCAGGGGTAGGCCACAGCAGACTTATTTAAACTGGAAGACCTCCTCCAAGCCTCACTGCTGAATCATTTCGACTCTCCTTTGAATCGGTTCCGATACATACCTTCCGCTCCCAAAGACCATCCCCATTCAAAAATCACGGATTATGCGAAGCATACTGGCGATGTCCTCTCGGCATGGGAGTTGCTGATTTACTCGTGCATCATAGGATGCACAGTGTGATGCAGGAATTCACCATGGAGCTCACAGTGCCTATGTTGTCCGAACAGGATCGCCATGTACAACGGAAGAACCTATTATCTGCAACGCACCTCACCCCTTCATGGAACCGCGGCGAATGACGCCGACGTGTCCACGAGGAAACCAAGGAGGTTTCTATGACATCCTCTCACAAGTTACTAGGGGGAGTTCTCATACTGGTGTTCGCCTTAGGCGGCGCAGCCTTCCCGACCGGCGCGCCGACGGAAGATAAATCTGTTAGTCTGCCCATGGAAATGGTGGCGGACTATGTGCACGCCGTGGTTGAAGCGAACCGTGAGGTGTACACCAAACACGTCGTTGAACGGCTGCAGGCCAAAGGGGTGGCCGTTGCCTCGGAGAACTGGGAGTACCAGAATACGATGCCTCTCCCGGCTCAACTCCTGATGGAGTCTGACCGCGTCTTGGAAAGAAACGGCTCGGGCATACAGTATCGATTGATCAGCCTCTGGCCAATCAACAAGCGGAATGTCCCCTCCGGCGAGTTCCAGAAGAACGGCCTGGTTGCTATTCTCGCTCATCCAACCAAGCCCTATACTGGTTATGTGAAGGTAGGAGGAGCCCGTTACTTCCAGGCCGTCTATCCGGATCTTGCTGTGACCGATGGTTGCATCGGCTGCCATAATGCTCATCCGGAAAGCTCCAAACGGGACTTCAAGCTCAATGATGTCATGGGGGCGCTGGTGATCAGTATTCCAGTGAAATAGATATGAAGCTCCCCGCAGTTTACTGCGGGGAGCTTCATTATGGGAGATTTGGGGTCAGGCTGAGGTGGCCCTCGTCCCCCGCCTTCCGTCATGAACAGATGGAGATATTTGACGGGCGCTCTCGACACTCATGAAGCGTGAAGCGGTATTTTGGTCTGTCTCGTTGTCGCCCCGTCTCTCTGGTCTGTCTGGTGCCAGACGAGATAGACGAAACAGACCAAAGAGACCAGACAGACGAACGACGAGATACGAGCGACGAGTTAGGACTGTCGAAGCGCCTTCCTCACGTCCTCGATCGGGATCTCGCGCTATACACCGGACGGAAGATCTTTAAGTTTGAAGGGACCGTATTGAACGCGCCTGAGCCTGGTCACTTCATGTCCCAAC
This sequence comes from uncultured Nitrospira sp., assembly GCA_964590025.1. Classification (GTDB taxonomy): domain Bacteria; phylum Nitrospirota; class Nitrospiria; order Nitrospirales; family Nitrospiraceae; genus Palsa-1315. Next base: position 2,962 of record CAZPWD010000224.1, read on the forward strand.
GATATGAACAATCTTCGGATTTCACGGTTTTTCCCCTAGGTCAGGACCACTCCAGATGTGATTCGCGGCCCGAACTCTTCTGAATCTTCACACTGTGGCACTGGCGGCGCTCGCCACGATACACCACTCCGACTGTGGCATTAGGGGACAGGACCTTCGGTTGGTTGTGACGAATAACACCACAGCCTCTTTGGGAGTGGTCCATGCATGCGGGTAACCCTCTCGCGTCCATCGAGGGTTTCGGCAGAATTGATTCCCCTACGCATCCTTCTGCCATGTGGCATTGTACGTGCAGATTTGTCATCCTGTTACAGTGGAGCAGTCGGAGCAAGCCTGGTGCAGGAAGGACGAACGTGGGGGGCTTCCCTCCCTGACGGAATGATCAGAGGTTTCTCACACGATGGAGTGAAGGAGCTGTTATGTCAACGTCACATCTTCCCCGAGACAAGAAAGATCGATCGGTTCGAGCCCGGAAGCACGACCTCTACAAGGCGAAGGGCAAACTCCTGGAGCCATCGATGTGTCGTGAGTGCAAAGCGGTCTACCACAAAGGCCGGTGGACATGGGCCCCAGCCCCAGCGAAGAGTCACGCGCTCGTGTGCCCTGCCTGTGAACGGATACGAGACGGCGCGGCCAGCGGAGTGCTGTTGCTCACCGGTGAGTTTGTCGCCTCGCATCGGGACCAGGTTATCGGGCTCGCCCGCAATGAAGAGGCCCGTGTCAAAGCCGAACATCCATTAGCTCGCATTATCAAGATCGAGGACCAAGCCGAAGAACCCGAAGGGGTGATCATCACCACGACCGACCCCCATCTCGCGCGGCGCATTGGCGAGGCGCTCCATCACGCACATCACGGCACATTCACCTGTCGCTATGAGGAGAACGAAGACCTGCTCCGGGCGAACTGGCAGAGCTAAGCGGAGGGGCAAGAGCCAGGAATCTCTGCCGATCGAATGCATGCGCAATTGGCGTCAGGTAACGGCCATGGGCACCCGCATGGCCCGCAATCTCGGCTAACCGATACCTGTATTACTGATAGGCCCTGTGGATGAGTCGCGTTGGCTCCCCTTTCCACTGAAACAGGACGCGCCATGGGGCATGAGAGCCTACCCTTCACGATGGACGATCTCAAGACCTGCTCCTGTTTCTCCAACCGCGAATCTGCG
>CAZPWD010000225.1:0-4120 GCA_964590025.1 uncultured Nitrospira sp.
CTCGCGACGCGGCTCAGCGATTTCGCGACGAACCGTCATGAATAATGCGGGCTAGACCCCTGCTCTGATTATTTCAGCAAGTGATCCGAAATCAGGGCGGCGAGTTCGGCCGGCTCCACTACCCCTTCACGGGTTAGGAGCAGCTTGCCGTTCGCAAAGAAGTGCGTCGTGGGGTAGGTCTCGAAGGTGTGGCTCTTCTTAATCTCGCGACAGCGGCCTGGGACATGCATCTTGGCCTTGCCGACTTTCACGTCGGGAAACTTGGTGGCCGTCTCTTCCAGGATCGGGTCGTAGATTTTGCAGGGTTCGCAGGTGGCCAGGCCGTAGGCGACGATCGACGCGGGTGCGTCGGTGAACTCCTTGTAATTTTCGTCTCTGACGTCTTCGACGATCCCGGGCATTTTCGTAGTCCCAAGTCATCACGTCAAAAGTCCGAAAGTCAGAAAGCCTCAACGTGAAGACTTTCGACTTTCGGATTTTCTGACAGAAACTAGCTCAGCTTCGCGAGGGCCGCGAGGATGTCCTTGTCCTCCCGCGCCACCTTGATGTCCTGCACCTTCGCGTAGGCGACCTTGCCCTTCTTGTCGACAATGACGGTCGCACGCTTCGAGCAGTTCAACGGCTCAAAGTAGAGGCCATAGCCCTTTGCCGTGGTCCGATGCACGTCCGACAGCAGCCGATGCTTGAGGTCCATGGAATCAGCCCAAGCCTTGTGCGAGAAGAAGCTGTCGCAACTGATGCCGAAGAGTTCCGCGTTGGCCGATTGGAACTTGGGGAAGTCGTCGGTCAAACACTTGTTCTCGCCTTGACAGACGGGGCTCCAGTCCAGCGGATAGAAGCAGAGCACCACATTTTTCTTGCCACGATAGTCGCTCAGCTTCACGTCCTTCTGGTCCTGATCCTTTAAATTAAAATCCGGTGCGGTATCGCCCACCTTAATTTCTGCTGCTACGTCGCTCATCTGCGTACCTCCTTCACTGGGTTTAGTCCGGCCTCTGACACTGTCATCTGCATTTTTGTACCGTGCGGCATGAAAGCTTGTCAACGGTCCTGAAGGCCTAGCAGGATGCTGGAAAATCGCTCCCAGGACCGTGAAACGTTAGACGTGAAACGTGAAAACCGGCTAGTTGCTCTGGTTTGTCTCGTTTGTTTGGTTTGTCTTGTTTATTTCGTTGAACCAGACTAACCGGATAAACCAGATAGACCAGACCAACCAGATGGACCAGACAGACCAGATAAATCGGCCCATAAGTGGCCGATAAGACGGAAAGATTATGGTAACGGCCGAATTTCTCGGAAACTCAGCATGCGTCCGGCTGGTGCGGCGGTGCGGTGGTTGGCAATCTCAACGCTCTGATCTAAGAGTCCTACACGGATGTGGCTTCCGACTTTTGGCGACTGTCCGGTCCTCGTCAATTCATCTGCTGTTTCTCTGAGCACATCGCGCGCAGGCTGGTCCGGGAGACCCGGGGGGAGAAACATTTCGAGTTCATCCACCCCAAACTTGGTGAGGCCGAGGGTATAGCACCAGCTCCGGCGGCTCTGCTCATCGTCGCCCCGCATGATCGGGATGTGATCGCTGACGATGAAGTGGGTGAGGGGACGATCCTGCCAATCCGACGGATTCACGTACTGGTTGGTGGTGATGTCATAGGCCGTGCCTTGCGTGAGGAGTGTGAGGCCCCGGGCGAGTCGAGCGGCAAACAGAATGGTGTCCGGCATATCGCGCGGAGGCATCAGGGATGGAGCGATAGCACCGACCTGCTCATGTTCCCACGCAAGTTGTTCCTTCAGGCCTGCGATATGGGTGGCCGGGAGCGGCATCACGATGTGAGCCGTCCATGGGCCATGGACGGCATGCCAGGACTCCGCGGCCTGCTCGTCGGCGCGTAGCACCAACGGCCCGCCGTATTCAAGGTCATACCAGGCCCTGAGCTCCTCGGGAGCCGGCACAGTTCCCCGATAGCCGACAAAGTAGAGCGGGGGACGGCGGGCGGAAGGTTTGGGGGTTTTCTTCCTGATCCTCATCGCTGCAGGGGAGGCTATTTCCCGGATTTGCGGGCCTTGCGGCGGTCATCCGGGTTGAGGAGCCGTTTGCGGATACGCAGACTCTTCGGCGTGACTTCAACCAGTTCATCCGGGCCGATATATTCGAGTGCGAACTCCAAGCCCATTTCCCGTGGCGGCGTGAGGACCAACGCTTCATCGGTGCCTGACGCCCGCATGTTGGACAGGTGCTTTTCTTTACAGACGTTGACGTCCATGTCTTCGTCCCGGCTGTTCTCGCCGACGACCATCCCGCGATAGACCTCCACGACAGGGCCGATAAACATGGTACCCCGTTCCTGGGTCATGAAGATGGCATAGCCGGTGCTGGTTCCGTTTTCGTGTGCGACGAGTGACCCGTGTGTCGCCACCGCGAGGTCGCGCTCCTCCACCGGTTCGTATGCGACAAAGACATGGTGCATGATGATGGTGCCCCGAGTCTTGGCGATCAATAGGTTTTTGAGTCCCATGATGCCGCGGGTGGGGATATGGTACTCCAGGTGCATTTCGCTCGGTCCGGCATCGGAATGGATGAGTCGCATATGGCGCAACTCGCCGCGGCGTTTGCCGAGCTCTTCAATGACGGCGCCCTGATAGGTTTCCGGCACCTGGATGGTCAGTTCCTCATAGGGTTCGAGGACCTTGTCCCCCTCCCGGTGGACAATCACTTCCGGTTGCGAAACTTGCAGCTCGTATCCCTCCCGGCGCATTTGTTCGATCAAGACGCCGAGATGCAGCTCGCCGCGGCCGGCCACGAGGAACTTATCCGCACTATCCGTTTCGCTCGCGCGCAACGACACGTTGGTTTCGAGTTCTTTGAAGAGTCGATCGCGCAAATGCCGCGAGGTCAGATACTTGCCTTCCCGTCCGGCGAACGGGCTATTGTTCACGGAGAAGGTCATTTGGACGGTTGGCTCGTCGACCGTGACTCGGGTCAGTGCGACTGGATGTTCCACGTCAGCAATCGTATCACCGATGCTCACCTCGTCCAGGCCGGCCACCGCGACGATTTCTCCTGCCTCGGCCCGTTCCATATCCGTCCGTTCAAGGCCGGAGTAGACTGCGAGGTCTGACACTTTTCCAGGGAACTGTGCGCCATTCTTTCCGAGTACGATCACATTCTGCCTGCGGGCGATCGAACCGGACTGAATCTTACCCACGCCCATCTTGCCTTTGTAGAGGTCCTGAATCAGGGAGAGGACCAGGATCTGGAGCGGCGCGTCGGCGTTGATGGCCGGTGCGGGAATCTTGTCCAGCACGGTGTCGAGGAGCGGCGTAATGTCCGTGCCGGGCTTATTCACGTCGAGCGTCGCGGTGCCCTTGATCGCCGCCGTGTAGACGATCGGGAAATCGAGCTGCTCGTCCGTCGCACCGAGGTGGACAAACAAGTCGAAGGTCCGATTCACCACGTCATCGATAACCGCGTCAGCCCGGTCGATCTTGTTGATGACCACGATGGCCTTGTGGCCGAGCGCTAAGGCCTTCCGCAACACGAAGGTGGTTTGCGGCATGGGGCCCTCTTTCGCGTCGATCAAGATGAGGACGCCGTCCACCATGCGCAGGGTCCGTTCGACTTCACCGCCGAAGTCGGCGTGGCCCGGCGTGTCGACGATATTGATCTTCACGCCCTTGTAGGTCACGCTGGCGTTTTTAGCCCGGATTGTGATCCCGCGCTCACGTTCCTGGTCCATCGAGTCCATGATCCGTTCGCCCATGTCGTCGATCTTGCGATGGACATGGGTCTGTCGGAGCACGGCGTCGACCAGTGTCGTCTTGCCATGGTCGACGTGGGCGATGATCGCGATATTCCGAATATCGCTCCGGCGCTCATTGGGCTCGAGTTGCGTGGTGACGGGAGATTCTGATGCGGCTGTCTGATCCATAGATATTGCCGTATGCTCCAAAAAAAAGACGCCCAGAAGTCCAGGCGTCGTATGGCAGTATACCCGAAGCATGATGTTCGTACAAGCAATGCCGGCAGGAAGATGCGAGGGGTTGGTGAACCGGCATCGGCTTGAGTTTTGAGGGTCTCCACGGTATGGTGACATTGGTATTCTTCTCAGGAAGCCAAGCC
>CAZPWD010000226.1:0-4070 GCA_964590025.1 uncultured Nitrospira sp.
TTGTGGATCGGAGCGATCGCGCTCTGTTTTTTAACCACCAGTTGCAAGCCTGACGACTCGCCGTTCAAAGCGGAAAACGAGTCGCTCCGCAAGCAACTGGCCAAGCAGGAGTCGGTGGTCACCTCATTGCAGGACGGGAACAAGGTCATGCAGCAACAGATCGATCTGCTGAACCAGGAGCTGCGCGACGCGAAGAAATCGGCTGAGACCGCCAAGGCCGATGCCAAAGCCGCCGCCGACAATTTGGCGATACAAGCAGCCCAGGCAAAAAAGTTGAGTGCCGACGCTCAAAAAACCGCAGCGGCTCACGCGGCGCAGAATATTTATGTCGAGGAGAAAGGGACCCAGACTGAAGACATCCCCCGCCCATTGAGCAGCGTCGCCAAGATTGCGGAGGACGCTCTCAGTCGCAATGGGTACCACATCAAAGTGAGTATCAAGACCGATCAGAAGGCGGTCTACGTGACAGAGCGGAAAATCTCCCCCCCTGCCTCGCTTGAAGTCGCCGGCTCACGGAATCAATACGTGCTGTCGCTTCATGCACTCCCCTCGAATGTCACCAGGCTCAGCGTCAAGGCCGACTTCGAAAAACTGGCCCAGGGTGGACGCATCCTCAGCGTGAGCGCGGAGGAGGTTGCGGAAATTGAACGGAGCCTCATCCGGGAAATCAACAAGACCCTGGCCTCCCCCAGCAAGACCTGATGCGGCATGATTGCGCATGGTCCGCAACCGCGCTTTCACTCCTTATCATCATGGGAAACGCACAAGACGCGGGGGCTGGATCGAAGCCCTCACCAGAACTGGCCCGCCATTTGACCGGGATCGCGAGGCTGGCCCAGCCGTCGGCGATGGTCACCATCCCAGCCGGTCCGTTCTTGCTCGGCAGCAAGCGAGTGGATGACGATCCCTATGGAAACTGGACACAGTTCGACGACACGGAACTCCCTCAACATCGAGTCTGGCTGGATACCTACGAGATGGATCGCGATGAAGTGAGCCTCGGGGAATACCTGGCATTCTTACGACAGCAGAAGCTCCATCCATCGGACGAGCTGCAGAAACTGATCTGGCACGTGATCACGATCCACTCCGTCTCGGACCAGACCTTGAGCCGGTGGCCTGCGCTCTATGTCACATGGGCCGAGGCGAAAGATCTGTGCGTGGCAAAGAGCACACGGCTTCCGACTGAGGCTGAATGGGAAAAAGCGGCGCGAGGATCCGAAGGCGGTCTATTCCCCTGGGGTACAACCGCCCCCGACCCCGCACTCGCCATGTTCGGCCAGCACCACGTCCATGAGATCCCTATTCTCGCGGCAGTGGATTCGCATGAGGCAGGCAAGAGCCCTTATGGCCTTCACCATATGGCGGGAAACGTCGCCGAATGGGTGCAGGACTGGTTCGGGTTCGACTACTACGCCTACATGCCTGAACGGAATCCCCCGGGACCGACGAACGGGCGCTACAAAAGCGTTCGTGGCGGCTCATGGAAGAGCAATCCGATCATGCTCCGAACGGCGACCCGTGGCGGCTCAGCACCGGATCAACGTTCGGCTACGATCGGCTTTCGCTGCGCACAATCATCGACCTCCACTGCCCCGTAAACCCCCGCAACAAAGTTCCCTTTGCTTGGTGAGGCGCGAACCTCGTGCTAGCATTTCTCTCCTATGGCTCTGTCAACCAGCGTGCACGACCTCCGCACCCTCATTCGCTCCTGCCACCCGCTGATTGTCATCGAGACGGTGGAGGAGGAGCGGGTACTGGCGTTACTACAATCAGTTGCCGCTCAGGAACGCATGCCGCTGTTCGAATGGTCCGTCACCAGAGGACTCACCCGGCACGACGACGGCCCCACCCTTAGCCGAATAACGGCCACCCCGCTTGCTGTCCTTCAACATCTGCAAGGCCTGACAGTCGAGGCGGTCTTCTGGCTCAAGGACCTCGCGCCGCATCTACAAGATCCAGCGGTCGCCCGCCAACTTCGAGAAGTCGCGGCAAACTACGAGCACTCACGTTCCACCTGCGTGCTCACCGGCCAACCCATTACTCTGCCGCTCGATATTGAAAAAATCGTCGTCCGGCTCGACTTCCAACTACCGGATCGAGACGAACTCCAATCCATGCTCCAGAGCGTCCTGCAGTCGCTCGGCCCCAGGACCTCGCCCCGTCGCCCACGGTCAACCACCGTCGTGCAAAGCATCCTCAGCTCCATCAGCGACTCCAATACGGCAGACCAGGGCCCTTCGGCCAACGAGCGTGACGCCATCCTCCGCGCCTTGCAGGGACTGACCCTCCATCAGGCCCGGCAAGTCATCACGCAATGCGTCGTCGAAGACGGCACACTCTCCGCCGATGACGTGCAGAAGATCCTGAAGCGAAAGGTGCAGGCAATCAAGGATGGAGGTCTGCTTGAATACTATCCGCTTGAAGACAACCGGTTCGAGTTGGGCGGATTCGTCAATCTGAAATCCTGGCTGGAACGTGCGAAAGTCGGTTTTACCTCGGAAGCCAAGGCGCTCAATCTCACGCCCCCACGCGGCATCATGCTCGTGGGCGTGCCGGGCTGCGGTAAATCGCTGGCCGCTAAGGCCATCGCGCGGGAATGGCAGCTTCCGCTCCTCAAGCTTGACGCAGGCCGGTTGTTCGATAAATTCGTCGGTGAGTCGGAGAAGAACTTCCGCAAGGCGATCGAGATGGCTGAGTCGCTTTCGCCCATCGTCCTCTGGATTGATGAAATCGAGAAGGCGATGGCCGCGGGAGGCGGAAGCGGCGAGGCCGATGCAGGCTTGAGCCGCCGGCTGTTCGGCGCATTTCTCACGTGGCTTCAGGAGAAGAAACAAGAGGTCTTCGTCGTGGCCACCGCCAATAATCTTTCGTTGCTTCCCCCCGAACTCCTTCGCAAAGGCCGATTCGATGAAATCTTTTTTGTGGACCTGCCGGACAACAGCGAGCGGGAATCCATCTGGAAGATTCACCTGGGTCTTCGGAAGCAGGACGTGAAAAAGTTCGATCTGCTCAAGATCGTCAGCGCCAGCGACGGCTTCAGCGGCTCGGAAATCGAACAGGCGGTAGTGGCAGCCCTCTATCGCGCACTCCACCAAAAAACACCGCTGACGACCGATCTGTTGATTGAAGAATTGACCAACACTGTGCCGCTCTCCGTCACCAGGCGTGAAGACATCGATCAGCTCCGGGAGACGGCCCAAGGCCGGTTTGTCAACGTACGGTGAGGCCGATGCGATTCCTCTTCATCATGGCCACTATCGCGATCGTGACGCTCGTGGGCTGCACCACGCCACCGGCGAAACGCCCCCGCACATCGGCACCGGTCGAACAGCCTCGCGCATCGGCACCGGAAGCGCGCCCCTGTTGTCGATCCGTCGAGCGCGCGCCGAGCCGGACTGCGATCGTGCGGACAGCGGCCAAACTCGTGGGCTCCACAACGATTGAGAGCAACGGCCGGCGCATCGCCTATGACTGCGCGGGGGTGACCCGCGCGGTTTTTCTCAAACACGGGATCGATCTCTATGGCGGTGAACCGAGCGACCCTCGCGCCAACGGCGTTCGCCTCATTCATGCGCACATACGGCAACAAGGCACATTCCACCAGGGACCGGTTGTCCGCCCCGGCGATCTCGTCTTCTTCAACAATACATGGGACTACAACGGAGATGGCAAGGCGAACGACCCACTGACGCACATCGGGATCGTCGAGCGGCAGGAGCCGGATGGCACCGTGGTCTTCATCAGTCGCGTGGCCGGCGCCGTCGAACGCTACCGCATGAATCTCGCCCTGCCCCACGTCCACAAAACCGCCGATGGCCGAACCCTCAACGACTATCTTCGCCGCAAGGATGTCATCGACCCAGCCAATACCAGCTACCTCACGGGGGAGCTGTTTGCGCAGTTCGCCACTCGGGTGGGACACTAGCAGGATGCTGTAAAAGCTTGCTGGTCTGTCTGGTTTTTTGGTTGAACGAAACAAACCAGACAAACCAAACAACTGTTTTCATATGCTGGCGGCCTTTTTCAACAGCCTGCTGCAGTACACGGCTAAATATGCCGATATTCAA
>CAZPWD010000227.1:0-4061 GCA_964590025.1 uncultured Nitrospira sp.
TGGCATTCTCAGACGAATGGACATCCTGGCATAAGGCCGGTCACGCCTGATCGCTCTCACGAACCGTAAAAGGTAAGACGTGAAAGGTGAAACGTAAGGCTGTCGAGGACTTTATCTCCGAAACATTTCACGTTTCACGTTTCACGGACCGTAGACGACATTTTTCAGCATCCTGTTAGGCCGTCACTCATGACAACGCCGACTTCGACCTTAGCAACGAGGAGGTGCAGTGGATACACCGCGGACAGCAGACACTTCATCACACGCCATTCCATCCGGTCTCTCACGCCTCACAGAATTGGCGCTTAATCTTTGGTGGAGTTGGACTCCGGAAGCCCGTCGGCTGTTTGAATACATCGATCCAACCCTCTGGATACTGACCCATCACAACCCCGTCGAACTACTGGCCGACGTCAGGCCTGACCGGCTCATGCATCTCGCTGAAGATCCCTCGTATATGCGGCTGTACTCTGCCGCCCTCAAGATATTCGACGAGTACCGTCAGAACGGACACAGTTGGTTTAAAACACAGCACAGCGATTTGAAAGCTCCCACCATTGCATACTTTTCGGCGGAATTTGGTCTACATAGGTCCATTCCTATTTACAGTGGTGGCCTGGGCATTCTCGCCGGAGACCATTGCAAGGAAGCCAGCGATCTCGGTGTGCCCCTGGTGGGAATCGGATTCATGTATCCACAAGGATATTTTCGGCAGCGGATTACGCCGGAGGGCTGGCAGGAAGCAGCCTACGCCCCGTTCAAGCGAGCAGAATCGCCGATTCATCCCGCACTCACTCCATCAGGAGACGCCTGCCGGATTACGGTCGAGATCGGTAGCCGGATCGTGGCTGCAGCCGTCTGGAAAGTGCTCGTCGGGCGGGTTCCCCTCTACCTCATCGATACAGACGTCCCCGAGAACAGTCCTGAGAATCGGGCTCTTTCAGCTCGACTGTATGGCGGCGATCAAGAGATGCGTCTTTGTCAGGAGTTCCTGTTGGGTATTGGCGGTGTCCGTATGCTTCGCGCATTAGGCATCGCACCGACGGTCTGGCATGCTAATGAGGGCCATTCTGCCTTCCTCACGTTGGAGCGCATTCGCGAATTGATCCAGAAGGGATCGACGCACGCGGACGCCTGCGAAACGGTCCGCCAGAGCACGGTGTTTACCACCCATACACCGGTGCCGGCGGGCCACGATGTATTTCCCCACCATCTCATGGACCGGTACTTTGCCGGCTATTGGGAGCAGTTGGGCCTCTCGCGAGAAGACTTCCTCCACCTAGGAGATACCTCCGAATCCCAGAAGCAAAGCTTCAACATGACGGCACTCGCCATCCGGCTGGCCGCTCATGTGAATGGGGTCAGTCGTGAACACGGGCAGGTCTCGCGAGAGATGTGGCACCATATGTGGCCCGGCCTGCCGATCGAGCAAGTCCCGATCCGCAGCGTGACCAACGGCATCCATGCGCCGACCTGGATCGCGCCGGAACTCAACCAACTATACGGCAAGCATCTCGGCCCGGAATGGGCGGAGAAATGCGACGACACGGCGATGTGGCAACGGGTCCTGGATATCCCCGACCAGGAACTCTGGGCCGTGCGCCAAACCATGAAACGCAAACTCATGAGCTTCATCCGGGAACGTGCCAGGAGCGGCTGGATGCAGGGCCATCTCCAAGCCTCGCAGGTCTTAGCACGAGGCACGCTGCTCGACCCCGAAGCGTTAACCATCGGCTTCGCCAGGCGGTTTGCCACCTACAAGCGCGCCACCATGTTATTCCGCGACTTCGAACGGCTGAAACGGTTGCTTCATAACCAGTGGCGTCCCGTACAATTGATCTTTGCCGGCAAGGCCCACCCGGCGGATGAACCTGGTCGGTATTTCATTCACGAAGTGTTGAGCTATTGCGACGACCATAAATTGGGCGGCCACGTGGCGTTCCTGGAAAACTACGACATGCATATGGCGAAGTTCCTCGTCCAAGGGGTCGACATTTGGCTCAATACCCCACGTTTTCCCCTAGAGGCGAGCGGAACGAGCGGGCAAAAAGCCGCGCTCAACGGCGTCATGAACCTCAGCGTCCTTGATGGATGGTGGAAAGAAGGCTACAACGGAGCCAACGGATGGGGCATTGAACCCTTAGTCGGGAACCAGGACATTCAGGCCCAGGACGAGCATGACGCGCAACAGCTCTACCGCATACTGGAACAAGAAGCCATTCCCCTCTACTATCAACGAGACCTTGACGGGATACCCCGCGGCTGGGTGCAGCTCATGAAGGAAAGTCTTCGGACCAATGCCCCCCGCTTCTGCACCAAACGGATGGTCAAGGAGTACGTCAATAATCTGTATGCACCAGCCATGGTCCGCACACCCTCAACATGGTAACGGGCCGTGAAACGTGAACCGTTAAACGTGAAAGGTTTCGGAGGAAGAGTCCTCGGCAGTCCTACGTTTCACCTTTCACGTCTTACCTTATTGGAAAGAGCCTGTCGCTGCGCTATCACCGCCCATCTGCGGATGCTCCCGCTGCTCACCCTCGTGACGATTGTCGTCAGCCTGCCCCCCGCGGAAGCACGGACGCCAACATCGTCGACCGGCTCAGCCATCGAACGGGAGGTCACGGACGCATTCAACCACGCCGAATACGACCGGGTGCTGAAACTCTGGCAATCGCTTTCGCCAGAGACCACAGCGTCGAAACCGCTCATCCGCCAGACCTTCCAGAGCTTCCTCAAGCTTGGGCGGCCAGAAGAAGCTCTCACCCTCTATCACCGGCTCGTCCCTGGAGATCTACCGGATGATCCATCCCTCTTAAGACCCTTGGCGCTCAGCTTTCTGACCAGCCATGTCCGCGACTCGCAGGAGTATGTGCGGATCGCGGCCTATACGGTGCTGGCTGAACTCGGCCTCGCAGAAACACAGGCCGTCTTGGAAGACGGGCTGCTCGACGCATCGGTCATGGTGCGGGCTCGTGCCGCGGAAGCCATCGGCAAAGCCGGACTCGCAGGGAAGTCCGGCCCCTTGCGACGGGCACTGAACGACGCGATGCCGGCCGTGCGAATTGCCGCAATGAACGCGCTCAGTGAGGCCAAAGTCACCGATATCATGCTCCCCCTCATCGAAGTCGCAAGAACGGACGACGGACCGGAAGCCGTGTTTGCCTATGCCGCACTATATAGGCTCGGCAAACAGGACAGCCTGACAGACATCACCGGATCGGCGACGCTTCCGGACCCCGATGTCCGCATGGCAGCCTTGGGGGTATTGGGGCGGCTAAGGCGCCCCTCGAGTCTGCCGGTCCTGAGCCAAGGAGTGTACGACCCTGAACCGTCGGTTCGCGCGTTCGCCGCTGGTGCATTGGGAGACTATGGACAAGTCGATGGCGTCGCACCATTAACCCATGCCCTAGGGGACGAAAGCGCGCGCGTGCGCGCGGTTGCAGCCAGGAGTCTTGGGCAGCTGGGGATTCGCGAAAATCAGCCGTTACTGCGGGCTCTCACACGCGATGCCAATATGCAGGTACGGGCCGGTGCGGTGGAAGGACTACTTCGACTGGGCGACACATCGGCTGTCTTGCTCGCCGCGGACTTAGCGAGACACCCGGACCCCTCTACACGCGCCGCTGCAGCCCATGCACTGGCCGCGACGTCCGATAAGGAAGCGGTGGCTGTTCTACTGACGCTCCTGCAGGACCAACAACCACAACCACGCCTCTTAGCGGCAAAAGCCCTGGGCAAAAGCGGCGCACCGGTGACGCCGTTGCTCAAAAAAGGCTTGCAAGACTCAGACGTCGCCGTTCGCCTTGCTGCGGCAGGAAGTCTGCTCCAACAACTCCACCGTCCCACAGCGGTTCCTAGCAGGCTGCGGAAAAATAATATCGGCATAACAGAACTTCGATGATCTGTTCGTCTTGGACAAGAGCAGAGCACACCCGCAGGATGCTCAAAAAGACCAGACTTCTCACCCGCCCAACCCTGGCGCGCCGAGACGCGCCTTTGCCCAAGCAAGGCCGCAGCGAGTGAAGGCCCGAGGAGGTACATACCGCACTTCGTGTGGG
>CAZPWD010000228.1:0-4057 GCA_964590025.1 uncultured Nitrospira sp.
CTACATGCAGAATTGGGGATATGCGATCGACAACCCCTATTATGCTGTGACAGACCCGGAGGGCTCATTTTTCATCGGCGACCTTCTTCCCGGCATCTACCGCGTGAAAGCCTGGCATCCGATTCTGGGTGTCCAGGAAAGGGAGGTGACGGTCGAGGCGAACGGCACCGCCACGCTCGATGTACGATTTGACGCGAAGTGACCGGAGACCGATGATGAAAATCCGAGCCATTTCTCTTGTTATGTTCCTTGGAACTCTGTCGGTCGCCTCGGCTATGGCGGCGGAGCAGGAGCCCGTGTCAGCGGGACGGGTTGAAGTGGTGTTGGCAAATGAGCATCGCAAGAATGTGGGCGAGATCAAACAAGATTTCGCTGAGGCCGGCCTCACGAACGTCCATGTTCAATTCATGAAGGCGGGCCGTCCGCCGACCAATATCGGTCTCGGGCCAAAGGTGACAGCCGAGCGAGCACGAGCTGCCATCCGGATGGCGAAGCACTACAATGGGGGCATCACGATCCTCTTGCCGGAGCGGCTCTTCCCGGACCATTATGTGACGATCGCCTCCTCCAGCTTCGACGATACCGTGGAGTATCCGATCGGCGAGGAGGCGCTCAAAGAATTGGAGAATTCTATGCTCACAACGGAGCAATTTCACGCGTTGTACCACCGACTGACGCCGGCGGATCAACTGCCGGTGAAGAAAGCCCGGGTGTTCTAAGAGTCTGCGGAAAAACTATTATGGCACGGTGGAAATTCAATGGCCAGCACATCTAGGACAACAGGACAACCGCGCGCAGGATGCTCAAAAAGGCTGTCCAGCAAGGCCGCAGCGAGCGAAGAGGCGAGGCGTACGCTTCGGTACGTTGAGCTTCTGAGCGAAGCGAGAACGCCGCTGGCAGACTATTTCAGCATCCTGCTAATGGGATTCAAGCGAGCCCTCATAGTTATCGTACTGTCTCTCTCTGTCGGGACGTCCTTCGTCCAGGCGGAGTCGCCGAAGAACATTCAGGACCGCGGGAAGGCGATGCTCCGAGATGCCGAAGAAATGGTCATGCACGGAGGGATGGGTGATGGGAAGGCCATCGTGCATCACTGCGGTGAAGTGGCGAAACATGCGGAAGCTATTCTCAAGGCGTTGCCGCTCACCGATGAACATGGCAAGGAAGCCGTGCCTCATTTACAGGAAGCCATCAAGCAGTGTAAGCGAGTGGCTGAGATGGGCGACAAGGTCGATCCTGGAGCCAGCTTGAACCCTGCCACCAAAGCCCGTGCGGCGGCCAGGGAGGCGATGAAGCATCTGAATGCGCTACGGGATGGTGGCGCATAGTGGCAGGCAGCGCGCGACAAGCACAATCCGAAGGCTAAAGTCCGAAGGCTGAAGGTTGGGGTTCGAAGTTCCGAACACTTCAGTCTTCAGCCTGCTTCACCCGTCGTGCATTTCTCGCCAGTCTCGGCCGTCTCGCTTCATGAGTACGGCGCAGCCTAGCGGGCTGCGGAAAAACTCGGTTTATACACAAACTGCCGTTGGAATCTTCTATAGGGCACCGATGTCACAATAGCCCCAGGATGCTCAAAAAGGCTGTCCAGCAAGGCCGCAGCGAGCGAAGAGGCGAGGCGTACGCTTCGGTACGTTGAGCCTCTGAGCGAAGCGAGAACGCCGCTGGCAGACTTTTTCAGCATCCTGCTAGGGAGAATCGGGTTTCGGTATCAAAGGGCTGACTGCGTTCTGATCTCGCCCAGGCTGATAGGTCTCCAGCATTCTGGAGATCGTCGGCATCACTCGTTCTTCTGCCGAGAGAGGCACCTTGATTCGAATCCCGCGGCCCTCGTTGCGGCCGAGTGAAAAGATGTGGCGTTCGATCATGTCGCCGTGCGTGGCATCCGAGTACGTGAATGTCAATTGTTTCGCGGGGAATCCGGCCAGCGATATCTCCTGATCCTGCCGCCACTTTACCGTGATCGTTTTCTTGCCGTAGAGTTCCGTGATAATGCGGCGATGGGCTGCGGCAAATTCATCGAGTGTCTGCCGTCCATCCTGGCTCTTGCCCTCCAAGATATTCATGTGGCCGGATAATGCGACGAGGCTGTTGTCGATAGGAGGGTAGAGCGTCACGCCGATCCCATCCGGCATCGGATTTCCAAGACGCCAGTTTTCGGGATAACGGACGGAGAAGCCGAAGCGGGCGTTCGTATAGACGCTCCATGTGCGTTCTTCGTTCCCCGACGCAGCGGCAAGAGGGGCCTGGGTCGTCATGTCAAGGCTCATCACAATCGCAATCAGTAGGCAAGTCTGGATCATCTGAGTCCTCATGCGCTAGCAGGATGCTGAAAAAGCCCGCCAGCTTTGTTCTCGCATCGCTCTGAGACTCAACGTACCGCAAGGGTACGCCTCACCTCCTCGCTCGCTGCGGCCGCGCTGACGGCCTTTTTGAGCATCCTGCAGAACTGCTCTCCTGTTGGACCACCTGTACGAGATCGTCGAAGCTTTAGTCTGCAACATAATTTTTCCGCAGCCAGCTATCGCGCGGATCGCGCGCAGCGAAACCCGGTGGTCGCGGCGCGCTGATCCGGCGATGCACCGCCTCTGGTGGCCGTCCGCAACAAAGTCGGCGCACTCTTCCACGATCCTCCGCGCACCACCTTGTATCGGCCGTTGGCAGGTCCGTGGGGGTTGCGATCCGGCATGGTCGCATAGTAGTCGATCCCAAACCAGTCTTCGACCCACTCGGCCGCGTTCCCCGCCATATGATGCAGGCCGTAGGGGCTTCGGCCCTCCTCGCCACTATCGACGGAGGCCACGATGGGGATCTCGTGGGCGTGATACTGTCCGAACATCGCCAGCGCCGGCGTGGGAGGTCTCTGCCCCCAAGGAAACAGATTGCCGCTGTCCCCCCGCGCGGCTTTTTCCCACTCGGCTTCCGTCGGTAGCCGCTTATCGCGTGTGCGACAAAAGTCCGAGGCCTCAGACCAGGTGACGTAGAGTGCCGGCCAACGTGCCAATGTCTCGGCCGGCAGGGCATGGATAGTCGTGACATGATCGATCAGTTTCCGCACTTCCTCGGGGAGGTGACGTTGTCGCTCCCGCAGCCACAGCAAGTATTCCCCCAGACTCACCTCGTCCCGATCAATCTCATACTGATTGAGCCAGACGCGACGCTGTGGCTGCTCTGTGTCGTCATACTGGAGATCGAAGCTGAAGGGTTCGTGGCTTGTGCGGGCGGTGCCCATGATAAAGGAGCCTTCGGCAACTGTCAGCATGAGAGCGCTGCTGGCAAGCGCGGTAATGTCCTCGACCCGGTCCCGCACGTCATTCGTCGCCGCCGTTGCAGTGTGAAGAAATGATGCACCCATGAGTGTCGCGATGAGGACATAGCCGAAGACGTGAAGATATCTCGGAACTCGGCCTGTGAATCCAGCGATGCGGCGGCTGTTCTGCATGACGACCGAACACCAGGAATAAGAAATGGCCCACTTCGGTCTTGTTTCGTAAGCAGCCGACGAAACTATCACATCAAGCACTTGCATATGAATAGCCCCAACCTCGATTCGCTATCTATCCGCAATGCCCCATTTCAATCAAGTTTCTGTCTAAGTAATTAGACAGCGCAACTCATTGTGTTTATTCGTATGAATCCTAGCGAGCCCCTGTTCTGTCTAATCCTGTAGAAGAATGCGCCAGAATTACGACCACACAAATTATTCTTTCCCATGGGCTAACCTCCGTACCCGTCGATGAAATGTCTGTGGAGAAGGTCGCGCGCAAGTTCCGGCACGGCTGTTGCGGATGCATAGGAGGCCAGGGGACTGGCTCCGCCGTCTGCGGCGGTGCCTGTCCCTAGCAGTATGGTGAAGGGCTGAACGGCGAGACTGCCCGTCATAGCCGCATATCCGCGCTTGCAGCAGGAGCTTCATGAATAATGCGGGTTAGGACCGGCCTCCGAATGACCCCCTCTTCCACAAGGAGGAGGGGGTCGCCAGTTTTTAACGAAGGCCAGATGGGGTTCCGTTGCGCACAGTCAGTCGACAGTCAATTGCAAACGAGCATGAAGGTCAATA
>CAZPWD010000229.1:0-4033 GCA_964590025.1 uncultured Nitrospira sp.
GTCTTCAGCCTATCTACCTGAGTAGTTACCAGGCATGGTAAGACGTGCACGAATGTCAAACGGATAACAGTAATGTAGGCCTACGGCGTCGACGCGCCCTTGTCGGCACCGACCCCGGACCTGGGCCCATCATCCCGTAACCATAGGGCCTGGCCAATGACAATCCTGTTGTCGGTCAATTGATTGAGCATCCGCAGATGTTCCAGATTGACGCGATACTTCTGCGCAATCCGCCAGAGCGTATCACCGGGTTTCACGAAAACATATTTAGTTGGAGTCCTCTGCTGCTCAACCTCTGACGAGGGTTCACGGTTGGCCGGCACCTGCCTCACAGCGGCCGGGGTCGCCACCATCTGAGGCGTCTCCAGAAATTCTGAGGGCTGATTTCGTAGAGCGGGAACCTGCATTGCCTTTTGGCCCGATTTCCCTGTTTTTGAAAGCTGCTTCTGGAGCTGCTTCATCTGGCCCTGCAATTGAAGACTGCTTCGGGACACACGCTGCCGCTCCGTCCGAGCTGCGGCCAGTTCTTCCCGTTGCAAGTCGATCACCTGCCGTGCTTCGATGACCCGTCGTTCCGCTTCCCTCACCCGTCCTTCAAGCTGCGCCCGAGCGACCTGAGCTTCTGCCAATTCCCTACGCCGTGCCTCAAGATCAGTCCGCAACTCTGCCACCGTCCGCTGCGCGTCTCGCACCGACGCTTTTAACGTGTCTGTGGTCAGCTCAAGATCGACCATCTCCGGCTCACGCATCGGCTCGAGTTCGCCACATCCCGCAAACAAGGCTGAGGCGAAGCCGACTGCACACAGCACTCCCACACGCACTGTCGGATAACAGGCGTGTATGGCTTCAACTGAAGTCTGGAACAATCTGCGATGGCGATTGCGCATGGGCATC
Source organism: uncultured Nitrospira sp. (assembly GCA_964590025.1). Taxonomy (GTDB): domain Bacteria; phylum Nitrospirota; class Nitrospiria; order Nitrospirales; family Nitrospiraceae; genus Palsa-1315. The sequence goes on from CAZPWD010000229.1 coordinate 895, forward strand.
CTTACCAACGATTATACGGGGTGCCGTTCGTCCCCACAAACTCGGTCCCTGAAAAGATATCGACCACACCCCCCTCGACAGGATCAGAAATCTCTTGCCATGTAGTCGTCGCACCGGTGAAGGGATCTTTGGGGATCCCCCGCAGATACCCGGTACCCACCAATGCCGACAGAGACGGAGGATACTTTCCCTGGTCTGCCTTGTGCTGATCCAGCACATCGCGGAGTGTGGAGAGATCCTGACGCAAGGCAGCCTCTTTGGCCTTCACAACCGACGATTGGTACGAGGGCACCGCCAGGGTGGCGAGAATACCGATGATCGACACGACGATCATCAGTTCGAGCAGGGTGAAACCATCTGCGCCCCCTGCTCCACGCTTACCAATCTCGATACTTCGTTCCATCTAATGCCATGTCCTCACTTTGAGTCATGACGTCGTAGACGTCATCCCCACACCAGCGCGATGCGTTCGGCGCATCTTTATAACATCGGAACAACCAATCAGCCTTGCCGGTCAAGGGATCAAGGGGAAGATTCCTCAGATAGCGCTTCGTCGTCGTGCCTCTGACCGTCGCCTCTTCACTGGTGAGCTTGATCCCCAACAGCATATCCAGCGACTTCGGATAGCCGTAGACACTCGTCACGTCTTTGCACGTGAGCTTGTTCTTCACGCAGGCTGGCCCCGATAATACGTCGCCATCGCGATTCCACTCCAGCTTAAAGGTGTCGATGGCAGCCCGCATGATCCTCAAATGCTGCCGCAGCTCTACTTCGTGAGTCCGTTTCGCCGACAGGCGGCTGAGCGGCATGGCGACAGAAGCGAGGATCATCACGATTGTCAGCGTGATCAGGAGCTCCAAGAGGGTCACGCCTGACTCTTTCACCGCACCCTCACGATACCTTTTCCTTCTTGGGATAATGCCGTGGATGATTCCGCGGCAGAACCCACCAACGCCACACGCACAGGAGACACACCAGGTGCCTTGGCGTAGAAGGTGACCGTGACGGTCCGCCCGCCCGCCTGTCTCGCTGATGGTGCGACTTTGAAGGCAACTGTTCCCACTTTGGTCTCTGAGCTGCGAGACGCCTGCTCGCCTGTGCCGTCTGACTGTATAACTTCACCATTCAGGATCGTTCTGAATTCCAGCACCTTTGGATCATACTGAAGCTGAAATACGCCTTCCGCCGTTGGGCGAAGCCGTTCGTCACTGATGGCAAGCTTAAATTCTTTTCCCATTTGGATCACCGACTCGTCTGGCCTGATCGAAACCACCGCCCCTACCATTCCCCCTTTTGCCGTCCCTCCCGACGATAAGAACCCCGCGCCGGAAACCCCACCTCCCATCATGGAAATCTTCTTCCCCTGTGGGCTAAACAGCGGGCTCGTGGCATAGGTTGAATCCGTCCCGGACCAGAATACCTGCTTACTGAGCCCGGGAGGAGTTGTCCCCTGAATGATGTGCGGTGTGATCGTCAGGATTACCTCAGTGGTGACCCGTTGGGTCTTAAAAGAACTCAAGAGATTCCCGATGAAAGGGAGATCACCGATCCATGGGATAGTGGTGCGGGTCTTGCGGTCCTCTTCCTGTATCAGCCCTCCCAACACAATGGTTTCGCCATCTTTGACATTGAGCATGGTTTCCGCCGAGCGATTACCGAACTTAAACTGGGTAATGGGGGGACTGGCTTGGAGCGTCACTTGCTCGCCAAGACGAACGACTTCAATCTTCATCTTCAGAGAAAGTTCATTCCCCAGATGGATGGAAGGCTCAACGGTCAATTTGACCCCGGTGTCGCGGAATTCGATCGAAGTCACCGTCGAAGTCGTCGGAACTGCCCCTGTTGCCGCTTGACCCGGCAAGACATTCGTCGTGGAAAGCAGGATCGGCTGCTTATCACCAATGTTAATCTCCGCCTTCTTATTGTTGACCACGCGAACTTTCGGAGCGGCAAGGGTCTTGGCGTCGGTGACCTGTTTAAAGAAATCCAGCTGGATGTTGGTCGGAAGCTTAAAGAGATAGTTGTCCCCTCCAAGTTCGGTAAGCTGGCCGCGCGTGAACTGCTGTGCAAACGTTCCGGCGATCGCTCCCGTAAACCCCGGAGGCACAATAGCGCCTGCGATTTGCTTGGGATAGGTCAGACCATAGGTCTGATCGACCGTGCGGTCGACTTCCAGAACCTCGACATCAAACAGAACTTCGGAGTCCAGGCGGTCGTTGGCCAAGATGATCTTTTCAGCCATCTCCAGCTTTTCCGGTTGGTCCCGGATAACAATCGTGTTCAATTGTTCATTGGCATGCATCCGTTTAGAATCGAGCATGCCCTTCAGCAACACCAGCATATCTTTCGCTTTGGCGTTGGACAAGTAGAACGTCCGAATCATCAGATCTTGATACTGTTCCTGCTTCTGCTTGGTATTGGGGCTCACAATCATGACGCCCTGGGATACGGTCTGGGCAAACAGGCTATTGCTGTTGAGAATGAGATTGAAGGCCTCTTCGAACGGCGTATCCTGAATGCTAACGGTCACGGGATCATTTCTGACATCCTTGTCGAAAATGAGGCTGATCCCTCCGGCCTTTCCAATCCCTTCCAAGACTTCTTTAAGCCCGGCATTGCGAAACCGAAGTGTCACCGGTTGCTTCCGTCGATCGTCACGGTTCAGCGCCTGCTGCTCCTCGGTGAGTTTGGAGATACTTTCAAGGGGTTCCTTGAACGAGGGATCCAGCTCAGCCGCTCTGGCATAAGCCTCCATGGCCTCGTCGGTCCGACCGAGCTGGGCGAGGCGATCTGCCTCTCGATTCTGGCCGCGCGCATCGTTCAAGCGAAGCGCCTCAAGCAACCCTGATTGATGCTCCTGACTGGACGGTTCGATGGTGAGTGCACGCTTAAACTGTTCCGATGCGAGGTCAGGCTGATGTTCTTTGAGATACGCCCGTCCTCGCTCCTCATACAACGCCGCAGCTCGTTCTCGAGCCATGGTGTATTTGCCCTGTAAGGTGGGATTGAAGGGATCCTCTTTCAGGGCTTGCTTATAGGCGAGACTGGCTTCCTCCCAATTACCTGCTGCGAGATGTTGATCCCCCCGCTTGATGTCAGGTGAACTGAAGTAGGCGCAGCCGGCAAGAAGAACCAAGGC
>CAZPWD010000230.1:0-4026 GCA_964590025.1 uncultured Nitrospira sp.
AGGCCAGCGCCTGTCCGTTGGCATGTTCCGGCAAAGGCGTGCCGTTGATATGTACGTAGGCCGCGGCACCGTTCCCGTTTATTGTGCCGTTGAGGTGTGCCTTACCGTTCACGTGTTTCCCGTTCACACATTCCACCAAAGCCCAGAGCTGCAACGGATTCACATTCTGCTTCCGGGCGACGTGCAGCGGCGTCCCTTCCAGCACAGTCTTGAGTGCCAGGTCTGTCCGCCACCCTAAGTGCTTCGTGAAGGGGGAAATCACTTTCTCCATGGCGGCGATGATCTTATTGTCGTTGCTGAAGTGATTCAGCATGATAATTCGTCCGCCAGGTCGGCAGACGCGGATCATTTCGCTGACTACCTTGCGGTAGTCGGGAACAGCAGTGACGACGTAGGCTGCGACGACTGTGTCGAAACTATCATCCTTGAATTCCATCGCGCCGGCATCCATCCGGTGCAGTTGCACGTGGCCCATCCGGTGTTCTGCCGCTCGCTGTTTCGCTTTGTCCAGCATGCCTTCTGAAAAATCGATACCGACGATCTGGCAATGGCGGGGGTACATCGGCAGGGCCAACCCGGTCCCGATTCCCACTTCGAGGATTTTTTCATCAGGCTGGACGTTCAAATTCCGGATCGCTGACTCACGCCCTTCGTGAAACACCCTCCCGAAAATCCGATCGTAGATCTTGGCGTAGGACGTATAGACACGCTCAACCTTCGCTAAATCCATATCACCTCCGACTCCACATTAAAGGCGACTTGCGCTCCTCGACAAGCGAGGGATGAGTCGATTGCCGCAACTACAGAGGGGGACATTTTTGTGCGGCGGAGCACCTGAGTGGAGCGAGGGGACCCGCCTGAACAACAACCGTGGCTACTCTAGCCAACTCGCTGGGACGAGTCAACAGGTTATCTCGGTTCCGTCACTTGATTCGCCCGCGGCCCCTATGGGATAGGTACCAGCATGATCTTCGCTGGCTTCTTCGCCGCTGCGTTGTGTCTCGGCCTCATTCTCGGAGACTGGCTCTACTTCGTGCGTCTCACGCCGGATGCGAGCCGGTACGGATGCGGGGTTGCCCGCACACACGATCGATTCACGCATACGACCATGAAGCAGCTGGCCGACCGGTTTGATGCCGGAGGCTTCTTGACATTGCCGCATGGAACTGCGCGGTTTTACCAGGATCTGAACCAGATTGTAATTCGCCAGAAATACCGGCTGTTCGCCATAGGCTTCCGAACATTGTGGCCGTTGAAAGGGTTGGTCTCCCTGTCTCCGGAAGGCGACGCACTCGCGGTGCTCTGCAGAATACTCACTCCCTGGTCCTCGGCTCTTCTCACAGGTATCTGGTTTGTCCTGGTGGCCGTGGGTATGGTGGGGGCCCTGATCTCCTTGTTCATCGAAGGAGAAATGGCGGCACTCGGTGGAGTGGTGTTGGCGCTCGGGATTGTAGGGTTGGGACTTGTTTTTTTAGTGTCCGGAGCTATTACGGTTGTATTTGCGTATCGGCTAGAGAATGCCCGGCTTACGACGGTGTATCAAGAGCTCCGGGAGGTGATCGAAGGGGCTCGCGCGCGACAAGCGTGAGGAGCGCGACTTGCGTGACGTGTGAGGCGGTCTGAAGACTGAAGGCTGAAGTGTTCGAAACTTCGATTCGCGCTTTTCCCGCCAGTCTCGCCTCTCTCGCTTGAGTCAGGGATCGGCAATTGCCGCAGAAGCGCTCGCGAATAATGCGAATTAGGAAAGATATAGACTCAGGAACTCATCGTATTCCGCGGGGAGATTCAGGTGGGACCGGTTGCGGGCGAGACTCGCAATGATGCCGCGATGTTTCTTGCTGAGCCCGGACGATTCAAAGGCCTGACGAAAGTGCTGCCACCTCGCAGTAGCATCGGTGGCCAGACGCGCGCGCTCCAACGGCGGCAATGCGTTGACCGAGGTCGTGAGGGAACGAATGGCCTTCTCGACGCTCTCATAGGGGGGTGCCAGCTTGAGCTGGGCGTAGAACGTTTCGAGGTGATGACGGAACTCCCCTCGAAGCGCCAGGGTATGATCGGTTGGCGGATCAGTAGGTTCAGACATGGTGGTCGTGACGGATGATACGGGAGAGACCGTCGTCATGACAACAGGCTAGCTTCGAGCCGGCACGGCCGTGAGCGGCAGGGACGTCCAGGTTGCGCCGGCGTCGGTCGAGCGGTAGAGACCGCTCCCATTGGTGCCGGCATAGAGTAGGTGCGAATCGCGCTGGCTCATCGCAAGGGTGCGAATGTTCAGCGAGGCCAGTCCGTTGTTGCTCGCGGTCCAGGTCTGTCCGCTGTCGGGGCTTTTCCAGACTCCCCCCGGCCCTCCGATATAGAGGGTCTTCGGTTGGGCCGGGTCGAGGAGGATACTGCTCACGAATAGATCGGGGAGCGATTGCCCGATTCGTTCCCATTGTTCTCCACGCGTCGCGGTGCGGAAAAGGCCCTTCGTGGTTCCGGCATAGACGATGTCCGGATTGACCACATCGAAGACAATGACATTCACCCCCAGCGCCATCGCCCCCATCAGCTCCTGTTCGGGAATCAGCCCGTTGTTGATTTTCTTCCATTCCATTGCGGCGCTGTCGGATCGGTAGATCCCTCCCGTCGTTCCCGCATAGAGAACCCGAGGATCGCGGGGATGAATGGCGATGGAGACCACGATGTGGACTTCCTTCATCCCGGCCATGCGTTCTTCCCATTCACGCCCGCCGTCTTTGGTATAAAAGGCGCCGACGGTCGTGGCGGCGTAGATCTGTTCGTGGTCAGTCGGATGAAAGACGAATTGATTGATAAAGGAGACGTGTTCTTTGAGTCCGACGTTATGGGGAAGCCAATGTTGCCCGCCATCCGGGCTCTTGTAGACGGCATCGGCCATAGTGCCGGCATAGATCGTTGCCGGGAACTGCGGATCAATCGCGAGAGTCGTCACGCGTCTGGCGCTGAAACTCGGGAACCGCTCCCACAGCCGGCCTCCGTCGCGCGACTTGTAGACCGCATCGTTCGTGGCGACATAGAGGATGTTCGCGTTCGTCGGATGAAGCGCGATCGAGACGATCGCCTGGCTCTCCTTCTCGCAGCCGGTGCCGGCAAGGCAGAGGAATATGGCGAGGGCACAGGCGAGCATCCGTGGCTGGATCTGGTGGGCCCGAAGCGTCGTCATCATTGCGAACAGCCCGTCGTGAGAGGATCGGCGGGTGACCTAACCACAGCGTTCAGAGGGGAGTCAAGTTCGTAGTGAGGCGATGAAAACAGTCGGGTGTGAGGTGTGGAGCGCGTGAGTGAGGCTAGGTTACGTGGAACGGGAAATGGATCGAAGGTGTTTCGTACGCTCGAAGCAGCAAGCGACCGCTGCGTGCGGATGAGCCGAGCACTCTTCCGCACGCAGTTTCCCTTTCTCGCTAGAGCTTCCTGGTATAGGCGATCTCTAGCATCTTCATTTCCTTGCCGTGCTTGTGTGTACCGTACATGTCAAATGTCTGGGTATTGCCGTCCACAATCTTCCAAACCGCGCGATGTGTCATGCGCCCTCCGCCCGGTTCATCGTGCTGACCTTTCAGTGTGATGGTCTTGCCATCGGCGCTGGCCGTGCCTTCCATCGTAAAGAACCCGGTGCCCATGGTATCGATCCATGTCGTCACGTATTTCTTGCGAAGGTTGTCGTATCCGTCGATTCCAATTCCGGAGAAGGGTTGTCCCATCATCTGGCTGACGAATTCCTGATAGAGAAAGCGCCCGTCCAACAACATCTTCAGTTCCGCCGTGCCGGTTGATTCCGTGGGAGGCTTGCCTGGTTCCATCCACTCCTTGGTTGTGGTCGTCCAGCTACCGGCCAAAGTTGCGAACAGCTTGTGCGGCTCGCCGGGAGTAGCCAACTTCTGGTACATCTCCATCGTCGCCTGCGGATCCATTTGTTTCTCCGGCTTCTTGTCCTTGGCCATCGCGACCGAGACCGTCAAGACAAGGCAGAGCCCAGTGACTGTAAAGTGTGTGAACCGCATGGTT
>CAZPWD010000231.1:0-4024 GCA_964590025.1 uncultured Nitrospira sp.
AGAACTCGGACAAGACCTTGGCGATATCTCGACGATCGAAGATTGATTCAATCGGCTTCAAGACCGGTGATCAATGAGACGTTTGTGCGCTCTGCAAAGAAATCGGAGGCCGGTCATGTATACAGCAAAAGGTTTTAGGACCCTGTCCGACAATGACCGCTCTACTGCGGCGAACGATGGCCAGGCATCTATTTTGTTCTCGGTCCCGAAAAATCCTCAACGTATTCCAGCGAATACGCTTCCGGTTTTTCGGGGCCTGTGGCCGCGCATCTGCCTGCCCCTCCTTCGCCTCGTAACGAGCTGCAATGTCGGACAGGCTCCTAGAATCACGATCGCAATCGGAATGCTGGCAATCTGCCTGGCAGCGATCAACCCGACCGTCACCTGGGCCGCTGAACCAGTCAAGCAGGAGAAGAAGGTGAAAAAGCCGGCCAAAGTACGTACAAGCGCGTCCGCTCCCAAACCGACCGCCCCAAAAGCGACCGCTCCGAAATTCGCCACGGCAGAGACTGCGGGAAATGCTCCATCCTGTTTCGGTGAAGCACCAATGCTCGACAAGCTCACGCCAGACGAAGGAAAAGCCGGAGACAGAGTGACCATCACCGGAACCAACTTCGGCGAGGCAGCCTGTTTACGGGGCGTCTCCTTCGGCCCGGGTCATCCAGCTCAGTTTCAACAGACCAACGACAGCATCACAACAACCGTACCTAGCGGCGGAAAGAAGGGCCTGGTCCTCCTCACCGTCACCACCGCCTCGGGAGAAAACTCCAAACCCTTCCTCGTGAAATAAAAATGGGAAGGAGCACCTAATAGGGCTCGTCGGACATGAAGCGTAAGCCGGGCGAACCGATCTATCTGAAGCGTCACATGCTGGGTCTCGCCCTGGCCGTGGTCTCCCCCATTCTGCTGCCCCTCCTGTACCACAGCTACATCGCACCACTGAGCTTTGCCACCCGATTTGTCGCAGGACTGCTCATCGCTTTGATAGGAAGCATCGCGCTCTATTTGAATTACCGGGCCTCGGCTCAGAACGAACCGTAATACCTGACGCCGGACCTGTCTCACATCATCTATTCCTGCTATTCCCGCCATCCGCTCGTCGTTCTCTATCCACGCAGTACCTTCTCCCAGATCGTTCGTTTTAGCCCGCAGCTTTCCCGCTCACCGGCATCGGACCAGGGAGTGATGGTCGTCGACCATCGTCCGGATCGTGATCTCCCCGGGGCCACTAGCCGACCAGTAGGTGAAGGACTCCCCGTCGAGGATGACTTCGCAGTTAATCGCAATTTAGTGTATTGCAAAATGCAAGTGACTGGGTTACAATGTGTTCCGCGTCCCAGCATTCCCTACATAGGCCGGAGGTACGTACTAACAAGCGACTTTCAACAATGGAATGACAGAATGAAATTTGAACGATCAGCCTGCCCGATCACCAATGTCCTGGATATCCTGGGAGACAAGTGGACACTGTTAGTTATTCGAGACCTCGTATTGGGCAAAAGGCGTTATCAGGAATTCATGTCCTCTCCGGAAAGAATGGCCTCAAACATCCTTGCGGACAGACTGAAAAGATTAGAGGCTGGCGGCCTTGTTACCCGACGGATGTACCAGGGAAACCCCGCACGCTACGAGTACTTCCTGACAAAGAAGGGAAAGGGTCTAGAGCCGGTATTGGAGGCGATCATCCTATGGGGACAGAAACATTACCCCGGCACGAAGCGATTCCCTCGCCTCGAGCACCGCTAAGGGCCTATTCACATTGCTCTTCGCCTGGCAAGCGACATGACAAATAGCCGCTCGGTGTTCTGGCAAGAATAAGAGGACTCACAGATGGATCATTAGCCCCTAAAGAATCGACATGAAATGTTCGGATATCGAGGAGACTGTGGGTCTCCGTTTTCCAGACAAACGCAACACAAATAATGTCCAACCAATGAGGAGGGATGAGATATGCCTTTGTGGAAAGTTTATCATCCTGTCGGAGCGTTCACGGCTGAAGACAAAAAGACGCTGGCCAAGCGGGTTACGGAGGTGTATGCGAGCGTCCCGATCCCTAAGTTCTATGTGGTGTTCATTTTTGAGGAGGTAGCCAAGAACTCCTGCTTTGTGGGTGGCGAGCCGCATAACAAATTTGTCCGGTTCAAGATCGACCAAATTGCTAGGACGATACCTGGTGCGGTCCTCAGAGAATGGTGGATCAGGACACTTGATGAAGTCATTGCTCCCTTCGTAAAGGACAGGGGGTATGATTGGGAGGTTTCCATTGACGAGACACCGTGCGATCTTTGGTCTCTTCAAGGGGAACTTGCACCGCCTTTTGAATCTGTGGCTGAGAAGCGGTGGGTTAAGGAAAATAAGGCGAGTCCCTATACCTTAGCGGAAAAGCTTCCTGTCAATCTCATCCTCGCTCCCGGAATAGCGGACCGTTAGGTTGCGGCTTAGCTGGCCGTGAGCGTTTGCGGAGAGTCGGCCCCAAGAGAGATGACGGCCAAGATGGCAACGTCATCTCTCTTGGGGCAAGTTCCTACCTCTTCCGCCAATGTATAGCTAGGCGCTCTTCGTACTCGGCTTCTGATGTGTCCAGGTGAGAGGAGTAGTCGCGCCGGCAAGGTAGGCCTGCCCGAATCCCAGGATCAGGTGCGCGTCCTGTAACCGCAGTTCCCAGAGCGAGAAATCCGCAAAGCCAAACATCATGGCCGATTGAGGAAAACGAGCTAGATATCGCTCCTTCACTGCCGCATAGTCCAGTGCACCAGCATGCAACAGCGCCGCCTCACCCTGAAGATTCATCCGCCGTAGGGCCACGGGGTTCTTCCCCGGCCGATCCGGCTCCGAGACAAACAGCCCCACGCGAGGGTCGACCAACAGATGTTCGGTGTGCATTGCCAAGCGGCTCACATGAATGTAGGCGCGCGTCCAGTGTTCGCCAAAGACATAGGGCACATGCGACCCAAACGGCCGCCCATTTCTGAGCGTCAGCAGAACGCCCGTACGGACCTCCTCGGCCAGATTGGCCCAAGCAGCCTGAACCTCCTCATTCGACAGAACCGCAGACATCGCCATGGAGACACCTTCCCTCCGAATCATCATGCCCCGTCTCGCCAGTCCCGCGCCTCTCGCTCGTCGCGCTCCCATGAAGTCGTCACGAGCATTCTCGCACCGAGTCCGGCGTCTACGCCTCCTGCATGCGCACGAACTGGCGCGCGGCGATCAGATCCTGTCTGGTGCAGAGCTGCTTCTCACGCAACAGATGCTCCAACGCTGCAATCCGGGCCGTCATCTCCGGCAGCACAATATCAACCTGCTCGCGCAGGTCCCGCAGCCGGCGGCTCAGCCCCGAATTCCCTCGCTCCGCAGCGGATTCCTTCTTCGCCAGACCAACCGCTCGACCTCGCACCAGCTTCCGCGGAACGATCCTCTTGATTGACATGGTTCCCTCCAGGTTGACAATCCTCCTCTACCCGGCTTTGCAGGGCCGGTCACATACGACGCCACGCCTCCATCCAACATCCAGGATACACCGGAACAACCGCACCGGCACCGGGAAGCATGCTCACCTGATCGACAGGGCAATGCCAAAGGCCACCGGCGTCACGCGATCAACTTAGAAGAAACCGCGAAAGCCATCCACAGGCAGAATGTTCAATCAGACCGAGCCACCCTCTCGTCGGGCTCCTTGAGCAATTTATTTGGAGGGTGTACTCCTTGCTCTAGAAAGTCAGGATGATTTCTCCATGCAAACACGGTATTCTCTCCAGCGAATGACCAAGTCATCGCGGTACCGGTCTCGAACAGTTTCGACTGGAACAAAAAGGGGAATCCATGAGCTCGACACCAGGCACGACCGCATCGCGTCAATTTAAGAAGCTCCTCTTGTCAGAGGAGCTTGAGTTCATCTGTGAAGCCCATAATGGCCTCAGCGCAAAAATCGTTCAAGAGGCCGGCTTTCGAGGCATCTGGGCCAGCGGCCTCTCCATTTCCGCCCAATTCGGCGTCCGTGACAACAACGAAGCCAGCTGGACCC
>CAZPWD010000232.1:0-4020 GCA_964590025.1 uncultured Nitrospira sp.
GCACAGGCGGGGATGTGCGGGCATGAGAAGGTGATGCTGAGCGTCGCCATGCTCGCGGCTATCGGCCTTGGGGCCTACTTCCTGATCGGCTGACCGGGGGGATAAAACCAGTCCGTCCACCAGACCCACCCAGGGCCAGGGTGATGGATTGCGCCGCCTCCCCTAGTCTTCAACATGGTCTCAACTTCCACCACCCATGATCCGAAGCTCGCACAACAGCTCGTGCTCGACGAGCTGTTCGATTTGTCGCTCTACAAGGCGCTCCGCAGCGTGACGCAGCCGGATGTGCACCACACTCTTGATGAACTGATCAAGGTGGAAACATCCCACCTGGCCTTCTGGCAGAAGTTCTTCAACCTGAATCTCAATGAGCTGAATCTCGGCCGGCGGATCAAACTCTCCTTCATGATGCTGATCTGCCGGATCTTCGGCTCGACCGCCGTCCATCTCGTGCTTGAAGCCATCGAGGTCCACGGTGTGCGGAAGTATCTGGCGCTGTGGCGTGAGTATCAAGGCAAGCCCCTCGGCGAAGCCTTGCGCGGCATTTTGATGGACGAGTTCAAGCACGAGGATGTGCTCGTCACGGAACTGACGAAGCGGAAAATCAACCCGGAAAGGATTCGAAATATCTTCCTGGGACTCAACGACGGCTTGGTGGAAATTCTCGGCGCGGTGAGCGGCTTCTTCGGCGCGTTCGGCAGCGCCCGACTGGTCTTGGTTGCCGCCTTGACGACGGCTGTGGCCGGCGCGCTGTCGATGGCCGCCGGTTCGTTCTTGGCCCTGAACAGCGAAAAAGAAGTGAAGACGACCGAGATTGCCAGAAAAGTCTTCTTGGGTGAAGAATCGGACGTCACACCCATGGAAGAATCGCCGCTGGGATCGGCCGTGGTGGTGGGGGTGGCCTATATCACCGGCGCACTGGTGCCAGTGTTGCCCGTCTTAGTCGGTGCGAAAGATGCGCTCTTCTCGGTCTTCACCGCCGGCCTCATGGTTATTCTTGTCTCAACAATTCTGTCATTCCTATCCGGCATGGACATCAAACGACGGATCGTCCTGAATCTGGTGATTATTACCGTGGCGGTGAGCGTGAGCTATGCGATCGGATTGGCGGCCAAACAGATCTGGGGGATCGCGGTTTAGCAGGAGAGCCGCCTTGCAGGATAATCGAGCGAGACTAGCGTGACGGGCGAGACGAGGGGGAAATCCGAACTATCCACGTCGCGCCTTTCTCGCACGTCTCGCACTTCACGCGCCAAGATCTCTGGCGCTAGCGGGCTTGGAACATGGGAAGTTCGCGAGATCCTTCTGCCTCCTGTTGAATACGTAACCGTTCCAGCCGCGACTCCTCCATCACGTTGTGGAGCATTTCATCCGTCATCTGGGTCAACTGTGCCGCAGCATCTTTCATCTCGCCATGTTCGACGGCCCGCGAAAGCACCTCTGCCTTCGTGGCGCCTTTCTTTTGACCGAGGAACGGCTTGACGATGAGGTAGATGACGTCCCGCGCCGGCATGAAGCGGAGAAACCGTCGCAGTAACCGGAACGTCTGGAGAGGATAGTGTAGGAGCTTATAGATGAACAGCCGCTTGAGCCCTTGACGGCGGACCTCATTGATCACTTCGCCGGGCAAGCAGGTCGGATCGATCTCCGAACATTTAAAATACTTGTACCAATCGGTGGTTTCGCTGACTAACCCACGCTTCACATATTCCTGCCAGAGCGGGGTCCCTCGATACACACAGAGTCGATTGAAGCCGAACGTGTCGAGCGGCAGCTTGGAGGCCAGGTCGAACGTGGCGTTCATGTCTTCGGCCGTTTCATCGGGGTTGCCCACGGTGAAGAAGCCGTGCACGATCTCGATGCCGGCCCGCTTGGCATTCTTGACCGCTCTGGCCACTTCTTCCAACGTCTGTTCTTTCTTGAGGCGATCGAGAATCTTCTGACTCCCGCTTTCAATCCCGAACATGACCGTCCGGCAATGGGCCTTGGCCATAGCAGGAAACAAATGCTGGGCCACCGAGTCCACGCGTCCTTCGATACCCCATTGGATCGTGAGCTTTGCGTCCATGACGCCTTGGCAAATCGCCTCGATCCGCTTGGGTTGCAGCAGAAAATGGTCGTCGACAAAATAGACGGACCCGTAGCCGCATTCTTCGAGATACTTGAGTTCGCTCACCACGTGTTGAGCACTCCGCGCACGCCACTTACCTTCGTTGAAGATCGGAATATCGCAAAACACACAGGGCCACGGGCAGCCTCGGGATGTTTGCATCGTCGTGAACCGCTCCATCGAGAGAACTGCGGGCACGTCGAGCGGCATCGACTCTATAAAATCGAGCGGAAGGCCTTCGCGATCGGGGAACGGCCACTGATCCAGATGGCGCTCCATCGGACGGCCGGAGTTCTGGACGACATGGCCGTCCTTGGCCCAGGTCAGCCCAGCGACGCCAGCCGGGTCATCGAACCGTTCGAGCAGATCGAGGAGCAACTGTTCGCCGTCTCCCTTGCAGATGAAATCCACTTCAGGACACTGCAGTTTGACCAATGCAGCGTTCAAACTTGCAAAGACGCCGCCGAAGGCCAGTTTGACCTTCGAGTTGGCGGCGCGAATCTGACGGGCCAAGATCTTCGCGTAGGGATAGCTGGTGGTGCTGAGAAAACTGAGACCGACCAGGGCCGGCTGTTGCCGGTTAATTTCCTCGAGAATCACCTCGTTCGGCGTGTCGGGGTTCGCCTGATCGAACAGCACGCACTCGTGGCCGGCCTGTTTGAGCACCGACGAGAGGGACATGATGCCGATGGGCGGAAAACCCATCACCCGAATACGGCCGTTTTTTGCGCGTGTTTTAGCGGGGAGGGCGTAGAACTGGGGGTCGCGAACATGGATCAGAAATACCCGCATTCAGTCAGCCTAACATGAATGACATGGCAGGAGAAGGTAAATTACGTGGCTCACGGGAGAGCGAAGCTAGTAGCGTATGGCATATGGCTTATAGCTGATGGCGGGGAACAGGAGCTGATAGCGAATAGCAGGAGAGAAGAGCGTATGGCTAATGGCGTATAGCACGAACAAAGAAAGTCCTATTTTCTCCGCACATGCCATCGGCCATACGCCATATGCTCTTTTCTTCGGACGAGAGATTCTTACTTACCGCCCGAGCGCAACCTTGACCGCATTGCCGATCTCAGCCGGGTTCTTCACCACTCGGACACCCGCTGCCTCCAAGCTCTTCATCTTCTCCGCTGCCGTGCCCTTCCCACCGGAAATGATGGCGCCGGCATGGCCCATACGCCGTCCTGGTGGCGCCGTGATCCCAGCGATGAAGCTGACGACCGGTTTCTTCACGTGCTTCTTAATGAACTCAGCGGCTTTTTCTTCCGCATCGCCACCGATCTCGCCGATCATCACGATCGCCTGAGTTTCGGGATCTTTCTCGAACAACGCCAGCACATCGACGAAGCCTGTGCCATTGACCGGATCGCCGCCGATGCCGACGCAAGTCGTTTCACCTAACCCAAGCGTCGAGAGCTGATGCACTGCTTCGTAAGTGAGGGTCCCGCTGCGTGATACGACACCCACAACACCCTTTTTATGAATGAAGCCCGGCATGATGCCAATCTTCGCTTCATCGACAGTGATCACGCCGGGGCAGTTTGGTCCGACCAGGCGGACGTCGCGGCCACGGAGCGCGCGCTTGACCTTGACCATGTCGTTGACTGGAATGCCTTCGGTGATGCAAATGATCAACTTGATGCCGGCTTCGGCCGCTTCCAAGATCGCATCGGCGCAGAACGGCGGTGGCACGAAGATCAGCGAGGTGTCGCACTGGGTCTTCTTGACCGCGTCGCGCACCGTATTGAACACCGGAATGCCCTCGACCTCTTGCCCGGCCTTGCCAGGCGTCACGCCCGCGACGATCTGCGTTCCATAGGCCTTGCACTGCGTCGCATGGAACGAGCCTTCCTTGCCCGTAATCCCCTGCACCACCACCCGCGTATTCTTATTAACGAGAATGCTCA
>CAZPWD010000233.1:0-4016 GCA_964590025.1 uncultured Nitrospira sp.
AAGGACAGTCCGGCGACTCCCTTGGGCGCGAAGGTGTGATGGTGCCGAGAAGGAAACAAGTGGCCCTCGCCTGGGCTAATGGCACGTCCCGGCGTGCCAGTGGGTAGGCGGGTGAGATAGTGCGCGCAAGATGGATCAACCCAGCCACCTCCTTGTTAGTGTGAGGGGGGATAGGGAAAGAAATGAGTCGGGAGCCGAGGCGATTACGAGAGGTGCTTGATCAGGGACAGTTTGCTGTCACGATTGAGTACAATCCTCCCAAAGGCACCAACATCTCTGGCGTGTTAGAGAATGCCAAGCAATTGGTGGGGCGTGTGCACGGGGTCAACGTGACGGACAACACGGCCGCCGTTGTGCGAGCCGGGTCTCTCCCTGTCTGCCGACTCCTCTACGAACTCGGCCATGATCCGGTGATGCAGATGACCTGCCGTGATCGGAATCGGATTGGGATACAGTCGGACCTCATGGGCGCCTCCATGCTCGGCATCCAGAATATTCTGTGCCTCACCGGGGACTATCCGACCGTCGGAGACCACAAAGAAGCGAAGCCAGTCTATGATCTGGACTCCGTCCAAGTCATGCAGCTCGTGCAAGGACTCAACAACGGGCGGGATCTTGTGGGGAACAAATTAGATGGTTCGACGCAGTTTACCATTGGGGCTGCAGTGACTCCGGAGGCCGATCCGCTGGGTCCTATGCTCGCCAAGTTTGAAGTGAAGGTGAAAGCGGGCGCCCAGTTTTTCCAGACCCAGGCGATTTACCATCCGGAGCTGTTTGCTTCTTTCATGAAAGCGGTGCGCCACTTCAAGGTCAAAGTGCTCGCGGGCATTCTCGTCCTCCGGAATGCCAAGATGGCGGAGTTCATGAATGCGAATATTCCTGGTGTGTCAGTCCCGCAGGAGATGATCGACGAACTCAGGGCTGCCGGCTCCGAGCGCGCGGAGGATGTGGGGGTAGACATCGCGGTGCAGACGATCAAGGCGGTGCGGCCGTACTGCGACGGGGTCCATATTATGGCCATCAGGGCCACGCATCGGCTGGCTGACATTATCACCAAAGCGGAAGTGGGTTGATGACGATCCCCGAGTTTCAGCGGCACAAGCGCGACAAGAAGAAGCTCATCGTCGTCACGGCCTATGACGCGCTCTTTACACGCATTGTCGAACAGGCCGGCATCGAGGCGATTCTGGTTGGGGACTCACTGGGCGTGGTCGTACAGGGGAAGGCCAATACGCTCTCTGTGACGATGGACGACATGCTCTATCACACGAAACTCGTAGCGGGGGCTGCCCAACGAGCGCTCGTCATCAGCGATATGCCCTTCATGTCCTATCAAGCCAGCAGCGAAGATGCGCTGCGTAATGCGGGCCGGTTTCTACAGGCCGGGGCTCAGGCCATCAAGCTGGAAGGCGGTGCGGCGGTGGCAGATCGTGTGGCTGCGATGACTAGTATAGGAATCCCGGTGATGGGGCATCTCGGCATGACCCCGCAATCTGTTCATCAATATGGCGGCTACAAAGTGCAGGGGAAAGAATCAGATCATGCGCTGGTTTTGCTGAATGATGCCAAGGCCCTTGAAGCAGCTGGCGCCTTCGCTATCGTGCTCGAAGCGATTCCTGCCGAGCTGGCCAAGACTATTACGGAACAATTGACCATTCCGACAATTGGAATCGGGGCTGGTCCCCACTGTGACGGCCAAATCCTGGTCCTCTATGACCTCCTCGGACTGTTCGACGATTTCGTGCCGAAGTTTGTCAAACCCTATGCCCATCTCAAGGCCGATGCGCTGCAAGCGCTCAGGCGCTACAAGGAAGAGGTCGAGCAGGGCAAGTTTCCTGGCGACTCCGAAAGCTACCACTAGCAGGCTGCTGAAAAAGGCCCCCGACGTCGTTCTCGGGTCGAAACAATCCTCAACGGGGACCCAGCCGCCTCACCAACTCGGCGGCGCGCACAGACTTGGTGCTCCATATTCGTCGCACCGTGCGCCCCTGAGGGTACGCCTCCCCGCTACTTTCTCGCCTGCGGCTTCGTTGGATGACCTTTTTGAGCGCGCATTGGATTATCCAGTTAGGATCAACGGGATAAATCCGGTTCGTTCGTCTGCCGCTTGGTGAAGTTTCTTTTCCAGTGCCTGCACATCTAGCCCCATGTAAATTGCTGGAACCTTCCGAAGCCGTGCGAGCCCTCTTCGTGCAAGTTGCTGAGCAGCTTGCTCGTTGCCAAGGAATCGCTTGAGATTGGCGGCGGCGATTTGGATGAGGGCTTGGAAGAAGTTCCCTTGTTCGGTGTCGTGGCCCGCTGCGTGCCAAAGACCTTCGAAGATTTCGTGGCATTCCCACCAGTAGGCGAAGTTGTAGAGGTCGATCCCATACAGGTAATCCTCTGACCGTTCCCATTCTTCCGGTGGAAAGGCTAAAAGCTTCGGCTCCGGCTGTCCGTAGGAATGGCCGAGGGGATCGCGCCGTGGGTGCGAATTTTTCCCCGGGAGGAATCGATAGGATGGAAACGGCCTCGTTGAGTAACGAGGCAAAGCCGAATCAGGCGGGTGCGGCTCAATCACGGACGCGCTCGTCGGACACCTGCGACCTGGAAGATTTTGCGATCTTCTAGTCGCACTGCGCTCAGTTTTTTCCCCCATACACAGCCACTGTCGATGGCTAACAGGTTGGGCTCGATGTGCAATCCCAACGCAGCCCAGTGGCCGCAAATGACGGTTGCATCGGCGTTTTTACGGTTTGGAATACGGAACCAGGGAAGATATCCTGCGGGAGCCTGTTCCGGCGGGCCGGAGAATCCTGACAAGTCGCCGGCGAGGGTGCAGGTCCGTAGTCTCGTCAACACTCGGGTGATACTCGCGAGACGTTCGTCGCCATTCAAGGCAGGGTCCCATCGAGGTGAGAGTCCGCGGAAAAGCGCTTCAAGGACGGTTCGATAGTTCGGGCCGGATAATACCGCTTCGACTTCTCTGGCAAGGTTCACTGCTTCATCGATGGTCCATTGAGGGAGGAGACCTGCGTGCACCATGAAGAATGATCGCTCGCGGTAATGGAGGGGCTGGCGACGAAGCCAGTCCATTAATTCTGCTCGATCCTCTGCCCCCAGCACATCCTGAATCGTGTCTTTTGGCCGGAGTGTGACGATGTCTTCTGCGACAGCGAGTAGAAATAGATCATGGTTTCCCAGCACGATTTGTGCGGCAGGGCCGAGCTGTTTGATGTATCGAAGGACCTTGAGCGAGTCCGATCCTCGATTCACCAGGTCGCCGACGAACCACAATCGGTCTGCCGTGGGATCAAAGTTGATGCGATCGAGGAGTTGACTCAGCTGAGTGGAGCAACCTTGTACATCGCCGATGGCATAGGTGGTCATGGATAGGGTGCTAGCCCGGATTATTCATGAATGGCGTTGCGAGGCGTTCAAGACCGAAGCCCGCCGGGGCTTCTCGCAAGTAAGGCCGACGGAGGCGTACTTGCAGTCCGTCGAGGAGGCCGAACGAGAAAAGCCCCGCCGGGCGAGAGGATTGGACGACGTAGCAGGTATTCATGAATAGTCCGGGCTAGGTTAGCTGAATCGAAATCGTGCGGGAGAGTGTCTCACGGAAATCGTGCTTCAATCACACTTCTGAGTCCGCCGCGCGCTGCGAATGTACCTGTGACTTTCGCCCATACAGGGCGGCAGGCTTTGACAATGTCCAGCATTATACGGTTTACGGCGTTCTCATAAAAAATGCCGAGGTTGCGGTAGGCATGAATGTACATTTTGAGCGATTTGAGCTCGAGACACTCCTTATCAGGCATGTACTGCAAGGTGATGGTCCCGAAGTCCGGTAACTTAGTCTTCGGGCAGATCGCGGTATATTCAGGGATTTCGATGGTGATTTCGTAGCCCTTGTATTGGTTCGGGAATGTTTCGATGTCCGGCAGTGGAGTGGTAATACCGCTCTTTGCATGCCGCTCGTTGTAACCCAGCCGTGTCGCTGACTGAATCTTTTTTCCCTTACGCCTCACCCCTCACCC
>CAZPWD010000234.1:0-4013 GCA_964590025.1 uncultured Nitrospira sp.
GATGCCCTGGCCCTTCATTTTGCACACTAGAATTTCTGCCGCATTCATGGTAGTCTGTGGGTGACTCCGGCGATGGCGGCGGGGATTACAGATCATGTTTGGAACTTTGATCATATCCTTGGTGGGCTCGCAATCGTTTAATTCTAAAGGGCTCTAAAGATTACCCTTGACAGAAATCGAGCGGCGTACCAAAATTACTACGGTTGATTTGGTAGGGCTGCATCTGGCAGAAGTGAATCAGGAGGGCTCGAAATGAGATGCTATATGGATCCGCAAAGAGGGCGAGATTAGCCTTGAAAGCTGAGTGATCCTTTATGGATCCTCGTTAAAAAGCTCACGAAACTTTTCGGCTTTGGTATGGCGCCAATCGGGCGGGAGATCTTCGCGTGCAATTAACCCGCGTAAGATCTCCCGCCCATTCTTTTTCTCGTCATCACTAGCTCCGCACAGGATAAAAACCCAAGCACAAGTATCAAGCCCCAAATAATCGTCATCCTTCTTTGCCATCTCATAGATAGACATAGCTAATCGACGCGCTTCTCTCTTGTCCGAATCGTCAGGGTTTTCTTTGTGGGAAATAGCCCACGCTAAATTGTTCTGGGCGTATGTCAATGCATTTTCATAGGTCTTAAACTGGGGGCTGTCTCTAAGTACATTTCTCTTTCGAGCTAGTTCAATTAACTCCAGTGATCGCTTATATGAATCCTCAGCAAACTCGGTTCCGAGCTCTAAGTAATGCTTACGCGCTGGACCAGAATGTTCCTCCGCATGCATCAATGCAAGGTAGGCTCCGCTTCGATAAATAACTGACTTCAGATACAAGCCTTCTTGTTCCATAATTTCTTCTGCCGCCTTTTCCACTCGATTTTTCAGTATTCTATAAAGAATTCCATAGATAGCTGCACCTAATCCGAGAAGAAAAAGCGTAAGAAACGTGACCAAAAGGTACCAGCTATACCAAATCGTCCAAGAGACTTCGAACTGCTTACTGCCCAGATCAAATATTCGCCTGTCGATCTCCGAGGAGTTCTTCTGAATCCACTCAATATTTTTGTTTAATTTGTGGATTTCGTTTGCAGATAGTGGCCTGCTCTCTGTTTTGGTTTCCTTTGGCTTCTCTACCGAGTGAACGGAAAGGGTCGGTTCGGAAACGAATACAATGAACACTGCAAAAAGCACCGAAGCCAAGACCCCGATTCTCTTCATTGCTGAACCTCTTAAAGGATTGGCTGAACTATAAAGCAAACGGGGAAAGTGAGCAAGATAAAGATGGCTGGTTTCAAATTAGGACACTGCCCATCGCCCCGGTAGTGTCCTAATTTGAATTGAGGTGATGGGGAGCTCATCTCTCAGCAATGGGGATTCTCGATTCCTTCGGAACTGCGGCTTCGAGAGCTTTGAAATATGCCTCTCTTGTCTCCTTCAAGAAATTAACAGGGATAATAAGGTTCCCGGATTTTTCGTTCTCGATTTCTGAGAACCAACCGTGGCTACCCCAGACGATATAGACGATATATGTCCTACCCCTGGAACATTCCGGGCAACTGACTGACGCGGAGCCAAACAAGCGATTGGTAGGCTTTAATAATGGAGCTACAAGGGGCCCACCGAACAGGTCTTGGGGGCCGCCTTTCTCATGGGGCTTTATCCAATCAAATGTGCTGACTGGGATCGGTAGTGGATCGTTACGATCAGGAAGGTCTATGTTCCAGAGTGCGACTGTCCATTTTATGTCGCGGGCAACTGAATCAGACAGATTTGCGATCACTAAGGCCGGTGTTTTCGGGTAAACGAAGCTTAACGTCACATCCGGTGGCTTCGGCTTGGGTGGAGGAAGCTGTTCACGAACCCTCTCTTGGCGAGAGTCAACCCACGCAAGTGATCCTATAGTGGCTGGCATCACGATGACACCGACGAAGGCGGCAATGATTAGGCGTGCCACTAGCGGCCAAACAGACACGTAAAGCCAGTACGTGCTCAGACCAACTAGCTCTATTGCTGCAGCGATGAAAAAAATTCGAGCCACCCAAAATTCCGTCGCCGATGCATCGCTCATGGCGACGTTAACCCCGACACCGACAAGCAGTGAGAAGACGAGAAAGGCAACGCCAATGAGAATTTCGACAAACCCCATAGTGAAAGGATCATATCATGTATCCCTACATCGAGTAGACAATCACGGACAATTCAAATTAGGACACTACCCATCGCCCCAAGAGGCTTGACCCTGCCCTACAACGGTGGTAGGGTGACAATAGGGTGACAAAGGGCTGCATTTCCATAAGGAGGGCGCGGCGATGGCGACGTATATCATGCTGACCAATCTAACCGATGAGGGGCGAAAGACGCTGAAGGCCAACCCCGGTCGGATCCGGGAGGTGAACAAAGAGATCGAATCGCTCGGGGCAAAGGTCATCGCGCAGTACGCGGTCCTCGGGCCGTATGACTTCGTCAATGTGGTCGAGGCCCCGGACAACGAGACCATCGCAAAGGTCTCGATGGAGCTCGGCTCCCGCGGGACAGTTCAGATCATGACGCTTCCGGCTCTCCCGATCGAGACCTTTACCAAAAAGGCGAAGGGGAAGTAGGACGCCGTACACCAGACGTCGACACCGATGGGAGGGCGACCCCACGCCCTGGGGTCGCTTGTGTGACAGGTACCAGGCTGGCCTCCCTCGTCCTGCTGCTTGCCTGCCCGCGCGTTCCTGGTATGACGAACGTCTTTCAACCAAGGCTGCTCAACGGGATCTTCGGGGACCCGGGCCTCCTCGTGCGGCTTCGGTGGGAGCGCCGTTCGCTCCTGGTGGACCTTGGTGACCTTACGGCGCAGTCGCCCGCCGACCTGCTGAAGGTCACCGATGTCTTCGTCTCTCACACCCACGTCGATCACTTCATTGGATTCGATCACCTGTTGCGGATCGTCCTCGGCCGCGATCGGGCGATCCGTCTCTTCGGGCCCCCGGGGATCATCGCCAACGTCGAGGGGAAGCTTTCCGGCTACACCTGGAATCTGGTGGAGGGATACACCCTCGCGTTCGAGGTCCACGAGGTCAGCCCGGAGAAGGTCACCACAGCCCGCTTCCCCTGTGGCGCTCGGTTCGAGCGGATCGATCTGCCGCCACCATCGGTGTTCCGTGGCGTGCTGCTCGACGATCCGTTGTTCCGTGTCGAGGCCGTGCACCTCGATCACAAGATCCCCTGCCTGGCCTTCGCGATCACCGAAGCGCAGCGCATCAATGTCGACGCCGATCGGGTGATGCATCTCGGCCTGACGACCGGACCTTGGCTGACCGAATTCAAACGGCTGCTCCGCGCAGGCGCTCCCGACGAGACGATGATCCGCGCCTCGTGCGCGGATGAGCACGGCGAGCGTGTTCGGATGATCGCGCTCGGCGATCTGAGGCATACGATTGCGACCATCACGAGCGGTCAGAAGCTCGCCTATGTCACCGACACCCTGTATTCGCGCGACAATAGGCACAAGATCACTGCCCTGGCCCGCGACGCGGACATCCTCTTCTGTGAGGCGGTTTACCTGGAACAGGATCGGGATCTGGCCACCGAGCGACACCACTTGACGGCTCGACAGGCCGGACTTCTCGCGCGCGAGGCCAACGTGAAAGAGCTGGCGTTGTTTCATTTTTCACCCAGGTATCAGGAGTGCCCCGATGCCCTCTATCGCGAGGCGGCAGAGGCGTTCGGCGGCCCGGTCCGCTAGTGCCAGGCCAATACACTTCGCCTAGCATCGTTGCTGGCCCGCGGGGCACTCCCTGCGACGTACCTGATGACGTACGCCGGGTACCCGCGCAGTGGGTGTGGCCCCGTGGGCCGCGCCTTGCTATGCTCGTTTCTTGGCCTGGCACTCGTTTCCGCCAAATGTAGGGCGAAAAAGCCGGAGGCTCAGCAGTAGCACTGCCGAGCATTGTCGCCATGTGCCCGAAGAGCAAAGACCTGTAGACGCTGGTAGAAGGACCGATGCCGGACAATTTCAGCTTCGTGATTGAGGGGAGGCT
>CAZPWD010000235.1:0-3973 GCA_964590025.1 uncultured Nitrospira sp.
GATCATCGAAGGCCAACGGCAGGACTGGAACCGCGTCGCCGGGGGCTGGGAGAAGTGGGATCGATTTTTCGACGAGCAGATGGTGTTTCTGAATCACCGGCTCGTGGCCGATGCGCGACTGCGATGCGGGATGCGCGTGCTTGATCTCGGTTCGGGCACCGGCTATCCCGCCCTGCTCGGCGCACAAACCGTTGGACCGAGTGGGAGTGTTATTGGAATTGACCTTGCCGAGCAGATGCTCGACGTCGCGCGACGCAAAGCTACAGCGCTGGGTTTGACGAACACGACATTCCACACCGGCGACGTGACCACCCTGCCGTTTGGGGCTGCTTCCTTCGACGCAGTGACCAGCCGATTCTGCCTGATGTTCCTGCCAGAAATTCCCAGTGCAATCATTGAAATCGCCCGTATGCTCAAACCAGGCGGTTGGGTAGCAGCGGCTGTGTGGTCGACACCGGAGAAAAACCCGTACCTCCGAATTCCGATGGACGCGATTAAGCAACTAATCGAACTGCCGCCGCCGGACCCCAGTACCCCCGGCATTTTTCGCCTGGCTAATCCTGGCGATCTTGCAGAGATGCTGCACCATGCAGGATTCGCTGAAGTATGCGACCAGGAGTTCATTGCCGACGTACGATTTCCATCGGCATTGGAATACATCGCAAGCCTTATGGACATCGCCGCACCGATTCAAAACCTATTTGCGAAACTCTCCGCCGATCAGCAGCGTCAGGCAGAGCAACTTATCACCCGAGCGGCCGATCAGTTTCAGCGAAGCAGGAACATTGCCCTCCCCATCGCCGTCCGAATGGTCGCGGCACGCAAACCACTGTGAGACTACCGTGGCGCCGAAGCACGACGGGTTCAGAGATTTCGTGCTGGATCAACTCAGCGAACTATCCGGCCTGACCCATCGGGCGATGTTCGGCGGATACGGGCTGTATCAACGCGAAACCTTCTTCGGCATCATTCACGAGGGGCGACTATACTTCAAAACCGACGGCACCACTCGCGCAGAGTATGTGACAAGGAACATGAAACCATTTCGTCCGAATCCGAAGCAGACCCTGAAAACCTATTACGAAGTGCCGGTGGATGTGATGGAGGACGGCGAGCAGCTCACCACTTGGGCCGCGCGGGCAGTCTCAGGCAAGTAAGCCAGCGGAGGATGAACTCATGGGCCGACCTGGACTTTGATCCATTCGGCGACCGCTTTGGCTTCGCCCTTGCGAACCTTGATTTCTATCTTGCGGCCCTTCTGCAGATCGTTGATTGCGCCATTTTGATTCGGTTGCTTCTGCTCGCTCCGGTCCAACCAGATCATCGTCCGGTCCGTGATCCCGACCGTCTGTGCGCCAGACGAATTCGAGATGGTAACCATCCGCTTCCCCGGATCCACCGATTCAAGGGTTCCGATCACACTGTCCTTATTGGACAGTCCGGGAGACTGTCCGATAGGGATGAACATTTCGGTGGCCTGCTGCCCAGAGGCCTCAAGGGTGCCTCCCAGCGCCACGATTGTGATCGCCAGTCTCAGGTAGTGGTTCAGCATGGCTGTCTCCCTTCCATTTCCTGATCGGCCGTCACGCGGACTCACTCAGGATGCCTCGATGAGTTGTACCCGGGCGTTCCGTAGCTCGTCAATGGCCTGCTGGGCAAGGCTACTCCGCCTGAAGAAACTGCAGTGCGCCTTCTCCGCGAGTTCCTTCGCCTTCTGCAAATGGGCGACCGCCTCAGGATGGAGCCCTCCTCCGTCCAGAACCTTGATGCTGTCTTGCGTCTCGCTCGCGGCTCGCTTGAGGAGATCTCGATCTTCAGCTCGTTCGGCAAAACCCTTCTTGACACTGGGCTCCAGCAGCTCGAGACTCTGCCGAATGTTCTCAAGGGCATTGAGAACCCGGAGAAACGCAGCCACCGCCACAATCTGGGTGCCATCCAGCTCGATGCCCACGCCGTTGGGATCGGCCTGGGCGAGCAACTTTCCTGAGGGGGAATTGTTGAACGATTCGCCGTCATAGAATCCCACCGCCCCTTCGATGGTCTCAATCGCATTGTTATGGAAGAATGGGCCGGTGTCGGCCGCTTCCACCAACGGAGGGGTGTTGAAGGTGCCGTCGCCTGGTCTGCCAAACCCGTCGTCAGGGGGGTTCCGCTCGCCGCTGAGATCGGCCGGCTGGTCCGGCAGGTTCTCCACGCCGGTATTGAAATTCGCGTTTCCAATGTTCCCGCCGCCAAAATTCGCCGTGGCCCCGGCATTGGAATGACAGAGGTTGCATTTGCCGAGCGTGTTATCCAGGAAGATTTCCTGCCCGCGCTTCGGGACAATGCCTTTGAGCGGCAACGGCAACGTCAGGTCCTGCTGGCGCCCCAACGAGAGCTGAAAGGCCTCCAGGGCGTCCAATTCATCTTCAGTTGGGAGCCGAAAATCTACACCGGCGACGCGATTCAAGGTTTTGGTAAAATGCTGGATGACGGCGCCAGTCGCAAAGGAGCGAAGCGAGCCATCCCCGGGCGCGCCGTCCCCCGACCAGCCCGTGCGTGGTCCCTGGTTGCTGTTGATGGACGTCCGCTGCGCAAGCACGTGGGGCACGCCACGCATGACAAACTTGTTCTCCAGGTCACCGAACCCGTCCAGATTCTCCAGGATAAGGCCGAACTGGCGCATCAGCTTGGGATTCTCGAAGTTCTTTTTAAGATCCGGGTTGAATTCGGCGACGAAGAGGGGATCGTTGGCTGGCAGCGTCGCGATGAAGGAGGGGTTGATCGAGAAGTTCGCCTCCGCCCGGTGACAGGTCCCGCAGGTCCTTCCATTCCCCTTGAACGTCTCGTTGAAGAAGATATCCCTCCCCTTGGAAACAAGATCGCTCGGAGGCGATGGCATTGACACGCAGGCCGAAACTGCCGATAGAACCCACACCAGGGGACAGAGGACTATCAGAACAAGTACCTTCCTATACCATCGAGACCAGTTAAGCCATCTCATACGTGCCTCCTCCCGGACGCATCCCACGACTGTTTGAATCATGCAAAAATGCAGCCACCAATTGTGCCAGCCTCTTCTTGTTGAATTCTGCTAAGTTTGCTGCATTATGTGCTTGACGCTCCTGTATCCCTGTATCACAACTCCTACAGGGGCTGAGCACAAGAAAGTCCGGGGCGATAGAAGGAAAAGTGGGTGGGAGTGTTTCTTACGGAAATCCAAGACCTATTACGAAGTCCCGGTGGACGTCCTGGAAGATGCGGGAGAGCTGACGATATGGGCTCAGCAGGCCAGCAACCTCCGATGGCCTTCGCGTGGCACAGGCCAGACCGCTTGCCATTCCGACGCCTGCTTCTTGTCGGATTACTCGGTTGTTTGTTTTCATTTCCTGTGTGAGCCGATGAGCCTCCTCTGCCTTCGAGTGTGTGGCAGAGCCTGCCTGATCACGCACCGGCCCCACGCAAACCCTGGGTCATCCGCGACCGAGAAATGAAACCCTTCAAACCCACGTCCGCTCAGATGCTCAAAAATTATTATGAGGTTCCGGTCGAGGTCTTGGAAGCTTCTGATGACCTCACCGCATGGGCTTCTCAGGCCGCACAAGGATAGCGGATAACGCGCGTTCCATGAACGACGTGCGTCAGATCGTCGCCGCTTGGCGCACGAGGACCGCGGACGTGACGCCTCCTGTGGCACCGGCAAACTTGCGTGTTATTTCCCCTTGACGGAAGGGCTAGCCCGCATTATTCACGAGAGTTCGTGACGAAACCGCCGAGACGCCACGCGAGACGGGCGCGCGGAGCCGCGAGGGAGGGAGGCATACTTGAAACAGTATGTTGACCGACTGAGCGGCGAGCCCGCCCGCCGTCAGGCGTGTCGCAGCGGCGTATCGGCGGTTGCAGTAGAAGTCTTCGTGAATAATGCGGGCTCAAGAACAATCGGCTCCGCTCCATTATTTCATGATCGCGCCGAGCCGCACCCCTCTATATAATG
>CAZPWD010000236.1:0-3957 GCA_964590025.1 uncultured Nitrospira sp.
CTTCGACACCTTCCCACAGCTGGCCTGGCTTTTCACTGCGGCGAACGATCCGCGACCATCTGCGTCGTTCTCGGCCCGCTCCCAAGAACCGTGAAACGTGAGGCGTGAAACGTGAAACGAGGGTCAGCCTCGGAGCTGCGGCCTCGCATCTGGCCGCACCTCCTTCGCCTCGTCACGAAGGCAATGTCGGACAGGCTCCTAGATCGAATAATCCGAGACCTGAGCCGACCTGTCCAAATTTAAGTGGGGCAGTACATCTGCCCGCTTCTCTTATCCTTTGCTAGATGAGCCATGTTGTGTCTTGACCAGCTTGAAGATGACCTCTGTGATTCGCTCGGCCTCCTTCGGCTGGGGCGTGTCGAAGTCCACTCCGAACTTAGCCCTCTTGACCCATCGCACGGTGGCACGATCGATCAGCAACAGCTCCGGGTCTCCCGGCACAAAAATTTGCAGGGCGAGCGCCATCCCAACGGAGACCGGTGCATTCCCGATAATGTAGCCCCCGCTCAGCGAAAGATCTTTGATGATTCCTTCACCGGCAATCCCGTCCCCACGGTACCGCACCGACGCGAATGTCTTGAGCCGTTGGCCCTTCCGAATACCAAACCCGGCCATTCTGTCTCCTTGTCGCTATCGATCACTCTTGCTTACCAAGAACTCCTCGGATGGTCGCGATCAATTCGTCCGCCTTCACGGGCTTCTGGAGGAATGCAACCGCTCCGCACTCCCGTGCCTTTTGCTCCGCCACCTCAGGGCCTCGCGCCGTCACCACAATCACTGGAATGGCCGACAGCAGCCGGTTACTCTTCAGTCGTTCGAGTACGACAAAGCCGTCTCCCCCCGGCAGACCAATATCCAACAGAATGACGTGAGGCTGGTGCTTTCGGGCCTCGCTCACGGCTTGGATGCCGTCAGCCGCCCACATAGGCTGATAGTGATGGGTGCGTAAGATCGAGCTGAGTAAAGTCCAGCTCTCGAGCGAATCATCGATGACGAGAATCCTCGCCTCCATTCTGGTTCTCTCCGATGAATCGTCAGCTCAGTCGTAACGGCGCATACACACGACGGTCCTATGCGTTGCGGTCTCTTGACTGCTGCAATTGTACTACCCCATTGAAAGTTTTGACAGGTAAATGCCCCGCCATCCTTGACACCCCTGCCTGCCGACAAAGGCCCACGTGCCTGGTCCCACTAAGTCAACGGGGTCGGGAGTCTTTTCTTCTCGGAGTGTCCACCGCGACCTGCCTAAATGACATACCCGCTCCACCACATCGCCAAGGTCGACCGCTTGCGCTCTTCTCCGTGCAAGGAGTAGGCTGAGTCCATTGGCTGTTCCGCGTTTCGGAAGCTCGCCATGGGGGTCGTCTTCCTCCTCCTTCTCCTGCCGCTGTTCTGCTCCGTCACACCGGCACTCGCCACACCCAGCTTCGACGAGAAGTACGAGAGTCAACCTGAAGGGAACAGATCTCGAATGAAGACAACAATCTCAAAGTACAATCACTCACCTCTTGTCTCTATCATCCTCTGCACGTACAATCGCGCGCACCTTGTGAAGCGCGCCATTGCTTCAGTGCTGACACAATCCTACCGCAGCTGGGAGCTCATCGTCATTGACGACGGTAGTGCGGACGATACCTGGCAGGTCGTGATGCCGGTTGTGAAATCCGACCCGCGCATCACGTATTGCTACCACGTGAATACAGGTCTTGCACGATCGCGCAATATTGGCATCACACTCGCTTCAGGGGAGTACACTACATTTTTAGATTCAGATGATGAGTATCAGGACAATCATCTGTCGGTCCGAATCGAGGCGATGGAGAAAAAACCTTCGCTGGCGTTGATCTACGGAGGAATTGAGTATGTTGGCCCTCTCGAAAAGCAGTACGCGCCGGATGCACAGCGTCCTGGCAAGAAGATCCACCTTAGCAAGTGTTATGCAAGCGGGACATTCTTTGCCCGAACTTCCGCGTTCAAGAAATTGAACGGGTTCCGCAATCTCCCCTTTGCGGAAGATTTTGACTTCATTCGGCGAATGCAGAAGAAGGGGTTGAAGATCGCGAAGGTGAAAGAGCCGACATACCGCTACCGCGTCGATTCGGACAACCGGCTGTGCGATTTGTATGAACGGGGGGGTGAACAAGCGATTTTGGAATTTCGAGCGTACCGAGCAGGGCAACACTACGAGCTTTTCGGCGACTCTTGATTTGGCGGTCCCGCGTGATCTTGTCTTTGCTGGTTGCGATAAGACTCTGGTCGGAAAATCGTGTCAGAAATCATTTGTGCCCGCTTGCGCTGACCTCCAGGCGGGTAGTAGGCTGGCCCGTGAGTGGGCACCAAAGACGCCGTAAACCCCTGACTGGGCCACGCGACTCCGACAACGTCCTGCTGATCAATACCATCATTTCCTTACGCCTCGCCTTGCGGTTTGATCTTCCCCTTCCTAAAATGAGCTTCCCTGCGAGGCCTCCCATGCCCTTCTCAATTCGTCCCTTCCGTCGCTTCCCCGTCCAATGCCTCGTCACATACCACGCGGGACCATTCCAAGGCCAAGGCACATTCTGGAATCTCTCCTGTACCGGCTGGCGACTCTCTGGTGATCTGCCCATGCGCCCATGGGAAACCCATTCGCTCACGGCCACGCTCCCCACCGAACAACACATTCTGATCCCCCAGGCGGTTGTTCGGTGGTCGAGGGGGCAGGAGTTTGCCGTGGAGAATATGCTGATAGAGCCGCACACTCAGGCTCGGCTCCAGCATTACGTGAAGCGACTGGTGCAGGAACCAGCGGAGTCCATCCCATGATCGACGACCGCCCCATCTTGCTCCGATTCACTATCGTCCTCATGCTCTCGTTCGTGTGTCTCGCCTTTCCCGCATGGGCGGATGGTCAAGCGGGCGTGGATGCCTACAAGCGTGGAGACTATGCAACAGCCCTGCGTGAGTGGCGACCGCTGGCCGAGCAGGGAGACGCAGGCGCCCAGTTCTACCTTGGGACGCTGTATGCCTTCGGGCGCGGCGTGCCACAGGATTATGCGAAGGCGCGGCAGTGGTACGAGCGAGCCGCAGCCCAGGGCGACGTGAGGGCGCAGAACAATCTCGGGACGCTGTATCGCGATGGACAGGGCGGGCCGCAGGACTATGCGACGGCGCGACAGTGGTTCGAGAAAGCGGCTGCCCAAGGTGCTGCGGAGCCGCAGTACAACCTTGGGTTGCTGTATGTCGGAGGACAGGGCGGGCCGCAGGACTATACAAAGGCGCGACAGTGGTTCGAAAACGCCGCCGCCCAAGGGCACGCCGGGGCGCAGTACAACCTCGGGACACTGTATCGCGACGGACAGGGCGGGCCGCAGGACTATGCGACGGCGCGACAATGGTTCGAGAAAGCGGCTGCCCAAGGTGTTGCGCCGGCACAGAACAATCTCGGGTTGTTGTATTACAACGGGCAGGGCGTGCCGCAGGACTATGCGACGGCGCGACAGTGGTTCGAGAAATCCGCAGTCCAGGGCCACGCGAGGGCGCAGTACAACCTCGGGGTGCTGTATGACTTCGAAAAAGGCGTCCCCCAGGATTTTGCGATGGCGCGGCAGTGGTATGAGAAAGCCGCTGCGCAGGGGCACGCGGGTGCGCAGAACAACCTCGGAGAGCTCTATGAATTCGGGCATGGCGTGACGCAGGATTATGTGCGTGCATACATGTGGTACAACATCGCAGCAGCCAACTCGACGGGTGACGCATACAAGGACGTAGCAGCAGAAAATCGAGATGAGATCGGAGGTCGCATGACTTCCGCACAGATTGCCGAGGCAAAAAAACTTGCGAGGGAGTGGATGCCGTTAAAGAAATAAGCGACCACGGCTCACTGAGGGATTCACTTGAAGCGACTGCTCATTTTCGCACTCCTGGTGCTGAGTAGTGGACCTGCGTATGCGGAGTGAGAATGGGAAAAGGTGTCAG
>CAZPWD010000237.1:0-3952 GCA_964590025.1 uncultured Nitrospira sp.
GCCCTGAGGCATACTCGTGCAGTATGTCGAAGGGCTGAACGGCGAGACTGCCTGTCACAGCCGCGTATCCGCGCTTGCAGCAGAAGCTTCATGAATAATGCGGGCTGGGGTGAGTTGAACGGCGTCGCCGCCTCTGGCAGGATACAGACACCATGCCCGCTCATCCGAATCCTCATCAGGACGAACTCGCCGAACTTGCGCTGAAACGCGTGGTTGCCTCCGGGGCTGAGTACGGCGATATCCGCCTCCTCGACAGCACGACCCAGACCATTCGCGGCGAAGATCGTCGCATCGCTTCCATTCGAGAAGCGCAGGACAGCGGGTTTGGGATCCGCGTCCTCTATCACGGAGCCTGGGGATTCGCAGCGAGCTCTATTCTCTCGCTGGAAGAAGCCCCGCGTGTGGCTGAATTGGCGATCGAGATCGCTAAAGGCTCCGCGTCCCTCGCGAGTGAAAAGGTGAAACTTGCCGATGAGCCGGTCCATCGAGACCGGATTGTCACGGCGCGGCGGATCGATCCGTTTGCCGTCGCGCTCGAAAACAAAACGGCGCTGCTCCTAGAGACGATGGAGTATCTCCATCGGCAGCCCGGCATCGTGCGGAGCAGTGCGAGCCTCTGGGCCTGTCAGGACCGCAAGCTCTTTGTGTCGACCGAAGGGTCGCGCCTGGAATTCGACCTCCTTGCCGTGAACGGGGATTTCGATGCCACGGCGGTTCATGACAGTCGGTTCGCCTCGCGGAGCTTCAACACGCCGCATCTTCGGATGGGTTATGAATTGATCGAGGACGCTAATTTCCTGGCCGAGGCCCCGCGCATTGCGTCTCAGGCCGTCGAGAAAGTGAAGGCGTCCACCACCGAGCCAGGGCTGTACGATCTCGTCCTCGATCCAGAACATTTGTCGCTCACGATGCATGAGTCCTGCGGCCATCCGAGCGAGCTCGACCGCGCGCTCGGGTACGAGGCCAACTATGCCGGCACCAGCTTTCTCACGACCGAAAAACGAGGAACCTTTCGATACGGCTCTCCGCACGTGAATCTCGTGGCCGACAACTGCGAACCGAAGACCCTTGCCGCAACCGGCTACGACGACGATGGCGTGGCCTGCCAGCAATGGGACATTGTGCGCGACGGCATCTTCGTCGGCTATTGCACGAACCGAGAGGTCGCACCGATAATCGGCGAGACGCGCTCGCGCGGCTCCAATCGGGCGGACAGCTGGGGCAGCGTCCCGATCGTCCGTATCGCCAACATCGGCCTTGAGCCGGGCACCGCCACTCTCGACGACCTGCTCGCCGATGTGAAACGGGGCATCTACATCGAAGGCCACGGGTCCTACAGCATCGATCAACGACGGTATAACTTCCAGTTCGGGGGCGACGCATTTTGGCTGATCGAGAACGGGAAGCGGACACACATGGTTCGTGATGTCATCTACCATGGGATCACGCCGGAGTTCTGGGGCAGTTGCGACGGTGTCGCGGATCAGTCGCATCGCCGGCGGTATGGGTTTATCACATGTGGCAAGGGCCAGCCGGGCCAGTCCGGCTGGATGACCCACGCAGCGTCCCACGCGCGGTTCCGCAACGTGAACGTCATCGGAGGGCAGGTTGGATGATGAGTACGACCGGCCACAAGACCTGGCCGAAGCTGACGAGCCGGGACGAGTTCCGGTTTCTCGTGGAGCAGGCCCTGAAACGTTCGACCGGCGACCACACGCTTGTCGCGTTGCACGATCAGCATAGCGGAACGACGCGGTTTGCGAACAATCAGATTGTGCAGAACGTCGATACGAGGCGCGGGTCTTTGAGTGTGACGGTGGCGTTCGGGCGGCGTCACGGCACCGCCGGCACGACGGACTTTACCGCGGGGGCGGTGCAAGAGACGGTGACTAGAGCCACGCAAATCGCGCACCTGTCGCCGGACGATCCGGAATACCTCCCGCCGGTGGAGCCTCAGCCATATCTGACGCCTCCTACGACGCGCGCTGAAACTGTCGCGGCCGGGCCGGCCCGTCGACTTGAATATACGAACGAGGCGATCGGGCAATGCCGGATGGAAAATCTTGGCGCAGCCGGGATTGTGTCCTCGTCGATTGCGACGGTCGGAGTTGCCGCGAGTACGGGACTCTTCGCCCACGAAGAACGGACCGATGCACGATTCAGTCTCACGGCTCAGGCAGGCGAGGCCACCGGCTGGAGTGCCGCGGCCCATCGGTCCATCGATCATCTGAGGGTCCAGGAGCGGACACTCACCGCAATCGATAAGGCCAAGCGGGGCCTGGAGGTGCGTGAGCTCCCACCGGGGCGCTATACCGTGATTCTTGAGCCGGCTGCCGTCGCGGGGCTGTGGTCCTCGCTGCTCTGGATGCTCGATGCGAAGTCCTACGAGAAGGGCACAAGTGCATTTTCAGGTAAACTGGGCCAGTTGATCGTCGACAAGCGACTGACGCTCCGCAATCTGCCGGCGCACGAGGATCTCTTGGGCATTGGGTTCACCGCTGATGGGTTACCGACTGTGGCGTCCGACTGGATTGCAGACGGGGTGCTCACACAGCTTGCCTACGATCGGTTTACAGCGAAGGTTCGAGGGATCGACAAGATCCCCACGCTCGACGCCCCCAGCCTCTCAGGAAGAGGATCATCCTTGCCGACGCTACAAGAATTGATCAAGGCCACGGAGCGCGCCATCCTGGTGACGAACTTCTGGTACATCCGGACAGTCAATCCGACCGATCTCACCCTGACCGGTATGACTAGAGACGGCACGTTTCTCGTCGAGAATGGAGCAATCGTGTCGGCGGTGAAGAACTTTCGGTTTCACGAGAGCCCTCTGCGGGTCTTCAACCGGATCGCGGCCTTTACCAATCCGGCTGAAGCGATCACGTCCGAAACCGGCAAGCTTCTCGTGCCGGCGATGACGCTCCGCGATTTCAACTTTTCCAGCGTCACCCGATTCTGAAGTTCGTCTGCCATGAGCAAACAACTACCACCAGTTTGTTGACTCGGCAGGAGAGCAAGGGTAGACAAGAGTGGGGGGAAAATAGATGCGTATTACAAGGTGGTGCCTCGTGAGCGTGCTGGGGCCGAGCCTGCTGGGCGCGGGCTGCAACATCGCGGGAACTTCGACGCAAGAGGATCTTGGACGAGGGATCGTGCGGGGCACGCTGGGGGCCCAATCGAGCGGCGATGTGCGGCTC
Organism: uncultured Nitrospira sp.; assembly: GCA_964590025.1. Lineage (GTDB taxonomy): Bacteria > Nitrospirota > Nitrospiria > Nitrospirales > Nitrospiraceae > Palsa-1315. The sequence continues at coordinate 3,198 of CAZPWD010000237.1, forward strand.
GCAATTCCGTCAAATACCTTTTCTCTAACAGGCCAGGTGACGGCGGTCGAGGGCGGGGCCTATGTGCTTCAGGAAGTCAGTGGCATCGAACGTCGCGTGGCGCATGATGAAAATACTCGAATCGATCGACCGGCCCATGTCGGGGATCGGATCGAAGCTTTCGTGGATGACAAAGGACGCGCAGTCCTTATTCGTAACATTGATCACGACGAAGGATCGCAGTAGACCTAGCAGGATGCTGAAAAAGTCCGCCAGCTTTCCAGAAAGTTAAGGCTCAGGTCAAGGCTGAGATGGGGAAAGTCTGATCTTCGCTCAACCTTGACATCAACCTCAGCCTGCCGGACTCGTTGCGGGCTAGGAGGAGCAACGGGCTATCGCGGGCCTTAGGGGAGGATCGATGTTCGCTACGCTCTTGGTTGTAGGTATGTCGTGTTGGCTTGCGATGTTCTCACTGGCGGAAGCCGATCCTGCCGACCAGACTGCCGCTCCGCCGCTCTTCGAAAACCTGGGCTCCCTTCACCATCCCATCACCACCACATCGGAACAGGCCCAACATTATTTCGATCAGGGGCTCCGACTCGTCTATGCCTTCAACCACGAAGAAGCGATCCGGTCGTTTGAAGCTGCGGCGCAACAGGATCCGCAGGCGGCCATGCCCTATTGGGGAATTGCGCTGGCGCTCGGCCCTAACATCAATAGTGCGATGGAGAAGAAAGACGAACGTCGCGCCGTCGAGATGGTCCAGAAGGCTCGGC
>CAZPWD010000238.1:0-3945 GCA_964590025.1 uncultured Nitrospira sp.
GCAAGTCCCGCGCGCTTCGCTAATATGCATCCGCGTTCGTGCTACCGCGCACACACCAGGCGTGGCCGGTGTGGGTCTTACTGTCGCTGTCCACGAAACCAATGCCGAAGTACACGAACCACGCGTCGGAGCGATCCTCGGCACTCGTGGTCGCCGACCAATAACCAGCCGACTGGACATCGTTAAAGGGATGGCCTGACGGAAGGGTCGGGCCCGGACGGGCTACGGAGGGGTCGATCAAACTAGCCAGCTCTGGGATGGACGGCAGGCGCCACCCTTTCTGACCACCGACGTTCTTGTTGATGCAATTGAAGCGGGCGCCATTCCACGTAACGGTCACCGTCTGCGGGGACTTCTCCCAGACCAGCCCGGTGTTCTGATCCAGCACCGCTGCGCCGGCGAAATTTGAGAGAATGATGAACCGCGTGGGGCTCGGCAGCGTCTGGTTCCACGACGGCGTGGCGTAATCGGGCCACACCGAGGTGGTTTGAGCCTGGGCGGGGCCGGTCGTCAGGGCCACCGTGGCAAGTACGCCCAATGAGAGCAATCCGACGATGACTCCGTTGCGTTGCATTCCCTGCTGCATGCTGGCACCTCCTGGAAAGATGTACTAAGTGAACTGACGGCACGATTGCGCTTTTCACCTCGGCGCGAGGCTTGGATGGCTGCCGCGCCCTGCATCGCAGCAGCTTCTGAAAAAGACCGCTGTTTCTGGTTGTGAGGGGATGACTTATTCTTTTTGAGGGCGGGTCTTTTCATACCGCAATGATAGCGGAGTGGCTCTGGCAGAACAACGCGTGGTGGAGAGTCCTCACTCAGACTTTGCCCAACCGCACGGGCCCGTAGGTTTGGCGGGCTTGGTGGAGTTCCTTGATATGACGTCGGAGGGGTGGGCCGAATTGGGAGGCGAGGACTGCTTTTCTGTGAGGTGCGATGTTGTGCTCGACCTGCTCGATCGATTCCGCCAACTGTTTGACCAGCCGTTGGCCTGAGCCGGTGAGCCACTTGAGACGCCAGCCGGCATACTCCAAGTCCTGGATCGAGTAACGGACGGATTCCACTTCTTCGAGACAGCGAAACCGGGCTCGTTGCAGATCGTGCGAGGTCAGTCCTGCTCGTTTCCATCGAGCCAATCCACCCCGCCCGGACGCCCACGTTGAGAGTCGCTCGAAGAGCATCGCTCCTATCACAAACGTAAAGGCCGCGTGCAGAATGCCTCTGAGCGGACGCAGGCTGCGGCGCCAGGGGGAATAGAAGATCTGCTGGTTGCGATCCCCGTGATAGAGAATTTGTTTGCGCAATAAAAGATTTAAATGGTGATGACTATTCTCGTGGATCAAATCGTCGATCAGATCGAGGTGGTCCCGGTCGAAGCAGTTGATAAAGGAGAGGCCGGGCCGGTGGCGATAACTGAAGCTGACAACGCCCTTGGCCTTGAGCGGGATTATCCGAGTGGTCAAGAGCGCGAGGACCTCGTGCCCTTCCGGCCAGGCCTCTTGTACGACTGTCCATGCCCGCCCGATTCGCGCAACTTGATCGGCTGAGGTGGAGGCCACCGTACGAGGTTGGCGGTCCTTTCCGTATACGAGCGTCGGCCCGACTGTGACGGCCTCAGATCGAGTCTCCGTCGCCACGACGGGCGACCGGTGCGTCCAGCTCCACTCCAACCGATTGCCTCTCCTCATGCACAGAGGGGTCATGGTTCGTCCGATCTTCAGAGACAGCTCTTGCGGCTGAACTAAAGTGGTTGCCTGGCCAGATGCTTGTTTGAGGGCACTCTTCACCGAGGGAGGAGCCTCGTAGATTTCGCCTTCCATCCCAACGGCCATCGTTCCCAACATCTCTGCCCGTTCGACGTTGTGGCCGAGATGCACCTCTATGGTCCAAGACTGAATCTTGCGAGAGGCGCACCACAACATCGGAAGTCCCGGCACGAGACAGAGCGATTCCTGTGTCAGCTCCTGCGTAAGGCGGGCGCAAAGTTCGTTGAGTCGCCGTTCAAGCCCGGAGGCCTGGGAGACCCCGCGTGGGAACAGATCGTCCAGATAACTGTTTTCGAAGAACTTTTCTTGGCACTCGGCAAACAGCTGCGCCGCGAACTCACGAGGATTCTGCTCCTCTCGAATCTGTTGCAACAGATCGATGAAGTACACCAGGTCGTTCAGCGCTTCGATCCAGCCGACAACTTTCCAGTGGGCGTACGCATCCCGCTCGAGTGCTTGCCCGAGGAACCGAAAGTAGGCCACAGGCAAGGCCAACGATTTCACGACGTCTGCATATTGGTTTTCTAAATCCAGGCAGAGATCTCCCAGCAGTCGCTTCATCGACAGGCGAAATTCTTCCTGAAGACGAGCCAGCAATGGCACATCGAACAACGGCATGGAGAACACAGGCTCCGAGATGGATGATGGAGTTAGACTGTACCGGAGGAAGGGAAGCGCTGCAAGAAGGGTTAGCAGGCGATGGAGAAACTATCTTGGCACGTTAGAATTTCGGTGGTCCGCATGTGTGGCATAACAGTAGGAAACTCACACAAGATATTCAACAAGGCCGTCTCTTCGCACGTCGTTCGTGAATTGTGGGCGTGACAAGCAAGACGTGCGCGACAGGCGCGACTCGCGAAGATGGAGCTTCCGAACTGTCCCGCTTTTCGCGCAAGTCTCGCGAGTCTCGAGCAAATAACGAGATACGATTCACGCTTTAATGGTGTCGAGAACGCTGCGTGGGAAAATGCGTGTCTCTGGGTAAAGAGGCTGTCTTGGCAGCCTCAGGGTGGGCGGGTGAAGTAGTCGCCGGGGTCTAGCGGGTGAGAATGCCTACTTTTTTTGGGATCCTGTATAAGGTTTTCTTTGGTAGGTAGCCAAGTTCATCAAGGCGCAGTTCTTTGACATGCTGCATCACGTGATTGCTGAGATCGGTCTGCACGGATGCTTCCTGCGGCAATGTGGAACCATTTACCAGTGTGAAGGGCAGCTCATCCTTCCAGAGCAGATGGCCGTCGCGATTCACGAGGTATAAATAGAGACGTCGTGAACCCTCTGCTTTCCACCCCCAGTCGCTCGGATGAGAAGGCGAACCGGCAACTCGGCTGACGAGAACGGTATCGACGCCCAGGTCCCGCGTGACTTCTTTGGCCAAGGCGCTGCGATCTGCATCATCGGCTTCTGCCGAACGCGGATCGGCTCCGGTGACTCCGTCCGCGACAGTGGCCGGCGACTCAACGCGCAACGTGGTTTCCTGCTGCAACAAAGTGGCAAGCCGCGCGCCCATCTCCGGATCACCCTCAACCGGAAGGATTGCCACGCTCGTCACCTTCAAATTGTGGACAGCATCGTTCGATTGGTCCTGCTGTGCCACCCATGATTGCTCGAACGGCTCAAAGGTCACATTGCTGCTCCTCATTGAATCCACTGCCACCATTGCCACCCAGGCTCCTGCGAGGCAACCTTGCAGCAGAAAGGACCCGGTCACAACCAGACTGAGGGTCATGACACGCACCCAATCCCGCCGGCGACCGGTTCGGGCCGTCGCCAAATCGAAGCTTTCTGTCATAGAGTTGAGTGTCATGAAGAGCTGTTTGAGCAAGAGAAGTGCCTTACTAGAGCGAGCCTCACACATCGCCTCCAACCTGTCGAGTTATTTACGGGTATCGACAGGCCAGCGGGAATAGGCCCTGTCAGTCCCGCTGAGGAGAGGGTCTAAAACATACAGTTGGATGACCAAGTTTGAACGCCGACAGTTAGCCTGCATTATTCATGAGCGCTTCTGCTGCTACGACGAGCCTTCGGCCAGCAGGCTCGCCCCTCAGATCCTCACCGTACTGTTGGGGACTGGCGCCCTTCTTTTTGGCGCCTGTCCCTGTTTGAGGAGCAGTGGGACAGGCACTGCCGCAGACGGCGGAGCCAGTCCCCTGGGCTCCGCGCGCCGGTCTCGCGACGCGGCTCA
>CAZPWD010000239.1:0-1732 GCA_964590025.1 uncultured Nitrospira sp.
CCGTCCCGCCTTGAAGGGGGCAACGACCACAGCAGATGAGTCAGCGCTTTTGATTCGTGTTTAGCCAATTCTTGGAACTGCACACCGAATGCGGAGCCCCTTACCCAACGCACGATCGCGCTGGGGATATAAATGGGGGGCGCTTGGCGAGGCCGAATCTGAAGGTGAATCGCTGTATCGATAGGCATGGGAATCGGGCTCCCCACCCGACACCCTCCCAGGGAGAGGTCTAGCACAACACCCTCTTCGCCCTGCACTGTATCAGAGGAAAAGACCCCTTGGAAATTGACGGAGTAACGCCGGTGATTGCGTTGTTCAACGGTAGGCTCCATATGACCCTCCTTATGTTTTTAATTATAAGAGGGCCGGGATTGGCGGTCGAGGAAAATATTCCTATGCGGGAAAGATAAAGGTGTCAGGAAGCATTTCGCGGTGCGTGGGGGGGATTTGGTTTCTCTGGTTTCTTTGGATTTGCTCAACAAGAGAAACAAGCTAAACCGAACAAACTAGAAAAACCCGCCTGACCTCACCGGCCCCGGTTCAACTCTCGCCCACCGGCGCTTGCTAATTGGAACGCGCGGGTTCGAATAGGGACCTGACGCCGACGAGGTAGACCTTGCCGGCGTCGCCAAATGTCAGTTCGCGCGTCCAGCAGGCTTCCACTAACTTGACTGTTCTCTCCTCCTCTGTAGACAAAGGCGTGTGCACTTCAAACACTTGTCTCCTCTCCGGGGGCTCAGGCATTAAGAGCAAGAATCCTCCCGGGCTGGTATTGAGAGACAGCGCGTGCCCATCAGAGAATTCGACGATCTCGTAACCAGCGACTTGCGCAAGCTGGTAAAAACATGGCTGTATCTTCAGGAGACGAATGCCTCCCCTGCGATCCGGGTTGGCCGACTCTTTCACTTCTGGCGGGATCTTTGAAGGAGTCACATCTGGCCTTGTATGACGCGAGGGCAACCCGTTTGTTCATGTCCGTCCGCGTCTGGCACTGTACGGCATGCCGACGCTCTCACCCGCCTTTATGAATTCGCAGGGAACACGGCGCCCGTTGTCTGCATCTTGGGTGCCGTCATCCGGACGTGCGCCTGTTGATTCCTGTCCTTCTCCGCGGACCCGATCTCTTCCAGAACGATGACGATTCGAGAATCGCGGCTCGCAGATTGATTGGGATATCCGAATCCACGGAACAAGAGTCTTCGCCCAAATTCAGACACGACTCGACTCATTTCGAACGGTTCCCAGATATTTGCCTCGAGGCGTTCATCGAGGCGTTCCTGAATTTGTTCACGAAGTTCGAGTAGTGGTGTGGGAAGCACGATCAATCCTGATTCTGTCACCGCCTGGCCGATGTTTCGTATCAATTCGAGGACCCGACGATTCACATACTGCAGCTGCAGCGAGCGCGAGAAGACAAGGATCCCTGGGCTCGACTGCCCCGAGACCATATTCTCGCTATGGCCAGAGTAAACGAATGCTGTGCCCACTTCTGTCATGATATTCATACGGCCTCCCAGAAGAATGATTCTATGGGCAGAACTGGACAGCGCATTGTCAAGGACCACGCTGCGTGGGATAAGGTTCGCCGGACAGGTCCCGAAAAGCAGAGCAACGGACGACGACGTTCCATCAGCAGAGACTCGCGGTAAGATGCAAACCTACTCAGGACGTGTCACAGGGAGTAACGCAATACCAATTCGCCGAAAGATTGGCAATCCCTCTAAAGGGTTAT
>CAZPWD010000239.1:1832-3904 GCA_964590025.1 uncultured Nitrospira sp.
TCACCCGCGCCTTTCAAGATCGATTGGGAACCTGCTATATTAATTTTTACCTTTTTCGAGGTCACCCATGGACATGTTGATGATCGTGTTTCGTACTTCACTGAAAGAACGCGTGCATGAGTTATTGCTGACGTGCGGGGTCATGGCCTACACCGAATTTCCCGAGACGGTTGGGACCGGACAATCGGGATCGACTGAAGGGATCTCGTTCTATGCAGGGGGGAACAGTGTTATCCTGGTCTCGCTGGAACCAGCTCAACGTGACAAGGTCGCCAGCGCTGTCATGGCCTGGTGTGCAGAGGCGAAGCACTCAGGATGGGTCAAACCAGCCATCCGGGTATTCTCTTGGCCCTGCACACAGCTCACTTAGCAGGATGCTGAACAAGTCCGCCAGCGCCACAGGCCGTTATTTGGTTTGTTTGGTTTGTTTCGTTTGTTTGGTCGAACGAAACTAACCAGATTAACTAGAGAAACCAGATGAACCATACAGACCACACACGAAATGGACGGCCTTTTGAGCATCCTGCTAAGACTTGTTGTAGAATCCCTCTATAACAAATCGCCATCCTCTGCGAGGCTCGCATGGCACAGCGCACCCAGGCTCAGCTGCAACAGACCTATCGAGAACAAGCGCTCAAAATGTTTCCCTGGATCTGTGCGCACTGCGGACGCGAATTTGACGGCAAGAAGCTGAGCCAGCTCACGGTCCATCACAAGGACCACAACCACGACAACAATCCGCCCGACGGGAGCAACTGGGAGTTGCTCTGTCTCTACTGCCACGACAATGAGCACCAGCGGAATCAGGTGGCTGACACGTCTGGTGAGGCGCCGCCGGGCCGGGAGCAAGATCGACCTTCGACCTTCACGCCCTTCGCCCATCTCGCTGACTTGCTCAAGCGCAACACATAACCGCCCTCTGGATCGTCGATCGCGGTTTTCTGGGTTAATCTGGTTTATCTGGTTTGTTTTGTTCATCTGGTTGGTCTAGTTCAACTAAACAAACCAAACAGACCAAATAAACAAGTGAAACCAGCCGGTTCGCGCATGTCTCACGCTTCACGCGCCACGGTCTTTCGCACTGCGTGAGGAGCTTCCGTGGATTGACTTCCTCCTCTGCCCGCTGTACAGGTTGCACCATTATTCTCCTTCGCCCAATACCCCGTAGCTTCCGGCCTTCGTAGCCGAAGTGGCTACTTCGGCGGAGTAGGCTGCTGCGGGGAGCTTCATTCGGACAGGGCGTTCTCACGCTTCGTCCATCACTGAGAGGGCACATCATGAAGAACGTGGAGCTGACCGTCGAAGGGACAACATTGACGATCAAGGTCGATCTGTCCAAAGAGTTCGGACCCTCTGCTTCGGGGAAGACCACCATCATTGCCTCGACGGAAGGAAATGTGACCATTCCAAACCGCGAGGAAAAAGTCGGGCTGAACGTGTACCGGAAGAAGTGACTGGGGCATCGCAGGGAAAACCAGTCATGGTGACTCATTGAACAAGAGATATCGGGAAAGGTACACAAAAGGCACGTGAGCAATATAGCCAAGTTCGACGTGATCCGCCTCTACCTGCGCCAGCAGTTTCCCAAACATCACATCACCGATTTCCAGGAAGGAACCAGTCGCGCACAGGTCTTCCGTGTCGATGGGCCGCATGGTCACCCCCTCCATTACGCTGTCATCGGGTTTGACTTTCTCCTCGATCAGACGGCCGAAGGCCTACAGCAGGTTCTCGTGTCATCCTGCCTGGGAGATAAGCTGAAGGAAGCCGGAGCCTCACCTGTGACGGTCTCAAGGACAGGGTTCAGCACTGAAGGCAGTATTGCCATAGCGTGATCATAACTGAGACACGCCACTCCATCGCGCTCGTGACATCCAACGCACGTCGACGAGCCCAGTGTGTGTTGCTTCGGTCAGAACGGCCTAAGCGCGGGCTTCATTAGCCCCTTCTCTTGGCAACCTTGGCGGCGCGCTTTTCCTTCATCGTCTTGGCTGGTTTCTTCTTGGTCGCTTTCTTCTGTGTCATGCCCTTAGCCATTGAGTGTCTCCTCTGATGTGTGGATGAGTAATATC
>CAZPWD010000240.1:0-3882 GCA_964590025.1 uncultured Nitrospira sp.
TCCACGATTTCATCGGTAACGGGCACGTAGCTGCTTCCCATGTGGAACACCACATTGTAGTGACGGTTTTTCCCGATGCGCTCGAATCGTAGTCCCTTCACGATTTGCCCTCAACCCTGTGAGAATGGTGCATTCTAGACAAGTTCTGATCGTGAAGACAAGGGTGGCAGTCTGACCGTTGTTCCTCGCCCCGTGCCATAATCTGGTCATGGATTGGGCCATGTGAGCTCTCGGTCATGAACCGCTCTGCTGCTTGCCGAAATATTCCTGCCGGCTGACGGCCACGTCGGTGACGAACATCACGCCGGAGTGGCGTTCGAAGAGCGGCCGAAGCCCCGCCAGGATGGACTCCACTTTTTCTTCAGAGACGACGGTCATGATCATCTCAAGACTTTCCTGCTCGCTGAACATGAAATGGGCTTCACGCACGCCGTGATGGCCTTTTCCTGAAACATTGCCGATGATCGTGTAGCCGGTCGCTTTGACCCGGTCCAGCAACTCTGTCACAAACGCCTGGTGCTCCCCCGCTACGATCACACGTATTTCCTTCATCGGATGCAACGTCAACGCGCCCACAGTTGAACTCCTTTCTTGCTGAGTTGTCCCTTCATGACCCCGCTATCCTAAGCCGGTTCCCTCGTCGATTCTATCCCATTCGCCCGTCGGTCGATAACGATAGAGGACACCTTCCTCCGGTTCCAGCGCGACGAGGTGGACCCACTCGTTATGATAAAAATGCTGCAACACTTCATGGCGCGCGATCAGCTTCTCGATCCGTTCTCGTGGGGCCTCGATGACGGTCAACAAGCGCATCGGCTCATGATACGGCACGTCGCCGTTCATCACCGTTTGCCGGGCAAGTCCGAGCCGGAGATCGCTCCAAGGCCCGGACATAATACCGATACGCCCTACCACGTTATGGTAAATCTTACTCCCGCCGCCATACACCTCGTTGTCCACCGTTGAAAAATAATGTTCCATGTTGATCCATTGCGCCACCACTTGCGGGCCGGTCAACAGGACTTCGAGCAACCGATTGCTCGGGTCTTCGCGGTAGTCATACGAATGCAGGAAGACGCGCCCGTTCAGATCGAGTGCTTTGGTGAGATCCCGTCGGCCGATCACGAACGCCGTATTGCCTGACAAACCCCACTCCGGTCTCACCTGGCTCCAATCCATGCTCCGCCGGCGCACATGCGATGCAGCCTTGTGCGCCGGCAGGGTTGCCGCGACATCGGGGAAGCGGGCGCAACGTTCTTGGCTCGTCAGGCTGGCCGTTTTTTTCAGGTCTTCGACCAGTCGCGCGATATCGGCGCGATGGGTCGGTGGCGCATCTTCAAGGTCGAAGATCTGTGCCTCATCGGTCGTGGTATCGACCTGGCCGGCGAGAAAATGGGTGTCCGAGGGAATGTTGAGGCCATTCTTCGCCAGCCGTTCCCGCACTTTCTGATTGTTGGCCATCATGGCGAGAACGCGGGCGTTAGGTTTGCCTTCATTGCCTCCGCAAGCCCCGCAGTCCAACGCGGATTCGAACGGATTATTGTCAGAGGTACTTCCGTGACCGCAAAAGAGGACAAGCCGGGCAAGATTTTTCGTCAGTCCCATCATGCGCAACGCCGTCTCTACAGTCACGGCCTGCTCTTCAAGCGTGAAGCCGGTTCGCGTGATCCGTTCCTTCTGTCTGGAAGATGCGCGCTGATTGATAGCGTGATGCTGCCGTAAGGCAGCGACGAATGAAGTCAGGGCTTCAGACGAGAGCCCTGCCTCTGTCGCTGCCTGGGTCAAAGGAGGTTCCGGGTCACCTTCCCCGCTCAAGGCCCGCTGTCGCAAGGCTTCGACCAACTCCGGCGTGATCTGAGAGCTGCGCAAACCGGTTCGTTCTTGCAACGCTCGCCGCACGGTCGCTTGCTGCTCCGCCGCCAGCATGTCTGCCGTTTCGGCCGGCGCCAGCTTATCGACAGTGAGTGTCGTGGTGATCGACGGGACGAAGATTCGCCGCAACCAGGCGGTCCACCGGCGATATAACGATGGCAGTAAGGTTTTCCCGAAGATCGGAAGGCCATAAAACCATCCCAATGACTCCACCATAACATAGGGCGTGACGACGTTTTCTTTTAAGTCGTGCAGAAGGGTATGGCCCGCATGGACCATCCTGGTTCGAGACTCGTGTTTCGACACGACGTGATCCAGGTAGCTGCGGGGGATTTCGCGGACCTCGTTCCTTGCGCGCATGATGACCGGGAATTGTTCGGTGTCATGCTCCTTGCCCCAGGCCCGATAACGGATAAAGGCGGCGAAGAAGCCGGCAAACCCGTAGGTCTCGTTCGCGCCGGTGGATTCCAGGTGACGCCGAAATGGTTCGGAGCGCACATCGATGCAGAAGACCGATTGGGAGTGAGGGCGCACGAATGCTTGATTCTCGGAGGGAGCCGGTGCGGCTGACTTGGCCCGTGCCCGGGTCAGCGTTCCGAGCAGTTGGTCCTGATACCCTGCCTCGAAGGCCTTGAGCCAGACAGGGCCATGGTCCGATTCAGGAAAGGCTTTCATCCAATCCACGAGCTGCTTGAGATCGACCGGCGAACTGTCCAGCAAAGCAGCCGGATCGATGTGCAGGACCATGGCAAGCGCGCGCAGACGCTTGGCGGAGCCATGGCGAGCGACTCGTTCCTGGCGGGGCACAACGTCCGTCCTGTAGCGGTCGAATAACCCTTCCCAGCCGTTTTTCTTTTGATGACGGAGGTGGTCGACTTCCTCTGCATAGGCGGCTGGAAGACGGCCGGCAACCCGTTCCCTGCGAAGAAAATACTCTCTCGGATGGCGCTGCATATAGGCCGTGACTGCCTGGTACTCTCCGTCGATGCCTAGCTCCTCCTGGCAGGCCTTCTGAACCAACTCGCGTACATACCAGAGTCGGATCGCGAGGTACTTCACCAGTCCCACCGGATAAGCCCGTTGCCATTCGTAGTCTCGTTCTTCCGCCCGCCACTTGATGAATCCCGCCCAGCCCGGTAGCGCCGTCAGTTGGAGAGACAGGTAGTCCTGCCGGAGCTCTGTCGGAATAGCCAGGGCATCAAGGCTCTCCAGCAGCGCATCTTCCGGGTGGTCGGGCAGCCGCGAGATTTTCTTTCGGCTGTCCGCAATCCCACAGGGCGACCATTCCAGTGCCGCAAGGGCTTTCCAGGCTCCGTACAATCCTTTTTCCCGGCCCGGCATAGGCCAGGTAGCATGGCCTTCGTCCAGGAAGGCCTCGCACCACTTGATCAATTCGCCGTTGATCTGGCTTACGATCGTCGTGCCGAGCGTCTGGTCGCACCAGTGCGAGAGCGTGATCCAACGGCCTAACGCTGCCTGATCGCCCTGTGCGAACATACGTATCCGCTGATCGACATCACGAAAGAAGATGATGGGGGCAAGCCTCTCGGCGAGCGACTCGACCAGCTGATGATGAGAATCACGCTCCCACTGCGCATCCAACGGTTCTTCAATCGGCGTACAGAGGCCTTCGGCCAGGCACGCGCGGAGGACGTCGCCGTGAGAGACCTTGCGAGATCCGATCGTCACGTGCTTGTCATGCACCAACGGCGTGAGGACGGCGTCGAGGTGCCGGAGCTGAATCCTGCCGGAACGGAGGTACCCGCGATAGAGATCGCTGGGTAGATAGCCGTTCCCCCCTAAAAACTGTTTGCCGCGTCTGACCGTTTCTTCGAAAGGCAGATACTCAAGGCTATGGAGTGGGTTGTGATGCACGAAGGTCCGCATCGGCCAGTATTGAGCAATGACCTCGCCCGCCAGGCGGATCACGCCCCGGAGTTCCATGCGTCTGGTTTCAATGTCGATCGAACTGTCTAGCGATTCCATGAGACAGATTCCTTGACGGCTCCA
>CAZPWD010000241.1:0-3881 GCA_964590025.1 uncultured Nitrospira sp.
CCGCAGTCGTGCGAAGGGGGAGGACCAGGATAGGCTGACCAGCATACGCAAGAGTTAGGGCTGAGAAACGAGTATAAGTGCGGCACAAAGGTATAGAACCAAAGAAACTGGAGGGGGCATATGAAAGGCACAATGAAAATGATCTACTGGAAAAGCGGCAAGTTTTGGCTCGGAAAGCTGAAAGAGCACCCTGAAATCATGACACAGGGAAAGACATTGAAGGAACTTGAGGAAAATCTCAAGGATGCCTACCAAATGATGGTCATGGAGGATGTCCCTGATAACTATCAGGAAAAAGCGATTGCCATATGAAAAGAAAGGAGTTCGTCAAGGAACTCCAACGCGCCGGTTGTCTTCTGTTACGGCCAGGTGCGAGACATGACATTTACATCAACCCAAAGAACGGCATGAAACAACCTGTTCCAAGGCATTCCGAGATCGACAATATTCTCGCAAGGCACATTCGAAAATACCTTGGGTTCGAATAACCGCAACAGGTCGCTCAAACTGACAGTGGCTAACGTTTATGAGGATCAGGTCGGTAGCAAGCGCGGAGGCACCCCCGCAACTTATCCGCAACGAGTCCATGGGGACGGAGAAAACGTGAGATGAGGGAAGAACTGAATGCTTGGGGCCTCTTGCGAAAGCTCACCTGGGAGCATGTGTTGCTGGTCCTGGCCATCTTTGTGGCGGCGAGGCTGCTGTCATTCATCATTCGATGGGGGCTTCGCCATACCGCCGAGAAAGCTCCGCCCCACCTGCGCCTCTCAATCCTGCGTGCCATGCCGATCACGCGCCTTCTTATCGGTGTCGGGGCCGTCGTTGTCGCGGTGCCGATCCTGGTTGAACCGACCTTTCGCAACGTCGTGGCGCTGGTCGCCACCGTGGGCCTGGCCCTGGCCTTTGCGCTCAAGGACTACGCGAGCAGCCTCGTTGCCGGACTGGCGACTGTGCTGGAGAACACCTACCAGCCGGGAGACTGGATCGAGGTGGGCGGAATCTACGGCGAGGTCAAGTCCATCGCCCTCCGAGCCGTGCGTATCGTCACACCCGACGATACCGAGGTGGTTATTCCACATTCGCTGCTCTGGTCGGCCAGCATCTCCAACGCCAGCAGCGGCAGTCGAAGCCTGTTGTGCGTGGCGGAGTTCTACCTGCACCCCGACCATGATGCCGTAGCCGTGCGACGGCGGTTGGCGGACATTGCGGAAACCAGTTCCTACCGGAAGTCAGAATCACCAGTTACCGTGATCGTGTCGGAGAAGCCCTGGGGTACACAATACCGGCTGAAGGCCTACGTGAAGGAGAGCCGCGACCAATTCCTGTTCATCACGGACTTGACGATCCGAGGCAAAGAGGCGCTGCGGGCATTGGGTATCCGATTTGCCCAAGCGCCCTACGCCGAGACGAAGTAGACTAGAGTCGTGAGGCCCATCCTGGACTCTCACCCGAAAACGGCCACAGCAAGCGGCACCCCTACGAACAGGCCCCCTCACCCCCGCCCTCTCCCCCTTTCGGGCGGCGAGGGGGTCAAGGCGAAATCTCGATGTCTCGAACACGCTGTGACCGTCGGTGCCACAAGCTCAGGCGCATCGGAATCGGCCAAGCGTGCTGAGCCGGGCGACGCGCAGATGCCTTCTTGATCTAGCAGCAGTAGCGTCTCGGATTCGATGCCGTGGAAGGTGATGTTGGTGGCCAGCCGCTAACGAGTCAGCGTGCGTGCGCAAAGAATCTCGTCTTCGCGGAGGGGATCGAGGGCGGAGACGGGGACGGCGGTAACGGCAATGGTGTCGCCGACGGCATTGAAGACTATACTGACCCCCTGAAGCGGCGCCTCAGTACCCTGCGGTACCGCCGGGTCTCCGGCCCCGTGGCAGCCGCCGAGCTCCGATACCAGCCCTTGGGGTGGCCGGGCCCCCGGCGCTTCGTCGTGATCCGCCGGCCGATCCCGGAGGAGCCCTCGTTGCAGCTCCACCTGTTCCAGCTGGGCCGGTTCACCTATCAAGCGTTCGTGACGAACTTGCCCTTGACGCCGCCTTACCTCTGGCGGTTCTACCACGACCGGTCCCCGGCCGAGCTGATCATCCGCGAACTCAAGGAGGGCTACGCCCTGGGGAAGATCCCCACCCAGGACTTCGCGGCCAACCTGGCGTTCTTCCACCTGGCCTTGTTCGCCTCCAACTGTCTGAACTGGTTCAAGCGGTGCTGTGCCCCACCGCTCTTCCAGCGGGCAACGCTGCAGCGCCTCCGCCAGCAGCTCTTCCTGGCCCCCGCAGTGCTCGTGCGGCCCGACGGGCGGCCAACGCTGCGCCTCGCGGCCAGCTACCCCTACCAAGAGGCGTTCCGCGACACGCTCAAGCGGATCGAGACGTTCCAGTCCCCGTGGAAGCAGTAGGCGTTTTCACGCCGGATGCAGGTTAACTCCTGTCGCGCATTGGTTCGCAAGTCTCAAACTTACCCACTATCCAAATTTTCTTGAAGTTCATAGGCTAACCATGATTAGCTAGAGTGCGTGCGATGTATCCATGCGGTACACATCAGAGACGATGGAATCCCATGAACACCTCAAAAGCCTTATCCGTCATGCTGCTGCTTCTAGCTGCGACGGTTCCTTCCGTTGCTGATTCCATCGCGCTCCCTGATTACCGCAAGGACGCAAAAAAGGTGCACCTAAGGGAATGTGACTCGAGCACGACCCACGTCACGATGTATCGTAGCGCCACCTACTATGTGACGGAGGCCATCACGGATTCAGGCGAGTCCTTCATTATGATGTACTCGAACAAGGGAGAGGCGCATTTTCTCATGAAAGCTGACGGGCTCCAAGATCGCACCGAAGTCTCACGAGAAAAATGGTATGAAGGAATAGAAGCGGTTGCCCCTAACTATTTCAGACACATCCGCGGGATACCAAAGAGCGACTGCTATCTGGCGGAAGAATATTATTAGCCAAAACTGAAGATCACAACACCATCGTTTTCCGTAATCTCTAGAGAGACAATGCCCAGCCTCAAGGCCGGCACATCCATCCATTGATGACGTATGTGCCCAACAGACCACCGAAATTCTTGGCAACAGGAGGAATTATTGGTGGGGGCCAGACGGCCGCCGGATTAGAGAATCCATTTCACGCGGCCGAGCGTCAAAGAGATGAGGCCATTATCATCGCAGCTTGGCTCGAAGGAGGAGTGTTATGCTGATCAGGCGGGCCCCAGACATTAGATCGTCGGAAATCACGGACTTTCAGCTCTACCTGGACCGGCGGTCGTTTCTGATCGGGGTGGCGGCCATGGCGCTGGCCCCGTCCGGACCGGCCACGGCGGCAGTCTCAGCCGGTGAACCTCTCAAGGCGAAACGGAACGAGAAATTCGCGGTGCAAGATGCACCGACCACGCTCAAGAGCATCACGACCTACAATAACTTCTACGAGTTCGGCGTGAATAAGGATGATCCTTCACGGCTGGCGCATACGCTCAAGCCGCGCCCCTGGACGATACAGGTCGATGGGCACGTGGCGCGCCCAAAGAAGTACGACGTTGAGGAGCTGATGCGGCTGTTCCCACTCGAGGAACGGATCTATCGCTTGCGTTGCGTCGAGGGATGGTCGATGGTGATCCCGTGGATCGGATACCCGCTGGCCTCGCTGATTAAGCGGCTGGAACCGACGAGCAAGGCCAAGTTCGTGGAGTTCACCACGCTCCTCGATCCCGAGCAGTTTCCGGGACAGCGAAAGGGCCTCCTCAGCTTCTCCTCGCTTGATTGGCCATACGTCGAGGGATTGCGGTTGGATGAGGCGCTCCACCCGTTGACGCTGTTGACGTTCGGTCTGTACGGGCAGGTGCTGCCGAACCAGAACGGGGCGCCGGTGCGCGTCGTCGTGC
>CAZPWD010000242.1:0-3847 GCA_964590025.1 uncultured Nitrospira sp.
GCGCCTTTCGCCGATACCAGAGCCCGGAGCCGAATCCGGTGGCCTTATCGATATTACGATATTGGTAGGCCGTACGATTGAAGAGCTCGTTGAGGAACCCTTGCCTGGCCTCTATTTCGTCATAGTATTGACGCAACGGCGGATGGGGCGCAATCGGTTGGCTGGACGTACTTACGGATCGTTGGCCGGTTGGCTCGATAGACTGACTCATGACGCCTCCCGAGACTCGTACGTCCACACTTGTAGCAGGACTCTTTCAGGCGGGCAAGTGGGGTGCTGATCCTCGTCTCAGAAGAATGCCTGGATGGAACACACGACGTCGTTGTCCCGGTCGCGGTGATTATATTCGAGCCGGAGGGCCCAGTTCTGCGAGAGGGTATAGCGCGAACCGGCATACCAGCGGATGTCGTCGGACTTCTCCCCTAGCGCATACTTCAAATATGTGCCGGTGGCCATGATTTTCAAGCGGTCGGTCACGTCGGCCAGCATCCCCGCGGTTCCACCACCGCCAATGCGATGCCGTTCTTGGTAGGCACGGCTGTAATTCGCCTCGGCTTCTGCAAAGGCAAAATACACTTCCCGCCTGAGCAGGCTTGACTCCACCGCAGCGCCGATACCGCCGCTCGCCACCCCATTGCTGCACAGTTCGCAGCCGTTGTGCCGGATCGTCTGCATCCCCACGTTCACCTTCCAGGAGGGGGCACGGAAGAGGTCATCAATTGACGACAGTGAAAGAATGTTAAGCAGGGTCGCTCTCTCCAGTCTGGTTTGTTCCGCCCGATTGTATCGGCGGAAGGCTACCCCCATCATCTCTATTTGCGCATTCGGGGTGTACCCAGCTTCGGGGTCTAGCAAGTCATGATATGCGGCCCGCAACGAAACTTCTTCGAAGGTGTTACGATTGCGCCACCCAGTGCCAATAGTCGCACGAGATGTCTGGTGCCCCACATCAGGTCGTTCTGTATATGGGAGAATCGCGATCTCTTCGGATGGCACCAACAGCCGGCTCCGCTCATTCAGGACCCGCTGGTTGCGCTCCTTGTACACCTTCACCTCCGGATCGTCACTCTCGGCCTTGTAACGCAGATAATCCGAGGCGACGTCTAGGACCAAGGCCCGGCGCAGAACAGGCAGCGTGGCAAATGTGGCTTCCCCTATGACTTCTGGAGAGCGCACGATTTGCTTCGAGAGGATCCGTTCTTCAG
This sequence comes from uncultured Nitrospira sp., assembly GCA_964590025.1. GTDB lineage: Bacteria > Nitrospirota > Nitrospiria > Nitrospirales > Nitrospiraceae > Palsa-1315. Next base: position 1,206 of record CAZPWD010000242.1, read on the forward strand.
GTGTCAGGTATGTCCGTTTTCGCCTAATGAGGGTGCTGCGGGAAGGCCGGTAGGTCGTGGCACCCACCATCCCTGGTTGGGCTACGATGACGCGCACTGTATCCGCTGGAATAGTCCAGAAATGAAACTGTTCCCTAAGATGTAAATCCGGATTGGCATACTCCAAGAGAGACAGAATGTGATACGAACAGTTCTCCTTGAAGAAGAAATAGTCGAAATATGCGTTCCCCATTTCCCAGGCGTGCATGATAAGCCGATCGATCTGGGAAGGAGTCAGGTTCAGCTGATATTCCCACATGTCGCGATTTTCAATGTCGCGATACGCTTGGACCTTGAGATAATAGGGCGGGGTGGAGAAAACGCCCTTGTACCCTCCAAAGATACCTTTGTATGCATACTCAAACCCGACGTCGGGAGGAAGTTCGGCGGCGTAATCGATGGTGTAGGCCAAGATTCTCGTCTGTTCAGTCTGGCCTTTCTGGTCGATCCGCAAAAACGTATGACCGAACATCGAGGCGGGATTGTTCATGAAGGCTGCCGGGAAGATCAGGCTGATTCCCTGCGGGTTCAGCTCAGCGCGCCACCGGTCGAAACGATCACAGACGACCGGCAAAAGCCGACTGCTATCAAACCGCAGGCGGTCTCTCAACCAATGATACCGGGCAATGAAGGCGCACTGGGCTGGCTGTTTCGAACGTCCCATAATGGCCGGGGGAAAAAAGGACTCGATCGTCGCCTCAAGTTCGGCCTCAGGATCCTGCTTACCGTGGGACGACAAGAAAAACCCCTCGTCATCTTGTTCGCTGGTCACCCCTCCAAAGAGATTGTCTTGGTAATGCAGCAGCAAGCGCCATTCGCGTACGTCTGCTAATCGAGCGAGTTTTGCTTGTTCGATCAGCTCGGCGCGATAGTTGGTGGAGTCCTGATCTGCCCAGCCACCGGTCGGTACAGCAAGAAGTGCGATGAGGAGGAGAGTACGGATGTGAATCACACCGAATGGAAAAAAGAAAGGCTCCCGCCTTGCGACGGGAGCCCCGAGTACCTGCACTACTTGTTCAGCGACACCTTGGCCAAAACCGGATTGGCCGAGATCGCATCATTCAGTGCTTTGACCATCGCCACAGACGAAAGCTCTCCCGTACTCGTCAACGCCGTATAGCGCTCTTGGGCCATCGCAAAGAACGCAGGGTGCTGGTCTTGCGGCAGTCCTAAAAGCGTGGCAAGAGAAGCCAAATGTTCCCCGCGGCCTTGAGCCATTTCTTGAGCCAAGGCATCCGAGTTCAATTCGGCAAACATGGTGGTCTTTTCTCCCGCCGCCCACCACCGACCATCGTCTGTACAGCCTGAAGTTCCGCTGCTGATTGCAAATGTATTGGCCCCTATCCCATTTAGAAGAGCCATCGTAACTTGTGCGCCCTTTGTCTTGGCATGAGGATAGTTTGCGAAGGAGATTTTGCCAAGCCCACAACCTGGCCCCGTGTCAGGGGTGCCGGTGCTGGCAGCCATGGCCAGACCGCTTTGCATTGCGACGAACGCACCTACCACTGCGAGCAGAACCAGCTTCTTCATGTGCCCTCCATATTGATGATGGTGAGTACCGTGACACGACATAACACTTGTGTGATTATAGCCTAACCGCGAGGCAATGCCACAACTTTTTTTCCCGCTCATCGGTTCCACTTGCGCGAGCGACATGTACACATCTTCTCGCCAAGAGGACAGGCTCTACATGTTACGCGAAAACGGCACAGGCTCGCCCATTGGTGCCCCATGACTCTGAACGATCGATTGCAGTTGATCGCCAGTCCATCGCTGCACAACCTGACAATCGCGATTGAGCAAAGTGATGGTGCCATCGGCAGTATATTCGGCTTCCGCGAGTGTCGCTCCTCCCTCATCCACAAGTCGATAGCCCGCTGCGCTGGAGACAATCGTTGCACGCCGCTCAATGATTCCATGGCGCTCATAGGTCACGGTCGCGCCTTCGCTCGTGTGGGTCCAGCGCACTGTTACATCGCCAAAGCGAGCGACCTTGGTCAACCCGTCACTCTCCAGTTCGGAAGCTTTGACGGGATTGTCACCGCTCCAGAATTGAATCGAGTTGAAGATGAACGCGTCCAGCAACGCCGAAAACATGTACACCGGAACGACGATCATGCCGAAGAAGACGAACTCCTTCATCCATTTGTCGTTCACCTCGCCGCTGCCTTTGATCCCGCTATTCCAGTGATAGACATTCTTCGTCAGATTGAACGGGCCATAACAGGCCGTGCTCACTGTCATGAAACACATCAACGCCACCCCTGCAACGACTCGACTAAGGAACTGTTTCTTCTTCATCTGGTCCCTCCTTTGTCGGAACACCGCGTGATTGTAAACTTTCGATTGTTCGGACTGAGACACTGACCTAACACAATAAAACTGGGCACAACCTGTCCTTTCTCAAGTCTCAATACTCCAACCCCTCGAGGTAACGAGAATCGCTTCGGTCCCGCTGATCCTGGATTGAAGAGCAGCGTGTTGCCTAGCCATTCCCTCTTCGGCTGGTGCGTGTGGCCAAAAACACAGATGTCAGGTCGTTCACGACCCAAAAAGGCTCGCCCGTCCTTCGTCAACTTCCCGCCTTCATACAAAATATGACG
>CAZPWD010000243.1:0-3842 GCA_964590025.1 uncultured Nitrospira sp.
CAAATGCAGCTCCCATGGATAACACAGCGAAACTCAACACAGATGCGATACTCAGTGTTCGAATCATGAGGACCTCCTGCGGTTGGGGTTGGGGTCAATTAGTCCGGGAACCGGACGGAGACTCACCGTGGCTCATGCACATGAGAGCCACGGTGAGTCTAAAGGATTCAGAGAATTCTTAGAAGGTCTTTCTCTGCCCAATCGTTGCAAAAAAACGTGGACATCACGCGCGCTTACTTCGGAAAGGACGTTGGCGCTTTGACCTGCTGCCATCCCTCGCCATTCAGCGTGTGAAGAAACTGCACAAGGTCGCCCTTCTCTTGGTCCGTCAAATCGAGTGGAATGATCAACGGATCCTGGTGAGGGTTCTTCACACCTCCCTTATTGTAGAAGTTCACGACTTCTTCAAGAGTCTTGAAGCGGCCGTCATGCGTATAGGGTGCGCTTCGGGCAATCTCCCGCAAGGTCGGGGTTTTAAATGCGCCGATGTCCTCCGGATTCTTGGTCACCATATAACGCCCGAGATCCACTTTGTTGTCGTCCCAGCCGATGCCGAGGTTGTGAAACTTTTCGTCAGTGAAGTTGAACCCGGAATGGCACTTCGTGCACCGGGCTTTCTCCCGGAACAGAATGAGGCCGTGTTGAGCCTCTGCTGAGATGGCTCCCTCTTCCTGGCCCTGATCAAACCGGTCTGCCGGGCTGTTGCCGGAGAGGATGGTGCGCTGGAAGCTGGCGATGGCCTTGCCCACGTTGCCAACCGTGATGTTGTCCTCGCTGAAGGCTTGCTTGAAGAGTTTCCGGTAGCCGGCGATCTTCATCATCTTCGCCATCATCACATCGTAGTTGGCAAAGCCGTGCTCGATCGGATTCGTAAACGGACCGATCGATTGATCTTCCAATGTTGCGGCCCGGCCGTCCCAAAATTGCGCGCTACTGAACACCCGGTTGATGGACGCCGGGGCGCTGCGACCGCCCTTCTGACCTCGAATGCCGGTGGAGACCGGCTTGCCGTCCGTAAACGCGAATTTCGCCAGGTGGCAACTCATGCAAGCGATGGTATTGTCCTGCGACAGTCGCTTGTCAAAGACCAACAACCGGCCTAGCTCGACCTTCTCATTCGTCAAAGGATTGTCGGCAGGAATTACCACGGCGGTTTCTTCTAGCCCGAAAGGAATCTTGAGCTTGTACTCCCCTTGTGCGGTCTGCGCAGCCTGGGCCGGCTTTTCACCACCTACTTCCTTTCCCCCTTGTGCTTCGCCGGAAGGGAGTCCCATCAGTAGCCCGAACGCCATGAAGGCACACACAGATATTGAAGTCGTCAGTTTCCGGCTCTTCATTTTCCTCTCCTTTCGGCATGCAGTAACAACACTGTCATTGCTGTGTTATGTGAATCTCCGAATCCACGACTATATAGACTGTCCATCCAAGTTCGCCCGCAACATCCAGACCATCTTCTCATGTTGTTTGAGAATGCCGGTGAGGAAATCGCTGGTACCGACGTCATGATATTTCTCTGCCGTCATCTGCAGGTCCTTGCGAAGTTGACGAATGATTGCTTCATGATCACCTAGAAGATCGACAATCATTTCTCGACTAGCCCGATAGTGGGAAGGATGCTCCTTCACCCTCGCATGTTGGGTAAACTCCTGGAGGGTCCCGATCGCATGCCCACCGACAGCGCGAGGCCGTTCTGCCACTTCATCCACGTTATCGGCAGATTCCTGGTACTGAGACTCAAAGAACTTGTGGAGATTACTGAACTGGGGTCCCGCCACATTCCAGTGATAATTCCGCATCTTCGTGTAGAGCACATACTCATCCGCCAGCAGGGCCATGAGCACCTTCCCCACTCCCTCGCGGTCTTGGTCAATTATCACAATGCTCGGTTCCATGGCTCCACTCTCTTTTCCATAGGCGGGCGCTGAGGGCATGACCTCGTGCAAATCCTTCATGCGTCCCCTCAACCATGACGTTCAGTTCTTTCTCGGCGTCCTCGATTGCCACATTTAGGTCGTCATACCGCACCGCCCGAAAGAGGACTGGGAGGGACATGGTGTTCCCCTCCTCAGTCCGACTCCCTCGAAGCCTCAGTGGCTCGTCGGCATCGTATACGGGACCACGTACTCCACAGACACCTTGCCATCTTTAGTCTGCAGCGGGGTAAGGAGATAGACGTTCCCTTTGGCGTCTACCACCTGCAACCGCGGCGCAGGAGTCTCCGGAATCTTCACGTCGTCCGCCACTGCCTTGGCCTTCACACCTTCACTATTGCTCGTGGTGTGCGCATCGGCTGCGAATCCGTTCAACGCTACGAACAATCCTGTCGCGGCGATCATGGACAGGAATCCCATCTTGAACACGCTCTCTGCACTCATAACGCCCTCCTTTGTTTACTGTGAAGTGAACTTCGCTGCGGATCATTCCGCGCGCTTGCAAGGAAGATAACCGGCCATTGACAATAAGTCTAATTGGTAATATATTTGCCATCGATAACTAAAACTTATCAATCAGGAAGAACCGGATGACCCTGACAGAGCTCCAGTATATCGTCGCCGTGGCGCAGGAGCGCCATTTCGGGCGTGCCGCTGAGCGGGTATTCGTGACTCAACCGGCCTTGAGCCTGGCCATCAAGAAACTGGAAGCCGAGTTGGGCGCGACGATTTTCGAGCGGAGACGGAGCCAGATTGCGCTGACCCCGCTGGGTGAACGGATCGTTCATCAGGCGCAGCGAGTGCTGGAGGAGGCCGATCGCACCAAGCAGATTGCAGCGCAGGGGAAAGATCAGCTGGTCGGCCCGTTTCGATTAGGAGTGATCGCCACCGTCGGACCCTATATCCTGCCAGACCTAGTTTCAATCCTTCACAAACGGGCGCCGGCCATGCCTTTAGAGATCGAGGAAAACCTCACAGTGAATCTCACGGCCATGCTGAAAAATGGAAAGCTGGACGCCATCATCATCTCCTTCCCCTTTGATGAACCAGGCATCGCCACACATCCGATTTACGAAGAGGTGTTTAAACTGGTTGTCCCCGTCGGCCACTCGTGGGCAAATAGGAAGTCCGTCGATTCCAGGAAGCTGGGAAGTGAGAAAGTGATCCTGCCCCATGCGGGCCATTGTTTCCGCATACAGGTCTTGGAAGCCTGCCCGGAACTCAGCCGGTCGGACACGGAAGGGATGCAGGGAAACTCGCTGGAGACCATCCGCCAGATGGTAGCCTCGGGGCTCGGCATCACAGTGTTGCCTTGCAGCGCCCTCACCCCCAAGTATCACAACAAGCGGCTCACCGCACTGCCCTTTGCAAAACCAGTTCCTGCGAGACAGATCGGACTGGCCTGGAGAAAAGGGTTTGTCCGTCCCAATGCACTGAAAGCGATCGCAGACTCCATATGCGCGCTGAAAATTCCCGGCCTGAAAATGTTGCAGGCTCCGGAAGAAGATGCGCTCGGATCGCTGTCGTGACGATTTCGGCCCTTATATCCTGAAACAGCGGAGGGAATGACGCGGGATCATCCTCTCTCGAAGGCGGACCGCACTGGCCGCTGAGAGAAGAACCGGGATCAGGCTTGATTGACAGTGGATTTCATCAAACTGTCTGCCTGAGGAGGCGAGAACCCCTGGTATCCTCTGTGGCGCTCGGCAAGTTCCAATACCGAAAAGGGCTGACCGTTGATCATTTCCGGCACCGTGAAGATTTGCCGTAACTGGCCACCGCGGGCGCCGACGATCTGGCCGGTAAAGGCCACCCCTTGTTCCTTCAACCGTTCAATCGCCCGCTCGATGTCTTCTACGCGCACCGCCACATGATGAAATACCTGATCGCCGAAGGTCTTGACCCAACCAG
>CAZPWD010000244.1:0-3831 GCA_964590025.1 uncultured Nitrospira sp.
AGGGTCCGTTTGCGATCACGATGGGCGGCGTATACAATTCACGCCGTTGTTGAGGATTTGGATGACGACTTCACGCGATCAGGCTCCCGATTTGTTTGGTACTCCCGAGGGAGAGAAATCCGTTGAGGCTCCGTTGGCCGAGCGTCTGCGGCCGCGAGAGTTTGCGGACTTTGTCGGACAAGAGGAGATCACTGCGCCGGATCGGCCGTTGCGGCGGGCGATCCAGGCGGATCAACTCTCCTCCGTCATCTTTTGGGGCCCGCCAGGCTCGGGCAAGACCACGCTGGCGCATCTCATCGCGCGCCATACCAAAGCGCAGTTTGTGCCTTTCTCGGCGGTCACAGGGGGTGTTCCCGAGCTGCGGGCTATCATCAAGACAGCTGAGCAACGTCAGGCGGTCAACGGTCAACGGACCATTCTTTTCGTCGACGAGATTCATCGCTTCAACAAGGCGCAGCAGGATGCCTTTCTGCCTCATGTCGAGCGGGGGACGGTCATCTTGGTCGGCGCGACAACGGAAAATCCCTCATTTGAAGTGATCTCACCGCTCCTGTCGCGTTCCTTGGTCATTGTGCTGAAGCCCCTTTCTGATGAGGCACTGGGGCATATTCTGGACCGGGCGCTCGCGGACCCTGCGATCGGCTTAGGGAAGTTGAATGCCCGCCTGTCACCCGATGCCAGGCAACGACTGATTGCGTATGGTAACGGCGATGCGAGGGCGCTCCTGACGGCGTTGGATTTTGTGGTCACACAGCAACCGGCTGGGCCTGACGGCACGCGCCTGATCGATGGAGCGGCGCTGGAAGCCGCGCTGATAAAGAAATCAATCCGGTACGACAAATCCGGTGAAGAGCATTACAACGCCATCTCTGCCTACATCAAGAGCCTGCGAGATTCCGATCCGGATGGCGCCCTCTACTGGCTCGCCCGTATGTTGGAAGGGGGGGAGGACCCGAAATTTATCGCGCGGCGTTTGGTTATTTTTGCCTCCGAGGACGTGGGGAATGCCGATCCGATGGGGCTAGTGGTCGCGGCTGCGGTCGCTCAGGCCGTGCAGTTTGTGGGGCTCCCCGAGGCGCAGATCAATTTGGCCCAGGGGACGACCTATCTCGCGACCAGGCAAAAAGATAATGCCTCCTATATCGGGCTTCTTGAGGCCATGGAAGACGCAAAAACCCATGGAAATCTCGGGGTTCCGCTTCATTTACGGAATGCCGTGACCTCGATGATGAAGGGGCTTGGGTATGGGAAGGGCTATCGCTATGTCCACGACGATCCCGAGGCCAAGGTGCAGGAGCACCTTCCGGAATCGCTTAAGGGGCGTCGCTACTACCGGCCTAAAGACACCTAATCGGGGGCTCCACTGAGTGGTGGACAAAGATTTCTAATCGGTTATACTTAGGCTTGTGAAACGGCAGAATCTGAAATCACCTGCATCGATAGCCGCCACGAACGAACGGCGCAAGTTTGTTCGGGCGACCTTGGTCGGTTCTGCGCTGATTTCACCGAAGAGCGGAGCCAAGGCGATTACGGCCGTGTTGGATAACGTCAATAGAGTCGGCGCAGGGTTGCACACGAAAGAGAAGTTGGCGATGGCCCAGCCAGTGACCGTGTCGTTGGCGTTTCTCGATTCGGATCGCGCGGAACAGATGGAAAAGCTCGACGGGAAAGTCGCCTGGGTGAAGCCGTGGGAGAAGGGGTTTCTGATCGGCGTGGTCTGGGACGAGCTGGTCACGAAAGAGAAGAACCGCTGGCTGTATTACTACCTTGAAGAAACGGTCAAGTCCTCCATCTAACGAAGTGCGCGACGGGTTCCTAGCGCGACAGGCGCGACGCGCAAGCCCGTACTCGGCTTGTCTCGCATTTCTCGCATGTCCCGCTCGTCTCGCGTGCCGCAATACTTTTCCCGCGGCGCTGTTAGGCAAAGGCCGTCAGTTTTTGTTTCACGTCTTCCAGCTCTGCTGAGAGCGTTTCCCACCGGGCGGTGAGCCGCACAAGATCCTTCTTCCACTCGTCATGTTCCAGGTGCAGAGCGCTCCACTTAGTGGATTCATCTTTGTAGAGTGCGGGGTCGGCCAGTTCGAGATCCCTCGCTTTGATTTTGGTTTCGTATTCGGCGATCTCGGTCTCTGCGCGCGCAACCTGCTTTTCCAGACGGGCCTGGGTCTTGTTCAAATCGCGGCGATCTCCAGCTGAGGACTTGGCAGGAGCTTGCGAGGCCATTGCCCTGGTCGGCGCGGCAATCTTCTCACGATCCGTTCCCTTCAGGTCGTCACTGGTCTCCTTAATGGATTCGACCTCCTGCGCTTTCTTCCACAAATAGTACTCATAGTCGCCGGAGAAGCTTCGGGCCTTGCCCTCTTCGATTTCAATGACGCGCGTCGAAATTCTTGTCAAAAAGGTGGGGTCGTGGGAAATGAAGACGATCGTGCCGGGGAACTCCGACAGGGCATCGGTGAGCATATCGACCGAAGCTGGGTCGAGATGGTTGGTCGGCTCGTCGAGTAACAGGGTATTGGCCGGTTCGACCAGCATCCGTGCGAGCGCGACGCGATTGCGTTCCCCTCCGCTCAGCGCCTTGATCGGTTTCTTTTGATCGTCACCGGAGAATAGAAAGGCGCCGGCAATCCCGCGGAGGAAGTTCGTCTCTGCTTGGCTGGAGATCTCGGAGAGGGAGTCGAGAACGGTATGTTCGGGGTTCAGGGTCTCTGCCTGGTGTTGGGCGAAGTAGTGCAGGGTGACACCATGGCCGACCGTCCTGGTACCTTTCTCGAAGGCCAACGCTCCGGCCAGCATCTTGAGCAGGGTACTTTTCCCGGCGCCGTTTTCTCCCACCAACGCCACGCGCTGCCCCCGTTCGATCGAACAATCGACTTTCTCATACACCACTTTTTCCCCATAGCGCTTTGCTACGCCCTGGAGTTCCAGGACCTGCCGGCCGCTCGCTGCGGGGAGGGGAAATTTGAACTTCACCCGCTTGGGATCGCGTTTAATCTCGATCATCTTGACCTTCTCAAGCTGCTTGATGCGCGATTGAACCTGGCTGGCTTTGTTCGCTTGGTAGCGGAATCGATCCACAAATGTTTGGACCCGCGCGACCTCTTTCGCCTGGCGCCCCGCGGCAGCAGCACGCTGAGCATCCCGTTCTGCGCGGATCTTTTTGAACGAGGTATAGTTGCCCCGGTATTCTTCAATCTTATGGTGCCGGAGATCCCAGATATGGGTGACGACACGATCGAGAAACGCCGTGTCGTGGCTAATGATCAACAGCGTCATCTCCGAGTTCAAGAGGAATTGCTCGAACCAGCGCTGCGTCGGTTTATCCAAATGGTTGGTCGGCTCATCCAGCAGCAGCACATCAGGATTGGTCAGCAGCAGATGCGCCAAGGCGACGCGCATCCGATAGCCACCGGACAGCTTGTCGACCGGACGACCGAAATCGATCTCCGTAAATCCCAACCCCATCAGGATGCGTTCCGCTTCATGTTCGGGGTACAGATCGCGATGGGTGGCGTCCAAGACGGTCTTGCCCGTAATAGTTTCGAGTTCCTGCGGGAGGTAGCCGATGCGGAGACGAGGCCGCTTGCGGATGGTTCCCTTGTCCGGCGATTCCTCCTCGAGGATCATCCGGAAGAGCGTGGTCTTCCCGGCGCCGTTGGGTCCCACCAAGCCGACCCGTGAGCCGGGGCGAAGGTGCGCCGTCGCATTCTCAAGCAGAATCTTCGTGGAATATTGCTTACTGACCGACTCGATTTGGAGCATGTATTTTCGGACGGGCTAGCCCGGACTATTCATGAATACCTGCTACGTCGTCCGATCCTCTCGCCCGGC
>CAZPWD010000245.1:0-3827 GCA_964590025.1 uncultured Nitrospira sp.
GAGTATTGGGACCAGAACGAGTTCCTGTTTGTTCCACAGTTTCTCTCTCGGTCGGTGGTGGAAAAGCATCTCGTTCCTCAGGCGCAAGGGGTGAAGAGCGAGCTGAATCGTAACTACATTCCCGGCCACAAAAAGGGCGGGAGTGTGAGCTACTACACTGTGATGGAGAAGGCCCCGCGCTTTCTCGATCTGTATCGATCCGGGGCCTTCATCGAATTCTTGAGCCGTCTGGTGCAGGCCAAGCTCAGTCTATGCCCTGAGAACGATCCCCATTCCTGTGCGCTCTACTACTATACGGAGCCGGGGGACCATATCGGGTTTCACTATGACACGTCCTACTACAAGGGGGCTCGCTATACCATTCTAATGGGGCTCGTTGATAAGTCTACGCAATGCAAACTGGTCTGCGAGTTGTTTAAGGATGATCCTGTGAAACCCCCTCGGCATCTTGAGCTGATCACACAACCAGGGGATCTCGTCATTTTCAATGGAGATAAGCTTTGGCATGCGGTGACTCCACTTGGCGAGGGGGAAGAACGGATCGCCTTAACGATGGAATACGTCACCGACCCGGACATGGGAACCTTCAAGCGGCTGTATTCCAACCTCAAAGATTCCGTTGCCTATTTCGGCCTCCGTTCGGTCTTCAAACAGGCCCTCACTGGTTCGAATCGACATCGCTCGTAGGCGCTGTCTTGTTCATTTGGTCTGTCTGGTCTATCTCGATTAATTGGTTTGTTTGGTTTGTCTTGTTTATTTGGTTGAACCGGACCAACTCGATGAACTAAACAAACCAGATGAACCAGACAAACAAAATGAACAAAACAGTCTGATCATGAATCGCCTCCTCCAGCATAGTGCCATCGTGCTGTTCGCTCTGTGCTCAGCCGTGGTTTTTCCTCTTGTCCCGGTCTCGGCGGCGGCTGAGCAACCGGATGCCGCGCAGCGTCACTACGAGCGAGGCACCGTGCTGCTGCGAAAAGGTGACCTTGCTGCGGCATCCGAGGCTGCCAGGAAAGCCATCGAGTTGAATCCCTCCTCAGCTGAAGCGCACCATTTGCTCGGCATGATCTATTTCAAAGAGAAGAAGCCGGCTCAGGCCGTCGATGCCTTCACCCACGCGCTCAAGCTGAAGCCGGCCTATCCCGATGCCTTGAACGATCTGGCCAAGGTCTATCGGATTCAAGGAAAATTGGCCGAAGCGGAGCAGGCTCTCAGGCGGGCAATTGAGACCGATCCGCGCCATGCCGGTTCGTATTTCGACTTAGCCAAGCTGTACGAGCAACGTCGTGATTTCGCCGCGGCCACCCAGACCTATCAAACTTTGTTGGCCGCCCATCCGAGCCACCGTGACGCCCTGTACAGCCTGGCATTGCTGTATGAGGCGCAGGGAGACAGTCGCGGGGCGCGAGAGACGGTGGGCCGCCTGCTCAAGCTCGATCCCAAGTATGCCGATGCCTGGTACCTCGCCGGGCGGATGGCGGAGAAGAACAACGATCTCGTCGAAGCCGCCTATTCGTACAGACAGGCCATCGCGGCGAAGCCCGCGTTAGTGGACGCGCACTATAACCTCGCCTTTATTCATCGGAGCCAAGGCCGGCCCGTGGAGGCAGAGCGCGAATTTCTCGAGGTTTTGCGGTACCGCCCGGAGTATGCCGAAGCGCATATGAACCTGGGTATGATCTACACCGGACTGAATAGGCTTGAAGAGGCGGAGCAGTCCTACGCGCGAGCCGTCGCGCTGAAGCCGGACTATGCTGAAGCGCACTACAATTTGGGTGTCTTCTATGAGTTGCATCGGAAAGACCTGCCGAAAGCACTGGACCAATATCACGAATACCTCAACCTCGGTGGGCGCGACGATCGTGTTGTGCGGATCGTCGGTACGTCGGGGCGGTGAACAAGCGAGACGCGCGGGAAGGGCGAGACTTGCGAGAAATGTCATCACAGAAAGCAGAGTCGCAGGTTCGGGCCCGTCTCGCTTTTCGCGCGAGTCCCGCTAGTCCCGCTTACCAATACGGCCACGGCCGCCAATAGGGGCTCCAGTAAGGTCCCCAATAGGGACCTGGCCCCATATAATAGGGGCTGATACGGGGGACAACGTCTTCCGATCTGGCCCAAACTTGCACACGCTTGATATCGATGACGGGATAGGTATAGTCCGTTTCATCCAATGGCAGCGTGATGGAGCCGGAGACCTCGCCGGTCACGGTGATTCTGGTTCCATGCGGGACGATCGCGGGATCGAAGAATTCTCGGTAGATGGCGATGAAGCGGCCTTGTGATTGGGTCAAGTCGTATCCGGGACGCATCGATTGATCGAGCGGCAACTGTAAGATCTCGATCCTCGTGCCGTCTTTCTGTCGTCGGGCTGTCAACACTTTGCCGCCGAAGACCGCCGATTGACCTTTCAAGGAATCCGGTGCTGCCTTGACTTGGAGGAAGGTGAGTGCCTTTGTCTGTGCGTCCGAGCCGTCCCCCGCCTCTTGTGTCGAGGCACAGCCTGCGAGCGTAACGAGCAAGGCCACGGTGGAGAGCAGCATCTGAGCCAGGAGCCTGTCCGACATTGCCACAGTATAACAGAGAGTAAGTTTGCGGCACATTCGATATAATGAGCGATCAGCGTTGATTCTCCTTCGCCGCATACCCCGTAGCTTCCGGCCTTCGTAGCCGAAGTGGCTACTTCGGCGGAGTAGGCTGCTGCGGGGAGCTTCATCCAAGAAAGGAATCGATATGGTGAACAGACAGTGTGCGCAATGGGTTTTGTCGGCCTGTGTGATTGTATGGAGCGTTGCTGTCCTATGGGTCTCACCAGCCACCGCCGTGCCCCTCAATGTGAAGGGCAAGTTCGAAATCCTGACTGGTGAGGTGTCCACGCATACGCCTGGCAAGGTGAAGTTGACTGAGTTTGCCGACTTCTACTGCCCGCATTGCCACCAGTTCGATGAGACAGGATTGCCGCTGCTCGTAAAAGAGTTCGGCAGCAAGTTGGAAATTACGATGGTCGGGTTCCCGGTCATTCATGGCAAGCTGCCTACTCCGTTCGATATGTACGAGCAGGCGAAGATGATGGGAAAAGGGAACGAGATGAAAGCCGTCCTCTTTCGTACAATCCATAAAGACAAGATCACCGGAGTCCTGGATCGTTCGCTACGGGAAGTCCTGATTAAGGAAGTCGGCCTCGATCCGAAAGTGTTTGAAGAGGGAATGGCCAGTGGGAAGCCAGCCAAGATATTCGAAGAGGGGCGCAAGTGGGGCGAGCGCATCAAGGTTCAGTCTACCCCAACCGTGCTCATCGACGGGAATATAAAGGCGGAGAGTATCGACCCGGAGAATCTCAAGATGATCATCCAGAGCATTCTGGATGCCGATAAGAAGAAGTGATGGGTAATCGCGAGACGAGCGGGAAAAGCGGGACGTGCGAGAGACGCGCGACTCGCCGAGTTCCCAAGTCTCGCCTTGCTCGCCCGTCGCGCCTCACCCCTCACGCCTCACGGTTTACGGTGTTGTCATGGCGATCGATCCAATCTGCGGGATGACGGTCGATCCGGCTACGGCAGCCGGAAGTCACGACCATCGAGGCCAACGCTATTACTTTTGCGGCCTGTCCTGCCTGGAACGATTCAAGGCCGATCCGGAGCGGGCGTTGCAACCACAGCTGGTAAGTTCCGATAAGCCGACCACAAAAAGACCCCTTCCGATGATGCAGTCTGCCCAGGCCGTGACGGGGGCTGCGGCTATCGATCCCGTGTGCGGGATGACGGTGCAGCCAGCCACGGCAGCCGGTTCCTATGAGTATCAAGGGAAGACCTACTACTTCTGTGCGA
>CAZPWD010000246.1:0-3826 GCA_964590025.1 uncultured Nitrospira sp.
GAGAGAAGCTGGATTAGCAGGCTGCGGAAAAGCTACGCTAGCGCGCGAGAAAGGCGGGACGAGCGAGACGGAGGAGGGTTCGAGGTCCGAAGTTCGAGGTTTTCGGAACATCGAACCCCGAACTCTGAACTTCGAACTACGAATCGCGCGTTTCTCGCATGTCTCGCCTGTCTCGCGCGTCACGTTCCATGGACGCTGGCGGACTTTTTCAGCATCCTGCTATGCAGGTAGCTGTCTTGTCGCCAGGGTGATAAGACCGGCTGATGCATCCTGTTCGGCTTGCGCATAGCGCTCCGGCGTCCCGATGTCCGACCAGTACCCATCACAGTCATACCCGAGCACCGTCTCCCCCCGCTGAATCGCCTCCACATAGGGGTCGATGATGGTCGAGGCCACGCCCTTCGGCACATCTCGCAGGAGCCGCGGACGGAACACATGAATCCCGGCAAACATGCGAGGCTGGGTCGGCACTTGATCTGTGCGTCCACGCCCGGTGATCCGCACGATGTGGTTGTTCGAATCCATTTCCACAAGACCCCACCCTGCCGCCTCAGGATCTTTGCGCAGGACCAACGTCGCCACGGCGTCGCGCTGCTGATGAAACATACACAACGCACCGAGGTCGAGCTCCACAAGCGTATCGCCGTTGAGCACCAACACCGACTCACCGGAAAAATGCGGCTCCGCCTGCTTGAGGCCGCCCCCCGTGCCCAAGATCGCCGGCTCGCGCGAATAGATGATCCGCAACCCGTACCGCGAGCCGTTGCCGACCACCTGCTCGATCATCGGTCCGAGGTGATGCAGATTGATGACGACATCGTGGAACCCGTGCCGCTTCAGGAGCAAGAGATTCCACACGATCAGCGGCGTGCCCGCAATGGGGAGGAGCGGCTTTGGAATCGTGTTCGTGAGCGGTCTCAGGCGAGTCCCTAAGCCCGCTGCGAGGATCATGGCTTTCATGGAACCACGTGAGGTGTAAGGGGTAAGGGGTGAGGGGTTTCAATTCCCCATCGCCTGACGCCTAACGCCTCACCTTTCACGGCATTCATTGTAGTTCTGGCACATAGGGAGTGAGATGCTTCCGGAGCGTTTCCAACTCGGGATACTTCTGGAGATTGCGTTTGACATAGTTCAAGACACGCGGAACGTCGGCGAGGAAATTGGGATTGCCCTTGACGCGATCGATGAAGACGAATCGCCCCGCCGCTTTGAGGTTACGCTGGATGCTCGTGAAGTCGAACAGGCGGCGGAAGGCCTCTCGGTTGGTCCACACATGCCGATGCGTCGCCAACCGACCGAGATAGCGGTTGATCAAGCGGTCGATCAGCGCCTCGTCGAGTTCGATATAGGCGTCGCGCAGCAGCGAGGCGAGATCGTACGTTGCCGGCCCCATCAAGGCGTCTTGGAAGTCGATGACCCCCAGCCGTTCGCCATCGACCATTAAATTGCGCGAGTGATAGTCCCGGTGGACAAAGACGCGCGGTTGGCCGGCGAGCAACTCGGCGATTTTCTCGAATTCGCCCCGGATGGGCAGGTAATCGTCGGCGCACATCGGTTTCCCCTGCCTCGCTACGATCCCATACTCCAGAAAATGGTCGAACTCCCACATAAGGAGCGGCACATCGAAACTTCGGTGGAACACGAGACAGTGCTGATCGGTTGGTGAGGTGGCCGTCGATTGCATGTGCACGAGGGCTTCGACGGCCTGCGTATAGCGCGCTTCTAGGTCTTCCGCACTCGCCTCACGACAGGCTTCCGACAGGGTGAGGTCCCCAAAATCTTCAAGATAGAGCAGCCCCGCCGCCTGATCATAGTGATAGAGGCGCGGAACAGAGACCCCGGCTTTGGATAAATGTGAGAGGATGTTCAGAAACGGTAATTCGGTGACCTGATGAGCCGCCCCGCTGACGGCTTCTTCCGATTGCTTGAAGGCCTCTGGCTCGGCCAACTGCATGAGAATCACCGAGCGAGCAGCGGTCCCGGTCAACTCGATGCGAAAATACCGGCGGTTGGAGGCATCGCCTGCTAAGGGCGTGAGTGCCTTGAATTGTCCTTTAAAGGGAAGCTGAGCCTCGACCGTGGCAGCCACGAGGGTACGATCCGGCAAGGCCAGTGGCTGTTTCGGCGCGGCAGGATCGACAGTAGCCATAGGCTGCGCATTATACTGATGCGGGGAAACCTTGTCACTCAGAGGAAGAAGAGGGGTAGCCTGGTCGTCCTCCTGCTCGCGGAACGCGCACGATCAGAATGTGCTCGTTCGACGCGCGCAATCGAGGATCGACCAGGCTACCCCTGAGAAGGAAATAGGGGATTTGGGGAATGCCGGCAGTAAAGGGCAACCTCTGCCCCTCCCCTAAAGGGAGGTAGAGAGAATTGGAAGAGCCTCTTTCGAGGTGCGCAGTTGGGAGTCCACCAGGCCCTCCCTGTTTGGCCCATCTCGCTCGTCCCGCATGTCTCGCACGTCTCGCGTCAAAGAAACTATTCGCGCACTGAAGGACGATCTGTCGAGGGCGTGAAGGGCAAGGTCAAGCAACGACCCCGGTGCTTCTCCCGACACCGGGTTCCAATCTGACCGGTGCTCAACCCTTGAGATCCTGTTTCAATCGTTTGAGGAGTTGGTCGTATCGTTCCTGGTGAGAGGGAGCCACGGTGATGAACCCCACGCCGACCTCCCCCCCGCGGTTCCAACGCACCGCCGCCCGCTCAATGCAAATAGGTGACGTCTCCCCGGACACGTCGAAGCGCAGGGATACCTGCATGCCTGAGTAGACCTGGCTGTCGCTCTTCAGGCGGCAGCCACCCTTCGACAGGTTCATGATCGTACCGACCAGTTCAACGCGTGGTTGACCAGAGAGCACGCTCTGAAAGTGCACGGGAAAACGCTGGTGGCGGCGGAGGTCCATGAAACAACCTCGCAGGAGTGTTGGAAGCGGGACAACCGTGCGGGCAAGCCTACTCTTCGCCTGGGAACAGTGCAAGTGAGTCGCCTACGGCACAACGGTGGAGCGGGTGTGTCACTCGGGCAGGAAGCGGTGGACCGTGCGGCGAGAAAAGACTCCCGACCCTTTTGATTTTTCCAGGCCTCGTTTGGCCCGTCTCGCTCGTCCCGCCTGTCTCGCGTCACGGTCCCTGGACGCGAACAGGGAGGAGACGGCGCACCGGGCCTCCGGGTTTGTTCTGATACCGTGCGACAAACATCTCGCCCGCGGTGCGGGCGTGATTCTCGGCATCCTCTCGCGTCGTAAAGCGATCCTGTCCCACCTGCCACCACTGTCTCATACTCATGGTCTCTCCTAACAACTCCGTCACCGACACCCTCAGCGCCTTGGCCAATCGCACCAGCGTGCTCAACGAAGGGTCGTGCTGTCCCAGTTCCAGCCGCGTCAGGAACGTGCGCGACAGGCCAGCGGTCACGGCGAGCTGCTCTTGCGTCAGACCACGGCGGGTTCGCAGTTGCTGGAGCTGTTTGCCGAAACGCTGAATAGCGCGCATGGCACCTTAAAGAGGATGAGTCTTCACATCAGCGCAAAGGAATCGCCTCTAGGCATTCTAGGTCTAGATTGTCGAGAATAAGGCGCTCGAGTAAAGCGACATTCTCGTCCTTCATCTTCCTGCCCCGTATGTTCCATCAGGCCCCTGGAGATTCATATCGCTGCTCAGATCGATAGTAATCAGTCTGAATTACTCGAGCGCGGCCTCGAGGTCGTCGACGATTTCAAATTGGGAATGGTTCCTGACATCTTTCCCTTCCACGCAGAATACCCCTTTCCCCCTGAGAAAGCACCCCGCCTCCGAGAGAGAGGGAGCGAAATGTTGAATGTTAAAT
>CAZPWD010000247.1:0-3823 GCA_964590025.1 uncultured Nitrospira sp.
TGTCAGGATTCGACCAGCTCCAGTCCTCTAGGAGTCGGAAATAGTTCTCCAGGCCTCCACTGTAGGAGGAACCGACAGTTGGTACAATACCGCTTATCATCCCTGCGTAGATGGATGTGTTCTCCGCGTCTCGGTTGCCGACGGCCTCATTACCTTTCGTATCATAGCCATTCGGGCCCCAATTGTTTGAGAGGACCGTGACGGCATCGGCCATCACGGATGCGGGGGGCGTCGTCGCATCGTTCCCGCCATGCGGGTTGCCCGAGGTATCCTTCGTGTTATAGTCCCCCTGAACGTAGATCGGGCGGTCCGTGGCGATCGAAAAACCTCCCTCTGTCGAGGAGGGTAATTGACTGCCGTTCGTCAAGCGGACTACCGGAGTACGTAGTGCATTAGGCGTGCTCGTTCCGCAAGTGCCCGTGTCCGCTTTGGCTGAGGAGACATAGAGGATCCCTTTATTGAAACTCCACCCGGCAGCCGTTCTAAGGGCATTGACGTCGATTTGCGCCGCCTGCATGCACTTCCCCTCTCGTTTGTCGTAGAAATTTGTGTTCGTGGTCAGGAAGCTGCTCGCATCAAGAGCGGTGGTGGTTTCGCTCCCCGGGGGGCCGCTTTTCACGGTCACTGTGCCGTCGCTGGCGACGAGGATCCGATAGTCGGCCTTCCAATACATCCTTTCCTTTTCGAGGGGGGTGCCGATGTCGCTCACCTGACCCTGCTCGATAATGTCATGTGCCTGTATACTGGCATCGAGTGGGAGGTTGAGGCTTGTGCCGCCTATCGCCGAGTCACGGACACGGCCATTATAGGTGCTGATCGCCCAAGTGGTCCAATCGGCGTTGGTATGGTCTTTTTCGAGGTCTCGGGGTGTTCCGGTCGCATCCTTGATCTTTGCGAATGGCGGAGGAGTGCAGCAATTGTCCAGACGATAATTATAGATGTTCTGCGCCGAGGTGAGGAACGAGTCAACGTTGGTATTGCTGTTCCCGATGTGGATGTCCTTGTTCGAGTGGGCTCGCCCGGCTATCGTGAAGGTTGGGCCCGGGAATATCTCCAAGATTTCATTGTAGTAGACCGCGAATTGGAAGAGGGGGGCGAATCCCATCTGAAGGACCTGCACAAGCTTTGCCCGGCTGCCGTTCGGCCCTGTCACCTCCGAC
Organism: uncultured Nitrospira sp.; assembly: GCA_964590025.1. Taxonomy (GTDB): domain Bacteria; phylum Nitrospirota; class Nitrospiria; order Nitrospirales; family Nitrospiraceae; genus Palsa-1315. Next base: position 1,161 of record CAZPWD010000247.1, read on the forward strand.
GTGACCAGGTAGTTCTGGGCAAAGGAGTTCAGCCCAGCAAGGGTACCCGATGCGATCGTCTGCGCTTGCGTCGTGGGTTTGGCCGGATTGGCGGTATCGAGAAAGAGTGGCACTGCCGTCAATGTTGTAAAGGTATGGTTGGCGATCACGGGAGGGGTGAGAGTGATGCTGCCATCGGGATTCAGTCCAGGATTCGCCTTCAGCGCCGTGACGATCTTGATCTGCCGATAGGCGTCCTCGATCCCCGCCTCAGCCGCATGGAGCGCCTGGGCGGCACTATTGAGATTGGCGGAGACCTGAACGTCTCGAAATGAGAGATCAAGCATGGCAAGACCGACCAACGAGAGCACGGCCAGGATCAGCAGCGCGACGGCCGTGATCATCCCGGACTCGCTCGATGAGACGGGGCCTGTTGATAGTCGAGAGGCTGAGAGCGGCTTACGCCCTCCTGTTTCAACCGGGCTCTTTGGAGTCATGAAAGGCTATCTCGTGTTACGGGGACGAATGTCCCCGATCAGATCGAATGTTTGCTGGGATTGTCCCGTAGGTGTAACCGCCCCAAAAATCGATGCGGACATGCGCCGGATATTCGCCGTGTTCGCTCCAGGATCGGCAATGAGAGTGTTGAACTGGTCGTAGTAGCTCAGTGTCAGCGTCTGGATATTATCGGAGACCCGTTGCCAGCCCCGGTTATCCGATGCATCCCGCTGAAGGACGGTTCGACCCGTGGCCGCATCAACCCCGACCTGATACCTGATACACCGAGGGCGGCCGACAAAGGTACCGGCAGAATAGAACTTATTGGTCACGGTGTTCGGGGTGAAGGTGATCGTCGAATTGCCCGTGTTCACAGAGGTGACCGTCGCCGCGTCCCAGGTGTCGCCGTCGGTGATGAAGATGTAATCGGGTGGAGGCGTCGGCGTGCCGACCTGGAGGAACTTCGCAACCGAGGCCACCTTGAGCTGGTTCGCAGCAGTCGCCTTGAGCGTGACGGTCGTCGAGGCGTTCTCCAGATCGGCCATGAACGCGACCGCGCTTGCCGAGGTTGATCCGCTGGTTCCGCAAGCTGGAAAGGGAGCCCACAAAGCCAACAAGGTCGAGTTACTACACGAGGTGGTTGCCGTAGTTCCTTCACAGAAGATGGGCAGGAGGGGCGTTATGGAATTATCGGCTTTTTTGGTCGCACTTGGGACGCCATACCCTGCGACGCGCAGATCTCTGATGAAATCATCGAAGCCGACCCGCACATTCTGTTGCAGGTTGACCGTTGTTGTGCCACGCGCGAAGTTGGCTTGAGTCGTATCCAAGACCAGCAAGAGAGCGAGGAAGATGATGCTGAAGGTGACTGCGGCAATCGCCAGCTCGACGATCGTGAAACCGCTCACTGACTCGCTGAGCGAACCCTTTCCTGCCTGTCTTCGTTCTACGCCGTCTTGCGTGGCCATTTCCTTCATTCCGCGATCATTGAGGTAAAGGTAAGCGTCCCGAGCCGTCCAGGCCACGTGACCGTGACACTGACTATGGCTCGTCGATTGGGAGCCAGGAAATCAACAACACCTGTAACTGTCCACGTCCGCGTATAGGTGGTGTTCTCTACCGTCTTGTTGTCGGTCCCCCCCACAGGTGGGAAGCCGACGTTTCTCAACTCTTCGATCTTCTGGGTCCCCAAGTTGACCGCCGCTGTCGTGCCGGCGCTTGCGACGAGGTTGTCCGACGAGACAGGAAAAAGAGTCGTCAGCGCCAGGATCCCCGCTGCGATCACCCCGGCAGCTACGATCACCTCCACGATGCTGAATCCGGCGCGACCCAGCTTCCTGTCGACTCTTCTCATCCTCGATTCCCCCTCACTGCACAAGGATGCCACCCGAGTGATTGACGGTGATCGTCTTGGTGCCGGTGGGCCCTGAAAGCCCGATGCCCATGTCCCCCAGATTGTTCGCAATGGCTCCGCGGAAATCGAACGGCACTGTATTCGGACTCGCTATCGAGATATCGGCATACTGGCTGGTGACACTCACCCAATCAGTCACGACCCTCGGCAAGGTTCCTGCCGTTCCCGCTACCGTGGCCGTCAGCAATGGCCACGTCGTGTTGTTCGCGCTCATCTCAATCCGATAGCTGTTGGGATAGCCAGGATCGGTCTTGAAGCGAGTAAAGCGGTCCTCTTTGACCGCCGCGAATTGAGCGATTCGCAACTGACTGATGACCTCACGGCTCACTGCCGAGAGCCGATCGGATTGAAGGATTTTGTACATAGGCGCTACGATCGATGCGCTTATAGCTAGAATGCCGACGACCGTGACACCTTCAATAATTGTGAAACCTCTGTTGTGTCTGCTTCGCATGGTGTCTCTTGTTGTGGGGTCAGTATGACACCCTATTTAATGGGTTTGTATTAGTTGATGGCTTCTGAGAGGGGGGAATGCAAGCCTTATGCCACGGAGGGGTTCAAGGCGTGAAGGGGCAGATGGTGAGGCCTGCTTGGGGAGGATGGCTCAGGGACGAGAAGCGAGAAGAGACGAAGGATTGAACGATCGGGAGGTCCTTATGGATTGGCTGAGACCTCTTGCCACGTGCGGAGGCGCGCGCTGAGTAAGCGCGCCGCGCCCCGCAGGGCCTCCTGGCTGAAGTGCAGTTGGGCGCGATCCCTTATTGCAAAGCCG
>CAZPWD010000248.1:0-3821 GCA_964590025.1 uncultured Nitrospira sp.
GTTTCAGCATCCGGTTAAAAGAAAAATTGGCCACGGAAAAAGAAAGACCTCGGCATCCCCGCATGCGAAACACCCAGACCGATACTCCCCTCGCCCTGGTTGATGAGATACTGTTGGTCCAGTACGTTCACCACGTCAAAGCCTAACAGAAACTTCTGATTGTCCCACGGCAGGGATATGACATGCGTGAGGGACAGATTGTAGATCGTGTACGAGGGACTATGTGTGGAATTGGTCTTGCCCCCCTCTTCCGCCGTACGCAACCCCGACGCAAACAGCACCTGTCCAGTGAGAGTCGTCCGCTCCAAGAAACGATAGGCAACTACTCCGGAACTCGTGAGCGTCTGCGAGTGATCGCAGAACACCCCACCCTGAGAATTGATGTCGTTGATCTCCTTTTGATCCAGCAGGACGTGTCCGGATTGGAGCCCGTAGCCCTTACACTGTCCCCAGGCCACGTTGCCGCGTGCTGACAGGTTCTCCATCAGCTGCAGCTTCAACGCACCATCGATGCCGCGCTGCCAGCCCCGCTCGAAGGCAAAGTAGTTCAAGAGTGGAGTGGTGCCGAACTGGCCGGCGTCGGAAAGAAAATGCGCAAGCTTGTAGTAGCCGGTTAGTTGTACGGTCGCCCAGCGTGAGAGGGAGTGGTAGCTGCCGGCCTCGAAGTAGTGCGCTCGCTCGGCCCGGACAGTATTATTCGTCGTATCGTCCGGTGCCGCCTTTGTTCCGGCGGTATTGAGTTTCGCAAAGGAAATGGCTTCGAGATTCGGAGGCGTAAACTGCCGCCCGTAGAATACATGGAACACATTGGCCGGATCGGCCTTGTAGGTGATCCCGACCCGCGGGCTGATCTGCCCCTCATGGCGCTGGTACTGCACCGCATCGCCCCGCACGCCGAGGTTGAGCGTCCACCGATCGTTCGGGCTCCACTGATCCTGAATCCAGAACTCCTGGCGCCAGCCAATCAGCCGATTGTCTGCATCCAGACCCAGCACATTCCCCGTTGGATTCCCCGCCCCGTCATCTGCAAAGGTGAACAGTCTCGTCTTGTTGACCGTCTGCGTCCGATCGACCTGGAATCCGGTCTTGATCACATGTTCTTTGTTCGGAATATAGGTGTAATCCAGTCGGACTCCACCCGAATAGACGTTCCTATCCTGGCTCCCGGCGGAGAATGGCTCGGTCGGATCTGCGGTGTAGGCGAGGAGATTGAACGGATCCGTCCGAAAGGTGGCCCGCGTTTGGCGGGCATATCCGGAAAGGCTGAAAAAATTGGCGCTATTCACATCGTGCCGCCAGACCATGTGCCCGTATTGGTTATGCTCTTTTTGGTTTTCGTCGATGTCCTGGGACGCGACCGGCGTGAATCCCGGCCGGCTCGCCTGGAGCAGCGGCACCACACTGGGATCGACTGCCTGACCGGGCAATGTCGGGATCTGATACTTCGCCACGGAGTTCAAGAATACCCAGGAAAAGTTATTCGTATTGTCGTACTGATAGTCACCGCGGATGAAGGTCTGATTCCGCTCGCTTTGCCCGTGAAAAATCGAATGCCCGAGCGTCGGCGGCTCGATACCGCGATTCGTCGCCGTATGACTGTTCAGCGCGTAGAACCGGAATTTCTCGCCGATCGTGCCACCATATTCGATCGACGGATTGATCGTATTGTTCGACCCGCCGAACATTTGGACAGACCCAAATCCAGGCTTGGTTCCACTCTTGGTCGTGATATCCAACACCGCGGCCGTCTTGTTTCCATACTGTGCCTCCATGCCGCCCAGAATGATATCCGCCCGTTCCCACGCGCGCGGAGAGATCACATCGGAGAAGGTCGATGACACGGTGTCTGGAATCGGCACACCATCGATCCGCAACTGGAGATTGGCATGATCCTGCCGCAGATGGACTTGTTTGAGCGAACCATAGACGGCACTCGGGACCGTAAGAAGCACGTCCTGTAACTCGACATTGTTGCCGCGAGGCAACTCTTCGATGTCCTTGCGACTCACTAGGTAGGTCTCGCTCGAAGCCTTGTATTGAATCGGTGCGAGAGGCGACCGTACTTCAAGTGCGATCACCTTGCTCTTGGACAAGGTCAACGTAATGGGGCGCAGCGCCTCGGCCCCGATCTTCAGCACGATGTATTCGCTCCGATAGGAATCTTGTTTGGCGCTGACGGAATAGGTTCCATTGGCAGGGACGGGAATTCTGAACTCGCCGGCATCATTCGAGACGCCGGTCGCCACCAACGTTCCTTCTTGATTCTTCACCTCGACGACCACCTGCCCCACCCGACGGAAATCCTGATATTGGACCAGCCCCTCAATGAGATTGGGCTCGCCCGCAATGGCACGATCCCGATGAAGAACCGTCAGGCAGATACAAAGGCACAGCCAAGAAACAATGAAATGACGCCACATAATAGGACGCATGAAATTCCCTACCATCACGTGCGGAAAAAGCACCACGCCCCTCCGGCAGGGAGTCCGACGACAACCATGACAGAATGGCGCGAATCGAAACGACGTGACTAGTAGAGAGGGGGAGCGCGAGAAGGACCAGGCGTGGATAGTTCGAAGGAAAGCAGAACGGAGTCCGCTGGAAGTTCCAGCAGGGCGACGAGCTCCTGGTCCGTAAAGAGAGGAGCGCCATCTTCGAGAGACCCGGCCGTGTGATGCTGTACCCACTGGCAGAGGTCGGTGTCGGAGTGCTCGTGCCCATCGTGGTCAGCCGCGGCTAATTCATGGTGCACATCCTGGGCTACGGCAAACGGAGCGATGGCGAGCAATAATAGGACAAGGCCGACCGCCACAGTGCCCCGAAGAAAGCAGGGCAGACGTCGTATGGAAGCGCGCAGAGTCATTGAGGGCGAGCTACGTAACATAGGCGTTCACGGCTTGTCAAACGACGGGATCAAGGCACCCTTCCGAGCATCTCCAGTTGTTAGGTGCCTCCTCAAGTGGATATTTCCTTTAATATACGCTATATTTTACGCGTCCGAGCGCGCATTGCCCTTGTCAGGCTATATTAGCAGGCTGCGGAAAAACTGTTTTTGCACGCGAGACTGGCAGGAAAGGCGAGATGAGCGTGACGCGAGGGTTCGAGGTCCGAAGTTCGAGGTTTTAGGAACTTGAACCCTGAACTCCGAACTTCGGATCGCGCCTTTCGCGCATGTCTCGCGCGTCGCGCGCCACGGTCTGTGGCGCTGGCGGACTTTTTCAGCATCCTGTTAGAAAGGCGACTCCCAGGTGAGCAGGCAGGACCATGCAGAGACCGCTCGATAACCAACACGTCATTGAAATCAAGCCGCTGCCCTCGCCGCGAACGATCAAGTCAAAACTGCCGATTACCGACCAGGCCGCCGCGCTGGTCGTAGAAACCAGAGATGCCATTCGCCACATTCTGCACGGCCAAGACCTTGAGCGCCTACTGGTGATCGTCGGACCCTGTTCGATCCATGATCCCGAGGCCGCCTACGAGTATGCCGACCGATTGAAACCAGTGGCGGATGCGTTGCGCGACCGGTTGCTCATCGTCATGCGGACCTACTTTGAAAAGCCCCGTACCACGGTTGGATGGAAAGGCCTGATCAACGATCCGCATCTGGACGGCACCTGCGATATCGCCGCCGGGATGGAACTCGCGAGAACGATTCTTCTCAACATCAACAAACGCGGGGTCCCCTGCGCGGCTGAAGCCTTGGACCCGGTGTCCCCCCAATACATCGCCGATCTTTGGAGTTGGGTCGCCATCGGCGCTCGCACCACCGAAAGCCAGCCGCACCGGGAAATGGCCAGCGGGCTGTCTATGCCGGTCGGCTT
>CAZPWD010000249.1:0-3808 GCA_964590025.1 uncultured Nitrospira sp.
GAGCCCGGCACCCTACCGATTCGATTTGGGTAGGGTCCAGACCACAAACTGGGCAACGGGTTTCACGAGCGGCAATTCCCAGAGAAGTTGTTGCCTAGGAGCGCTCTCCACTTGGCGCGCTTCATGGAAGGTGCCAAGAAGGCTGGACGAGACCAGCAGCCGCAAGACGCCTGAGAGAAAGAAGACAAAAGGTAAATTGGATGCAGGCTGGAGGATGACTCCTGCCCACTCGATGCGTGAGGGAAGGCGCTCTACTAACCAGCTCCCAAGCAAGGCTCCCACCGACCATCCTACCGCATTGACTGTGCTGTACAGCGCGATGGCTTTCGCACGGTCCTCCGGCCTGACCGAATCGAACACATAGTTTTGCAGTCCCAATGCCAAGCCGGCCCAAATGACGCCGCCCAAAAAATTGACTGCCAGAAGAAAGACCAGATTCGTACTCACGAGGTACAGCATCGGCAAGATTGGCACCGTGAAGCCGGTGATGGACAACAAGGCTTTGTTTCCGAAGCGGTCCCCGAATTGGCCCCAGGACTGCAAGGTGAGGAGTTGACCGAGGAGGCCAGCAGCCAGCCATCCCCCGTAGCCGAAGTACGACAGATGAATATCTTGAAGGATGTACAGGACGAAAAATGGACCAGCGATTAACACGGACGCATGCATCAGGCCTGAGAAAAGCAGGAAGCGACGGAAGTCCTTCGTCGCGCTCTGACGGAAGAAGCCGCGAAATCCTTGCTGAGCCTCCCGGTGAGTGGTCGGATGCACATCTTGAACGGGAGACAAGGCCGAGACTGAAAGGATGCGAGCACTTCCGGCGACGGAGAAAATCAGTACGAATCCCCACCAGGCGGTGGTGGAATGTTGCCAGAGGCTCAGCACCCATCCGGCTCCGCAGAGCGCAAAGAAGCTGAGGATGGCGATGATTTGGGCTCGGCGTGCGAAATAGGCGCCCCGTTCATGCTGGTCGAGCCAATCGGCAATCAAGCTATTCCAAGCCGGCGTGGTAAAGTGGGCGCAAGCAAAATAGGCAGCGGCGCCGCCCACGACGAGCCAGGGACCCCACTGCGGAAGCAGCAGCGGCAGGAGCACGATGGGAATCCAGGCAAAGGCTTGCCCAACGGTGCCGGCAGAGATAAGGGCTTTGCGATTGGGGAACCACTGTAATAACTTAACAGAGACGAGTTGAGCCCCTGTCCCGATGAGTTGGGGCAATGCCGACAGCACACTCAATTGGAACGGGCTTGCATGTAGGAGCAGGGCGAAGGCGGAGAGGTATTGTTCCCCGCTTCCTTGCGTGACGGCCTGGCAGGCGCCATCTCGGAGTCCGTAGCGAAGGCCTCGCTCGCCGGCACTCTGCGGCCGGGAGCTGCTTGGCGCGGTCTCTTGTATACATCCTGGCGGTGTCAGATGCACATGATCCTCGTTTGAGAGGGAGCTCCGATCGAGCGTAGCACAGAAGCTAGGGAGGCGGAATGGAAATAGATGAGCAGCTTGATCAGTCGGTGATTGACCCCTTGCTGATCTCTCGATACCATCATGGTACGAGTCGACAGCGATTATGATGGCTCCGATGATAGAGACCAGAAGTATAGGGAACCAGCTCCTGGCAAGCGTGCTTGCCGGCCTGAGCGTTGTCGTGTGTGTCTTGCAGGAAGTCGAGGCGCGGGATCTGTTCGCGCCGAAGGAGCAAGCGACGACCGAGGCCGATCCCACGCAAAGCCCGTCGTTCGACGAACAGAAGAAGGGTATCCCGCAATCCCTTTTTACCTGGATCAAGATGGCCAAAGGGTATGACGTCGAGTGGGATACGTTCGGACGGAAAGGCTGGTACACGCAAGATCCTCGGCTGAAGCCCATCGAGCCGGGATCGGTGTTTCCTCGGGATATTCCCGCGATCTATATTGTGTTCGAGTCAGCCCCGCTGGAAGATCCTACCCAGTTCAGCGCTCAATGGTTTCTGGAGGGGGAGAAGGGCGTCCTCTCACCCGTGCCGCTCGGCAAAGACACCTTGGAAGTGCCCGGGCATGAGCGCTATGGATTCCTGGAACTCAAGAAGCCTGGAGACGCCTGGGACGTCGGGACGTATCTGGTGAAACTGTTCATCACGCCGCTCGGACAACAGTCTTTTCATGCGGGCAATCAAGTGGGCACCATGCGGTTTACCATTGTCGAGGGGGATGCTCCTGCCGGCGTGAATCCGCACTAGCCCGAATTATTCATGAAGGTTCGTCGCGAAATGGCGGAGTGGCGCGCGACAAGCGCGAAGAGCGGGACTTGCGTGACGTGTGAGCCCTGCCCTACCTGTCGCGCTTTTCCCGCCAGTCTCGCCCGTCTCGCTTGAGTCAGGCATTGGCGATTGTGGCAGAAGTGCTGATGAGTAATAAGGGTTAAACAGAGAAAAGGAACAAGATGGGAGAGCGCATCAAAGTCACGGATCAAGAGAGGCTGACGCTGCTCTATGAGCGATTCAGAGACGTCTGCCTGGTCGAGAAAGAAGTCTGGAAAGAGATTTTTATGCCGCGGGAGGTGACGCAGGGGCCTATTCGAACGAACCTGCAAGATCGCTATGATGTGGAAATCGATGATCCCGGGATTGAAGATGCCCTGGATGCGAATATCCCTCGCGGCAGCCAGTCCCTGGCCGCCGCGATTCAGGAATATCGAGCGCACATATCGTTTTATCGAAAAGTCTGAGGGCTTTAGCCCGCATTATTCACGAGGTCGCTCGATCCACCACCGGCGATCAAGCCAATTCCTGCGAACAATCCCACCAATGTATGGCACAACCTTCCCATCGAACACCCTGTGGTTAGAGTCGTTCTAAGGCGTCAATGCGTGCTTCGATCGGCGGATGCGTGGCAAAGAAATGCATGAATCCTGAGGAATTACCGGAGATCTTCATCGTCGCGAGCGCATCCTGTGTGGAGTACTCGACCTGTGAACGGGTGACCCATCGATCGATCGCGCGAAGGGCTGAGATCATCGAGTCCTTGCCGTACACCTTGGCGGAAAAGGCATCCGCGCCATATTCACGCTGACGAGAAAACCAGCAGATCAGGACCGAGGCCAGGATACTGACGATGATCTGGAGCACGATCGACAACCCAAAACCGAGAGCAACTTGATCGCGTTCTGCGAAGAACCGACGCACCCACATCGCGATGTAGTACACGAAGGTATTCATCAGCCCCGCCAACACGGTCGTCGCGAACATGTCCCCGTTGTGGACGTGTCCCATTTCGTGGGCGAGGACGGCGCGCACTTCCTGCTCTTGAAGATTGCTCAACAATCCAGTCGAGACAGCCACCATTGAGTTGTTCTTGCTGGGGCCGGTCGCGAAGGCGTTGGGATCGGGGGATTCGTAGACCCACACCTCAGGCATCGTAATGTGGAGCCGTTGCGCGATTTCCTGGACGGAGCCGTAAATGACCTGTTCGGCTTGCGACCGGGGTTGGGTGATCTGGCGGCAATCCAACATGGCCCGGGCCATTTGTTTGGAGAACGCCAGACTGATAAAGGCGCCGCCAAAGCCGAAGGCGAGGGCCCAAACTAACGAGCTGAGGTCGACCGATCCTTGCAGATCGATCCCGAACATGGGCAGAACGATATTGATAAGCAACGGCACGGTGAGCGAGAGCGTCACCATGATCAGAATGTTGGCGGCCAACAGCAGGAACATGCCTTTCATCCACTTCATCGAGATCCTCCTTCACGACCATGTCCTCGCCCCGTTATTCGGGCGAGTCACTAGCAAAATTTATTATACTAACCGATTCGGCGAAATGCATCTCCATCGAGATGCGAT
>CAZPWD010000250.1:0-3733 GCA_964590025.1 uncultured Nitrospira sp.
ATGCTTGATCGGCATACTGGCATCGTAGCATACCCGGCGGAAGGGCGGCAAGGTCCAACTCCCACCCACCGGGATTCGTGCGGCGAAAGTGCCCAGATTAGTGGTTGTAACCTAGACTCTCATCCCGACAGGATGGCTCCCCAAAAAGCTTGACAATTCCGGGTAGGACGCGACAGAATGCCACCATCAAAGGTGGTCCTCATGGGCCAGGCTGTCTATAGCGTTTCAGCCGAATCTCGCGATTGGGTCGGCGTGCGACAGAGCACCGCCCTCTTGGGTGGAACTCAGCCTGAGGGGGCGTTCGTGTCTTTGGGGACAATTGCGCAGGATGCTTAAGACCATCCTCTTCGATGTGGCGGACTTCGGGGCGCTCGCACAGCGCGTGTCCGCTGGGCGAGCGGCTTGCAACGAGGTACTCTTCCACACGCTCTGAGAAGCGCAGGTGGTCAGCGATCGCTGGCGGCAGGGGGGTCCGCAGCCGGACCGACACCCTGTCACTGGGTCCGGAGCCTCCGTTGACATGCAAGGCGGACTAGACTGACAACAGCCGCCACGTTTGTCCTGGTCCCTTAGTCGATATGTTTTTCATAAGGCATGGAAATCATGATGGGATCGCCAAGATGGTGAACAAGCGCCCATCGGTGATAGGCTGACAAAGCCCCGAACTAGGCTGACCAGCATACTCAATCGTTGGGAGGAAGGAGACGATATGACAAAACCGGACTGGTTCATCCTCATTGAGCAGTGGGTGCCGAAAGGTATGGGGACAACCGGTGTGACACTGCCCTTTCTAGTCGGCGCGCTTGCATACAAAGCTGGACAGACAGATCTGGGTGCCAGGCACGTTCGCGATGTTCTCGATGATATCATCCAGCATCCCGTGGAAGGCTACGTTACGGAGGTCTGTTGGTGCCACGACATTTCTGCACCAGTGCTCAACACGAAGCGAAACGACTCTCCCATGAGAATGCCATCTTCAGTCGCTATTCCACGCCCTTCAGGGGAAGGAGAGTCCCTCGTGTTCGGCACGAACCTCGAGTTTCACTGGAATTCCAAAGACCCTTTGGCTTGGCTTGATCGACTCGCAGAGGATGCCGCGGAGCCCGTTTCCAATGGCAGGTATTCACGGAAACGGAAAGACGGTAGCATAGAATTCGAGTACGGTGACTTCCGGGATATGGAGGTGGACTACATTCAGAGTACGATAATGACCTCCCAACCAGGGGATCGACCCTGACCAGGAATTGCCCCGGCGTTGCCGCGTCAATTCCTGGCAGGTCATCCCCAACGTTAGCCGTTAATTTAAGAGAGTCCATGAAAACAACCGCAACAGTCATTGCCATCGCCGGACTTATTCTGGCGACAGTCTCTCAGGTCCACGCGCAAGGTGCCGAGTGGGAGAGCCTCACTAAGGAAGTCAGGGAGCTTTATCGCACGGGCAACTATGAGCGTGCCGTGGTCGTGGCGAAGAAGGCTCTGGAAGTGGCCGAATAGAATGCGGGCCCCGACCATCCCGCTGTGGCCACGAGCCTGAACAACCTCGCGTTGCGGTACCACACCCAAGGCCAGTACGCGCAGGCGGAGCCGCTCTACAAGCGCTCGCTGGCGATCACAGAGAAGGCCCTCGGCCCCGACCATCGCGCTGTGGCCACGAGCCTTGAGAATATCGCGGTGTTATATCGAACAACCCAGCGTGACAAAGAAGCCGAGAAGCTGGAGCGGCGGGCGGCAAGCATTCGAGCCATCAAGCGATGACCTTCTGAGTGGGTACTGAGTCGCTGAATCCGGGCCCAACAGAGCACTGGAGGCGGCCGGCCACACGACAGCCTTCGTCCACGCACGAGTGTCGGGCGTGTGGCCCGCGCATCAGCTTGCACTCCCCGCAGTTGGCAGTTACCAGTCACGTGACTTTCAAGAATGAATGGGCGGGAACACGTGGTACAGGGATTGAATCTGGTTGCGCGGAGGTTACGGTGTTCGGCACAATGTGGACCGTGTTTCCGGGGCGTGCCTCTGCAACTTCGCTAATTCAATGACTCATAATGGTCATCGTCTCAACATGAATCGGCGGATCGTTGGGTTGAAGAGCGAGTATATCTTGAGCGACCCGCCGGTCAGTGGGGAGGACGCGCCCCCGGTCAAAAGGGCCCTGGGCTATCTGTTCGAGAAGGTGGTCTCACGCCAGCGCGGGACGAATGACTTCCTCAGAAACGGCGCCCGTCTCTACCAGGACACCGGATGTCATCCTGAGTACGCGACCCCCGAGTGTGACAGTGCCCGAGCCCTGGTGATCTACGATAAGGCGGGGGAGCGGATCGTGGAGGAGTTGCTCCTGGCCGCCGAGCAGAAACTCCTGGAGAACGGCATCTACTGCGAGATCTACATCGTCAAGAACAACACCGATTCGGTCGGTAACACCTACGCCTGCCACGAAAATTATCTGGTACAGCGCGGGGTGAACTTCCACAAGCTGGCCGAGCTCTTGATTCCCTTCTTCGTCACCCGTCAGGTCTTCGCCGGCGCCGGCAAGGTGTTGAAGACCAGGATGGGGAACCACTACTACATCTCCCAGCGGGCCCAGCACATCTACCAGGAAATCTCAAGCGACCTCCGAGGCATGATCAACACCCGCGACGAGCCCCATGCCGACGAAAAGAAATACCGCCGTCTCCAAGTGATGGTCGGCGACTCAAATATGTCCGAGTTCGCGACCTACATGAAGATCGGAACGACCGCCATGGTTCTGAGCATGATCGAGGGAGGTGGGATCACGCGCGGCCTCGCCCTTGAGGACCCAGTCCGCGCCATAAAGGAGATCTCCCACGACGTGACCTGCAAGCGCCGGGTGAAGATGAAGTGGCGTGAGCAAGCCTTCTCGGCCGTCGAGATTCAGCGGGCGCACCTCGAGCTTGCCCTGGAGTATTATCAGAGTCGGGAGCGGAGTGCCGAGGTCGCCGATCTCTTGCAAAAATGGCAGTACGTCGTGGACCGGCTCGCCGAGGACCCATTGTCACTCAATCGGGAGCTGGATTGGGTCATCAAACACGAGCTTCTTACCTCCTCTATCACCCGCGAGGGCTGCGCCTTCGACGATCCTCGCGCCTTCAGGCTGGATGTGGAGTACCATGACATCAAACGGACCCGCGGGTTGTACTACCGGATGGTGGGGGGTGGCCTAGTCAACCGCGTCTGCACGGAATGGGAGATCGAGCGGGCCATGACGACCCCGCCGCAGACGACAAGGGCGAAGGTCCGAAGCGACTTTATCAAGTTCGCCAACGAGAAGAACAAATCGTACGATGTCGGTTGGAGCTACCTGAAGCTGGACGACCGATATGGGCGCACCATCCTCTGCAAGGATCCGTTCAAACCCTGGGACCCTCGCGTGGATGAGTTAATCGGTTCGCAGTACGAGAGCTAACCTTGATGCTAACGGAAGCTTGTGATAGAGGGGATGCACTATGGAAGACACCTGACGCCAGCCGAGCAACTAGCAAGGGGTGATACGGTGTCGTGGGCACCGCAGAGCATGGCACTGTGTGACTGGGAACAGCCGGGCACTGTGCCATTTCGTTTTTTCTCGCCTTTCAGTGCTCGTTGGGATGATGGATGGTCGGTATGACTCGTCGCCCTGCCACCTTCACCAAAGCCACCGCCTGGGTAGCTCGCCCCTGACCAGTTCGCGCGCCACCTCCCGCATGTCACGACCATCTGGCAGGCCGAGGATAGCCGC
>CAZPWD010000251.1:0-3732 GCA_964590025.1 uncultured Nitrospira sp.
ACGCGCACCGCCACATGATGAAATACCTGATCGCCGAAGGTCTTGACCCAACCAGGGATGATACTCGTGCGGCCCCGATCATCGGGGTAGGCTTGATCCACAAAGAGCGCTGGATACCCAACCTTCCGATAGACCTTCGCGTACCAGTCTTCATACTCGATCGTTTCGCCGTACCCATATCCGAGCCTCGTGAATTCCTCCGCACGCCGGTCGATGTTCAGCGTCCGCAGCGTCAGATGGTCTGCGACCGGGTAGAAGCCGACCCCCGCTTTGTCCAGCAAGTCCCGCAGCACCTTGGCTGCCCGATTGCGCGACACATAGTCCTCAATCATTCTGGCGATCAGTGCATCCAACTCAACGCCTGGTTCCATGGTCCACGCTCCTTGTTGCTCAGGGACGGACACTATGAGCCGAACTGAATACCCTGGGCCAACGGCAAATCGTCACCCCAGTTGGTCGTGTTCGTCTGCCGCCGCATATAGGCTTTCCAGGCATCCGAGCCAGCTTCACGCCCTCCGCCAGTTTCCTTTTCGCCTCCAAAGGCGCCGCCGATTTCCGCCCCTGACGTACCGATGTTCACATTGGCGATCCCGCAGTCGCTGCCGGCAGTGGATGTGAACCGCTCGCTGCTCCGCACGTCGGATGTAAAAATCGCGGAGGACAAGCCTTGGGGTACCGCGTTCTGTAACGCGATGGCGTCGTCAAGCACCGTGAAAGGCATGACATAGAGAATCGGCGCAAAGGTCTCGCGCTGGACGATGGGCCAATGGTTCTCTGCTGTCACGATCGCCGGCTCCACAAAAAAGCCCGGCTGATCCAGCACCTGCCCCCCGTAGAGGACTTTCCCTCCCGCCTGCTTCACCTCTTCGATCGCCCTCCGATAGGCCTCGACCGCAGCTCGATCGATCAGCGGACCCATGAGCACGCCTGATTCCAATGGATTGCCGATGCGGATCTGTCTGTACGCCGATATAAGCTTCGTAACCACTTCATCGTAACGAGACGCATGGACGAATAGCCGTCTGGTCGTCGTGCAACGTTGGCCGGCGGTACCGACCGCGCCGAACACGATGGCGCGGATCGCCAAGGAGAGGTCCGCCGTCTGATCCACGATGATCGCGTTGTTCCCGCTCAGTTCCAAAAGCGTCCGCCCCAGCCGTTGCGCGACGGCCGAGGCCACAGCTCGACCGACCGGTACGGACCCCGTGAACGAGATCAACGGCAATCGACAGTCCTGGACCAACATCTCCGCGATGGTCTTCTCGGCCGTCACGATCAGTGAGAAAATCCCTCGGTAGCCCTGTTGCTCCATCACTCGGTTGCAGAGGTGCTGCACCGCAATCGCGCAGAGCGGCGCTTTTGGCGAAGGCTTCCACACAACCGTATCTCCGGCAATCGCAGCCAGGAAGGCGTTCCAGGCCCAGACCGCTACGGGAAAATTGAAGGCAGTGATCACGCCGACCGGTCCAAGCGGATGCCATTGCTCCGACATTCGATGCTGCGCCCGCTCGGAATGCATCGTCGTTCCATACAACATGCGCGACTGGCCCACGGCGAAGTCCGCCATATCGATCATTTCCTGAACTTCGCCGTCCCCCTCCGCTTTGATCTTGCCGACTTCGAGAGACACCAGCGAGCCAAGCAGGTCCTTGTGCTCCCGCAACGCGGCGCCGATCAACCGGACGAGTTCTCCCCGCTTGGGAGCCGGGACGAGCCGCCATTGCTGAAATGCCGCAATGGACTCCCGCACGATGTGCTCATAGTCATCGGCTGAACAGGCACGAATGTGCGCAATCGTCTCGCCGGTCGCCGGATTCACGGATTCCAGCAGGGATGTGTTCTCGCCAGAGGCCCACCAATGGGACCCCGTGCTGCCACCGGCGTTGATGGCGCTCAAGCCCAATCCCTTTAGAATTTCCGCGGTGGACATCATCGGTAGCAGGCTCCAAACCGATTCTTGAGCACGTCTTGTAACGGAAACGATTCCTGGGTCACGAATCCCCTGTACTGTTTAGGCGCCGCAAGCACGAGATCGGCTACGGCACAGAGGCTCGAGGCGGTGGTCACTTGAATGGCGGACCACAGTTTCCCTTTAATGCATTGGGGATAGATCTTCTTCACGTAGTTCTCCTCGAACAAGGTGCCATCCCTCATCCCCATTACGGAGGCATAGATCAGCACGACATCCTGCAGTGTTTGGGGAATCGCCTGTTCGAGAATTCGTTTGAGCGTCTCACGATCCTCATTCAGCTTGAGATCTTTCATCAAGAGGTGAATTTTCTCGCAATGGCCTGGATACCGCAGCGTCTTGTAGTTCATGGTCCGGACTTTCCCTGCATAGGTATCGGCCAACGTTCCCAATCCTCCGGAGGTGTTGAACGCTTCGTATAGGAGTCCATCCACCTCGATCGTCTCATACCCTTCGAGGGGCAGGAGGGGCACCTTCTCCCCCCCCTCAATTCCGTAACAGATGTTGCCGTACTCGTTGATCAGGCCATCGGTGGACCACGTCAGCGAATACTTGAGGGCGTTACTGGGATGAACCGGCAAGGCTCCGACCCGCATTTTGACCGTATCCACTGTATCGAAATGGGTGATCAAGTCGTGCGTCACAATGCTGATGAAACCGGGGGCCAGACCGCATTGCGGGACAAAGGCTTGCGGTGAGTCGGTGCTCAGGACTTTGACCTGATTTGTGACCTCGACGTCCTCCGTCAGGTCAAAATAGTGAAGCCGGTGTTCCCGAGCCAATCCGGCTACAATGGGGTTGCAGTAATACGGGAGGCTCGACAGGACCGCATCGAATCGATGCGCCGTCATGTACGCGCTGATGGCGTCGGGATGTCGGACGTCGAGGAGCAGGGGCGTCACCCGCGAGAGACCGAGATCTTCAACGAACCGCTTGGGGGCGTCGAAGTTGATGTCACCGAGACAGATCTCATAGTCCCCGCTTTCTGACAAGAGGCAGGCAACCAGGGATCCGATCTTTCCAGCACCCAGGACGAGCACACGATGCATGGCAGACCTCGCTTACCATCAGTATACTCCCGCCCTAGCAGGCTCCGGAAAGCTTTTTTGCATGCGAGAACTTTGATGGTCCGCATGTCTGAGACAAGCCCGGTCTGTCTGGTCCATCTGGTTGATCTGGTTTGCTTTGTTTATCTGGTTCATCTGGTTAGTTTCGTTCAACCAAACAAACGAGACAAACCAAAAAACCAAATAACAGTCTTCTTTCCTGGCGAACTTTTTCAGCATCCCCCTATGCCACCAATGAACATCTCGTTGTTGTCGAAGGTCTTCCCCGCAATATGAGGAACCTGCATCGACGAGAGGGATCAAGGCCCGGCCACACTGGGAATAGTCTGAACATTCCGACAAGAGTAAATCAGCAGAGGTGTCAAAATCTTGGGTGGATAAATGATCTAATAGGTTGATTTTGTTGCATATATCAACCGTGAAGCGGGAGAGGAGTTTGTGATACGCTAACACACCATTAGGAGCAGCGGTTATGTTGCGCATGCCCTCTCGAGTCGTGTTCCCCTTCGGCTATCGGATCTCCGTGCGCCAACTTTCCGATGCCGACATGGACCGTCGGGACGCGAATGCCGATGGTATCTGGGACGACGCCACCAAAACCATTTATCTTCGCAAGCGCTTGCCCGTGACCAGACGGCGCTACATTCTTGCCCACGAACTTGGCCATGCCTGGCTCGACTGGCAACATCGGCATCT
>CAZPWD010000252.1:0-2330 GCA_964590025.1 uncultured Nitrospira sp.
AACCCGTTCGGCTGCAATTGTCCCGTCACGGATACAGTCCGGAATCCCGACGCCTCGATAGCCGGCACCCGTGAGGATCAGTCCCCCATAGCGACTGAGTGCCGCCTCAATCTGGTTCACCCGTTCGAGATGTCCCAGCGTATACTGCGGCATGGCCCTCATCCAGCGATTCACTTCCAGAAACCCCGGCTCTGCAGTCACCCCGCACATACTAGCCAATTCTGCCCTGACCCGCGCTACCAATGCTTGGTCATCCAATTGAAGAATGGCTTCTCGCCCGACTCCGCCGACGTAACAACGCACCAGCAGCTGATCCGGCGGAGCGCGGTGTGGCCACTTGAGCGATGTCCAGGTTGCCGCAATGAGGTCGCGTCCTTCTGCCCGCGGGACGACAAATCCGAAGCCTTCAGCCGCACCGGACACCGATGCACGCGGATAGGCCATCGCGATCGTCGCTGTAGAGGCATAGGGAATCATCTCCAGCAACCCACCGGCAGTGGGCGTGAGTGGACGAACCAGCTCCGCCGACACATAAGCCGGAGTTGCCAGCACGAGACTGTCCACGGACAAGGCCGAGCCGTCATTGAGAATGACATCATACAGCCAACGACCGAGCTGATGGGATCGCACACGCAGAGCGTCAACGGTACAACCTCCCTTGAGCGTGGCGCCTTGTTCCGTCAATCGGTGGACGAGGGCGGCGACCAGATCCGACAACCCGTTCTTGAGGCTCACGAACATCGTGCGCTTTGGACCGGAGTGTGGGGGAGATGAATCGGACTTCCGGGCCGTCATCATCCCGCGAATCAGACTCCCGTACTGTTGTTCCAGCTCAACAAACCGTGGGAAGGTCGCCTGCACGCTCATCTGATCTGCGTCTCCTGCATAGATACCGGCCATCAGGGGCTCGAGCATCCGCTCGAACGCCTGCCGACCAACGCGCCGCCGGAAGAAGTCGGCCAACGACTCATCCCCCGGCGACCGCTTCACCGGTACGGCCAGATCCAGCCCCATCCGCGCAAGCCCTGCCCAACTCAAGAGTCCACTCCGGAGAAAGGGCCCCAGCTGACGGGGATCAATAACGACTAATCCCTCTGGAAGTTCGTGCAGACGGCCACGCGAAAAGACACAGGCCCTCTTGCTGGTCTCGTTGGTGTTGATGAGCTGATCGGTCAGCCCTAATTTGTCACAGAGTTCGAGGCCGGCCGGTTTCTGAGACAGGAAGGAATCGGGTCCCGCCTCCGTCACGAGATCGCCGACCCGATGGGTGACGATCTTGCCTCCCCAGGCGGGGGCGGCATCGACCACCGTGCAGCGGATCGAGATACCGGCAGCAGCCGCCCGTTCGTGAAGGGCATAGGCAGTCGAGAGACCTGAGATCCCTCCACCGATGACGGCGACGGTGCGGAGGTTGCTCACGACGTAGGACAGAGGGAGGATTCGTGTGCGGTGAGCACAGAAACCAATGTGTCGACGAGTGCAGCCGAATCGTTCAGCATCGCGATTCGCTCGAGTTGGAGGCCCTGACCAGCCGCGAACCGTTTCAATTCAATATCGATGTCGTAGAGCGTTTCCACATGGTCACAGAGAAAGCCGATCGGCGCCACCAGTACCTGTCGATGCCCCTCGCGAGCCAGCTCTTCCACCACCGACTCCACGGTCGGCCCCAGCCATTTTTCTCCCGATCGGCCCTGGCTTTGGTAGGCAAAGAGCGTGGGCCTGCCGCCCAGCAGCGCCGTCACCGCCTCAACCGTGCCTTGCACCTCGTCGGGATAGGGATCCTTCATCGCGACGATACGCTCCGGAAGGCTGTGGGCCGTAAAGAGGACCGGCACCGTCGCCCACACGTCGGGAGGGAACTTCAGCAGCGCCTGGTGGATATTCTCGACGATCGCTGCAATCAGTCCGGGATGCCGGTGCCAACTGCCGACGTAACTCACTGGGCAGGTACTCTGCAGCGCAGACCGTGCCTCTTCAACTTTCTTCTGATAGGCCCCGGTGCTCAGAGAGGACTGTTGCGGAGCCAGACAGAGACCGATGATATATTCGGGAGCGTCGCCGAGCAACTCGGCATAGGCCTCCTTGATAAACGGATGCCAATGCCGTAACCCGACGTAGACCTGATACCGCTCGCCACCGGACTCATTCAACCGCTGCTGGAGCTTGGTTGCCACATCTTTGGTGATCCCGACCGCCGGCGACTTCCCGCCCGTTGCCCGATACCGTTCCCGAATCTCTTCAACAAGTTCGGGCGGCGTGGGACGACCATTTCGCACATCGAGCAGGAACGGCTCCACATTCTCCAGACTATCCGGCCCACCCATCGCCAT
>CAZPWD010000252.1:2430-3705 GCA_964590025.1 uncultured Nitrospira sp.
CTTGTGCACCATGTCAATTGTCGCGGCCACATGTTCTATCGGAGTCGTCGGCAAGATTCCATGGCCCAGATTGAAGATATGCCCTGAACGTCCGCCGGCCCGGCGCAGAATATCTGCCACGCGCCGTTCGATTTCATGCAACGGCGCAAACAACGTTAAGGGATCGAGATTCCCCTGTACCGCCACGTCATGTCCCACAGTCGCCCAGGCCTCATCGAGATGGATGCGCCAGTCGACCCCGATAACATCCCCGCCCGCTTCTCGCATCTGACGCAGCATCGCCGAAGTACCCGTGCCGAAATGAATCATCGGCACGCCTTCCCGCTTCAGCCCCTCAAAGATCAATTGGACATGCGGTAGCACATATTCGACATAGTCGCCGACCGAGAGGCAACCCACCCAACTATCGAACAACTGAATCGCCTGCGCGCCAGCCTTGATCTGCCGCCGCAGATAGCCGGTGATCACTCGCGCAAACTTGTCCATGAGTTGGTGCCACGCCTTCGGCTCGCAATACATCAACTGCTTGGTAAGGAGATAGTTCCGCGAGCTTCCGCCCTCGATCGCATAACTCGCGAGCGTGAACGGCGCCCCGGCAAATCCAATCAGGGGCACCCGACCGTTCAAGGCGCGTCGAACCTGACGGATGGCTTCGGCTACATACTCGAGTTCGCCTCCATCAATGACGTTGAGTCGTTCGACGTCCGCCTGGTCTCGCACCGGATTATGGATCACAGGTCCCTCGCCTTGCGCAAACTCCAGGCTGAGACCCATCGGTTCAAGCGGCAACAGGATGTCGGCAAAAATGATGGCCGCATCGAGCGGAAAGCGATCGATCGGCTGGAGCGTGACCTGCGCCGCCAACTCGGGCGTCTTGCACAACTCGAGGATCGAATGCTTCGCGCGGAGCGCACGATATTCTGCCATATACCGACCCGCCTGGCGCATGAACCAGACCGGCGTACAATCGACCGGCTCACGCCGGCAGGCTTTGAGGAAACGCTCGTTCATCATTTTGGCATTCTAGAGACGAGGGGGCGAGGGTGTCAATTCGCAATGGGACAGGCGCTGCGTCGATGTGCAATTGTGGAATAGCGTCTGTGTAAACAGTAGGCAGCCCCTCTGATTCCAGTAGAATGAAGCGCTCCGCAGCACGCTACAGGGTAGTCGGCGAAGGAGAAAAAAGAACGATCCACATGTCGCAAAAGCCCCGGTTGACAGGGTGTGAAGCTCTCTACTAGACTGCCTATTCACGCGGGGAACCGGGAGACAATT
>CAZPWD010000253.1:0-3696 GCA_964590025.1 uncultured Nitrospira sp.
AAACCCGCCAATATTTGGAAAAGGTAACCGGCTACCGCAAATCCTTCGTCAGCTCGTCGGAGAGCTCCAACCAATAAGAAACGGTTCGTCTCTCGTCCGAAGAAAAGAGCATATGGCGAATAGCTTATGGCGAGAGCATGTGCGGAAAAGACAGGACTTTCTTTGTTCGTGCTATACGCCATTGGCCATAAGCTATCAGCTCCGCCTTCTTACGTTTTACGTTTCACGGGTATCGAGGACGCCGCAGTCAGGTCGGTCTCGGCAGGAATTGGCCTGCTGGTTCCGCACATCGTAGTCAACCACGCCGCGGCGTTGGTCGAGTTCGATCGTACAACAGGCTTCCAACATCCCCTTCAATTGACGACGCCCCCGCTGAACACGCGACTTCATCCCCGAGACCGACAGACCAAGCCGCGCCGCCGCCTCATGCTGAGCCAGGCCCTCAAGATCGACTAAGGTGACAGCCTGCCGGTAGTCCTCGGACAACCGCTCAATCATGGGACGGAGGCAGCCAGCCAACTCGGTGCGGAGTTGGCCGGAACCCTCAGACGACTCCACAGGCAGGGAGGCAGGATAAAAAGTCTCAAGATCGCTCGCAAGACCGACCGGCCGCTCAGGGTGCCGGTCTCGCGCACGGTAATAATCGATGATCACATGCCGCGCAATCTGATAGATCCACGACACCAGCCGACTTTCCTTCTTCAGCCCGCCGAGCCCTCGCTGCATCCGCACGAAGACCTCCTGCAAAAGATCCTCCACTGATGCCTCATCGGCCACGCGTTTCGCAATGAAGGCTCGAAGACCGCGCTGGACCTCGATCCAGATATTCTGACTGTCTGGTATCATGCTCATCGTGCCCTGGTGTCTGTCCATACGGTAGCTCCCTTTACGAAGCAGCGCAAGCAGCCCGCTGGGCCACCCCGCTGCTCTTCGGCACACAACAGCCGGTATTCTTCAGCGTTCCTGTGACAGCCAACTGCTCATGGACCATAAAGACTTCCCAGGGATTGCCGTCCGGATCGGTAAACCAGAGTTTGTCCAGCCGCGCGAAGCAACATTCCGTCCCCTCCTCGACCTTTTCGAGGATGCCCCGTTCTAGTAGCCGCTGTTTCCACATCGCGATGTCATCGGCGGATTCAACTTCAATGCCGAGATGGTTCACCGCGCTCACCCTGCCGGTGGACGACACGAGCGATAAGTTCAGCGCCGGCGCCGTCAGATCGAACTTGGCATAGTCCGTCGTCTGCTTCTGCGGCGCCACATCAAAGACCTTCTGATAGAACTCAACCGAGGCGGGCACGTTTCGCACATCGAGAGAAAGATGAGGTCTCATGGGGTTCTCCCTTCGAGTGGATGGAAAGGCACCGTGCCTCCCCTTACCTCTATAGACGGAGAATTCCCGGAAAGGACGCAAGCCGTGTCGCGCGAAGCGCGGGAACCGGCTGGTTGCTCTGGTTTGTTTGGTTTGTCTCGTTTATTTGGTTGAACCAGATACACCAGATGAACAAAACAAACCAGATGAACCAGAGAAACCGCTGTTAGTGCGATACGTCTGTCGCCAACGCGTGCGGAGTCTTTGTGTCGAACGTATGCACATGCTCCGGTCGGAATCCGAGTCCGATCATCCGAGCGGGAATCCGGCGGAGGAACGGAACCAACGCCAGCAGTCGGATTGCGAATGGCGGCGAGAACCTGTCCCTATCGGTGAGGACGCGCCTGATGACTCGATTCTGAATCATGAGCTGCACTCGTTGCGTCATGCGGGTCGGCCACTCACGCCGCTGCTGGACCCGCTGGAGGTCCTGAACTGTCAGTTGCCCCGCACGTAGCGGCGCAGTCAGCAGATTCGCCGTCGCAACCGCATCCTGGATGGCCAGGTTGATCCCGACACCACCGAGCGGAGACATCGCATGCGCGGCATCACCGATACAGAGGAGACCAGGACGATACCACCGGCGCAACCGGTCGACTTGAACCGTCAGTAGCTTGATCGGCTCCCAGTCGTGGAGTTCGCCGACACGGTCGGCCATGAACGGCGCGAGCTGTGCGACAGCATCACGAAATGCCGGCAGCCCTTGCCCCTGAAGTTGATCTCGCGATCCCTTTGGGATCACGAAGCCGCACTGCCAATAGTCGCCCCTGTTCAGCATGATGAAGATCCGACCGGCGTCGAAACGGCCTATGGGATCTCCTGGATCGCTTGGCTGCCGGGAAAGGCGGAACCACAGGACATCCATGGGCGCGCCGAATTCTTCGATCGAGAGGCCGGCCTTCGCACGAACGACCGAGTGCCGCCCGTCCGCTCCCACGACAAGACTCGCGCGCACCTCGAGTGGACCATCTGGAGTGTTCGCCCGGAGTCCCACCACAGAGCCCGACTCTTCGATAAGACCCGTCACATCAGCTTGCCTCCGCAGCTGAAACGTCGAATAACACGCCGCCTCTTCGGCGAGAAAGTTCAAAAAGTCCCATTGCGGCATGAAGGCGACAAAGCGACACTGCGTCGAGAGAGACGAGAAATCCGCGACCGTCAGCGCCAGATCGCCGAACTGCCCGTTGATCCGCGACACTTTCTGATGCGGCAACGTCAGCAACCGCTCCAGCAATCCCAGTTCATGCACGACCTCCAGGGTAGAGGGGTGGATGGTGTCGCCACGGAAATCACGGAAAAAATCGGCGTGTTTCTCTAACACGACAACGTCAACGCCTGCACGTGCCAGCAGCAGCCCCAGCATCATCCCGGCCGGGCCACCTCCCGCAATGCAGCAACGCACCGACATCGTCTTCATGATCAGGCTGCCTCCCTGTGCTGACGGGAAACAACGACTACTGCCATGCGCCAACTGCTAGCAGGGTGTCGAAAAACCATTCTGGCCACGAACAAACATAGGGCTGAAGGAAGTCATGCACGGCTCCAGCAGAACCCGCAGGCTGTTCAAAAAGGCCGTCCAGCAAGGCCGCAGCGAGCGAAGAGGCGAATCGTACTTCGTCCCGTACGTTGAGCCTCTGAGCGATGCGAGAACGATGCTGGCGGGCTTTTTCAACAGCCTGCTAGCGACGAGCACGGATGAAGCACTCCGTCGTGTGATCGTTCACGAGCCCAACCGCCTGCATGTAGGCATAGACGATCGTGCTGCCGACAAACCGGAAACCACGCTTCTTGAGATCCTTCGACAATGCATCGCTGACCGCGCTCGTCGCTGGCACCTGAGCCATCCTGGCCCAGCGATTCACGATCGGTTTCCCTCCCACGAACTGCCAGACGTAGCGATCGAACGAACCGAACTCCTCCCGTACAGTGAGAAACGCCTGCGCGTTGGTCACCGCCGAGTCGATTTTGAGCCGGTTGCGGATGATGCCGGGATTCTTCAGCAGCACGGCTTTTTTCTTCGCCGTGAATCGCTCCACCTTCTTCGGATCGAACTCCGCAAACGCTCGACGATAGCCATCCCGCCGCAGCAAGATTGTTTCCCACGTAAGACCCGCCTGTGCGCCTTCCAACAGCAACATCTCGAAATGCTTCCGGTCATCGTGAATCGGCACCCCCCACTCATGGTCATGATAGGCGATGAAATGCGGTATGCCACCGACCCATCCGCAGCGAGGCTTACCATCGGAGATCGTACGAAGTTGCTTAGTCATCATCAGGCTCCGCGTAATCGATACGAAGAGGAATCAGTTAGCAGGCTACGGAAA